>JBBQMH010000001.1:0-84619 GCA_038328755.1 Candidatus Limnocylindrales bacterium
GCGGCGGTATCACCCGGTTTCGCCGCCGGTCGTCCGCCAACTCGCCCATGAGCTCGATGTCGTGGAGAAGACCGGGCTCGCGGAGTTCTTCCTCATCTGCTGGGACCTGATGCGCTTCGCGAAGGAGCGGGCCATTCCGGCGCAGGGGCGGGGGAGCGCGGCCGACTCGATCATCGCCTACGCCCTCGGGATCACCCGGGTGGATCCGATCCGCCACAACCTCCTCTTCGAGCGGTTCATCAACGAGGGTCGGACGAGCTACCCCGATGTCGACATCGACTTCTCGTCGGAGCGGCGCGAAGAGGTGATCCAGTACGTCTACGGTCGCTACGGGCCCGAGCACACCGGAATGGTCTGCAACCTCGTGACGTATCGAGCTCGATCCGCCGTCCGGGAGGTTGGCTACGCGCTCGGGTTCCCACGGCCGCTGGTGGACCGCGTAGCCAAGGCGCTCGAGACCTACGACAGCGTGATGGTCCGGCGGGACCTCGAAGCCGACGGCGAGTTCGCGGAGTTCTTCCGGCGCCCGGGGGGAGTGGCGGAGCCAGGGGGCGCGGGGGGAGTGGGGGGCGCGAGGGGAGTGGGTCGCGGCCCGGTCGGGCCCGTTCCGTCAGGTACGCCCCCCGGTCGTGGTAATCGCCATGACGTCGCGGATCTCCGCCACCTACGACCCGGGGTCGTGCAAGACACGGGGTCGGCCCGAGTTGGTGGGGCATCCACGCTTGATACCGGCCGGCTGAGCACGGATTCCGAGGCTGACTCTCGCCAGGTCGCCTCGATCAGTGGCAGATCCGCACCTACCACGACTCCGGATCGTAAATGGGGAGCCCTAGGTGCGAGGGGTACCGAGAGTGCGGAGAGTGCGGATAGCGCAGGGAGCGCCGAGAGTGCGGGGAGCCATGGCACCAGCACGCTTGACCCGGGCCCTGGAACATGGGCGATGGCCGCTGGCTCCAAGCTCTCCATCAGGGCCGGTGGGAGTTCGGATGACGAGGGCGGCCCAGGCGACTCCCCGGCCAGCGTGGCCTGGCTGCGATCGGGCCGCGGCACAGGCTACGGGGTGGCCGGCCGGAACGACACGGCACCGAACACGGCACTCGCTCCGGGCACGATCGATGGCAGGCCGATCAATCCGGAGTCCGGGGCCGTTGCGCCACCCGGGCGTCGGACTGATCGACTCGGGCGGCCAAGTCACTGGGATCCGCCGGCTCCGCGGAGCGCGACGATGGGCCGCGGTGGCGCCGCCACGGCGCCCGGAGCCGCGCCCGGAGCCGCCACCGCCCCCACGGCGCCCGTGGCGCCCGCCACCGCCGCGCCCGCGCCTGCCGCGTCGCCCGCCCCCGGCCCTGCCACCGCGCCCGGCAGCACGGTCGGGTTGTCCGATTGGGATCGGTGGCTCGAGTTCTGTGCTCGCATCGACGGGTTTCCGCGGCACCTCAGCATCCATTCGGGCGGGATGCTGGTCACCGCGGCCCCGCTCATCGACATCGCGCCCCTGGAGCGAGCGACGATGAAGGATCGCGTGGTCGTCCAGTTCGACAAGCGTGACGTCGAGACACTCAAGCTCATCAAGCTGGATCTGCTGGGCCTCGGCATGCTCGCGGCCATCGACGAGACGCTCCAGCTCATCGAGTCCGACTGCGCCACCTGCATCGATCTCGACGCCATTCCCGAGGACATCGGCGAGGTCTTTGAGATGCTCCAGGCCGCAGATACCGTCGGGGTCTTCCAGGTCGAGAGCCGGGCGCAGATGCAGACCTTGCCAAAGTCGAAGCCCCGGAACCTGGACGATCTCGTGGTGGAGGTCGCGATCATTCGCCCCGGTCCCATCCAGGGCAACGCGGTCCATCCGTATCTGCGCCGGAAGCAGGGTCTCGAGCCGGTGACCTATCTCCACCCCAGCCTCGAACCCATCCTCGCCGAAACCCTGGGCGTGATCCTCTACCAGGAGCAGGTCATGAAGGTCGCCATTCATGTCGCGGGCTTCACGCCGGCCGACTCCGATGGCTTCCGCCGAGCCATGGGCACATGGCGATCGACGAGCGAGATGGAGAAGCTGCATCGGCAATTCGTCGATGGCTGCCTGCGGCAACCCGGCATGACCGAGGAGACGGCCGAGGAACTCTTCGGCAAGGTCTCCGCATTCGCCAGTTTCGGGTTCGCCAAGAGCCACGCGGCCGCGTTCGCCCGGACCGCCTACGAATCGGCGTTTCTGAAGCTGTTCTACCCGGCCCAGTTCCTGGTCGGGCTCATCAATGCGCAGCCGATGGGCTTCTACCCGATCGAGGTCCTGGTCAACGATGCGAAGCGCCACGGTGTGGCGGTGATGCCCGTGGACATCAATGCCTCGTCGTACCGAACGACCACGGAATGGGCCGGCCGACCGGGCTGGGCATTGGCCGGGTCAGCCGGCGACAACGGGACCCACGACGGAGACGGCGGCGAGCCGATCCCCGAGGGTGCGGGGATCACCGCCCACCCCCGCCCGGTCCGGTCCTCGGCCTGCTTCAATCCGCCTGCGGCCACGCGGGATCGATGGGCCGCCGAGAGCGCCGTCGGCTGGGGCGTTCGGCTCGGGCTGCACCTCGTGAAAGGGATTGGCGAACAGCACCAGGCACTACTGGATCGCGAGCTGACACGGGGCCCGTACGTCTCACTGGCCGATGTCGTCGAGCGAACCGGACTCCCCGAAGAGACCGTGGAGCGGCTGATCCGGACCGGCGCGCTTGATTCGCTCGGACGGCCCCGCCGTGAGTTGCTCTGGCAACTACGCGAGGTCATGGGTGCAGCGCGCGGCAAGGCGGATGGACGCGCGAGTCGAGGCGCGGCACGGGGCCGCGGCAAGCGCTCCGCAACTGCCGGCCGGCCGATGGACCTGCGACTACCAGCCACGGACGCTCCATCGCTGCCTCCGATCTCGGAAACGGAACGGGTGGGGGATGCCTATGCGGTGGTCGGGCTGGATGCGAGGCGGCAGGTCGTATCGCTCTTCCGGCCGGCATTGGATCGGCTGGGAGCCGTGACGAACGCGGCGCTCGCGGATCGCACAGCGGGCCCGGTCCGGATCGGTGGCCTCGTCGTCACCCGCCAGCACCCGATGACCGCCAAGGGAACGGTCTTCCTGGCCCTCGAGGATGAGACCGGTATGGTCAACGTCACGCTCTGGCCGGACACTTGGGCGCGGCTGCGGAGCGTTGTTCGGCGGCACGCGCTCCTGCTGGTGGATGGCGATCTGCAGCGCGAATCATCGGTCGTCAACGTGGTTGCGCACGAAGTCCGGGCGCTGCCGGAGATGGCCGCCGAGACGGCCGGTCCGACAGGCCCCGAGGGTCCCGCCAGTTCGACTGGACCCGAGGGTCCCGCCAGTTCGACTGGCCCCGAGGGTCCCGCCAGTTCGACTGGACCCGTGGATGTCCGGCAACTCGGCCACGCCGGCATGCGCCGGCTCGGCTAGTCGATCAGCCCCGCATCGCCAGGTTCAGCCGATCAGCGGCGGGAACGACTCGCCTTCGCGGGCTTCGCCGATGGCCGGCTCCGGGCGCGCTGTGCGCTCGAGAAGCTCAGGAACCGTCGGTACCAGGCGGCACCCGCCGCAAAGAAGATGCCCGACAACGGCCCGACCGCCATCGCTGACAGGACAAGATCCTGCTGGTGGGCCGCATCAACCGGCGTCGTACTCAAGGTGGGCAGCGCCGCGTAGATGAACACCGTATAGCCGATGACATCGACCACCGCGATGATCAGGCCCAGGAGATAGCTCGCCCGCTTCGCGAAGAACCCGGCGATGAAGATCGGAGCCATCGCCGGCGGGAGAACGAGGAGCTGGAAGAAGAGCCCGGACACCGGGCTCGTTGGCACGGCCACGATGCCGACCACCCCAACGACCACGAGTCCCAATGGGATCAGGAAGGCGCGGGTCCGCAGCAGCATCGGCAGGGCCGCAATGTCCGCCCGGACATCCGGGCGGTGAAATGCGGCGCCCAGTGAAGCCCTGAAACCAAGTGGCCGCCCCGGTGCCGATGGGCTCCGTAGTGCCTGACGCTCGGCTGGCGCTTCCGAACCCTCGAGCTCAGCGTCATCCTCGGCGGTCAGGTTCGGATCGTCGTGTACCTGCCGATAACGACGACGGGCATCGGCGCGGTCGGTGCGCTTCGCACGGGCCACGGGCTCTCCTCGAGTGCAGGGGGTGGATGGACAGGGGTCCGCGAATGGGAGGGCATCGTACGCGGATCGACCTTCCCCTGTCTCCGCGCGACCGTGCACCCGTGGGTGAGCGGCGGATGACGAGCGGATGACCACCGGATGACCATCGAGTGAGGGCTCCGTGGGATAACAGCCCCGCTCTCCCGCCAGCGCTCGTCGATTCTGCCCGCCCGGAGGTCGATCGGTGGAACGCGTCCGCTTGGCGGCAGCAGCCGCACTCTTCGTGCTCATCGCCACCACGACCGGCACGCTCGCGGCGGCTGGTCCGGTCGGCGACTCCGGCAGCTCGCTGGCCGCGGTGGCCTGGCCCGCTTCGACGCTCGTGGTGTCCGAGGTCCAGACCGGCGGCAGCTCCGCGTCCGACGAATTCGTCGAGGTCGCGAATGTCGGCGACCTGGACGCCGACCTGTCGGGCCTGGAGCTCGTCTATGTGACCTCCACAGGCGGAACGATCACCCGCAAGGCAACCTGGCCATCGACCACGATCCTCGCACCCGGCCGCCACCTCCTCGTGGCGAACTCGACGGGCGTGTACGCGACGATCGCGGATGCGACGTACAGCGGTGGCTTCGCCGCGACCGGTGGCTCCCTGGCCCTGCGCCAGATCGGCGGACCGACGATCGATGCCGTTGGCTGGGGCGATGCCGCGAACGCGTACGTGGAAGGCGCGCCCGCATCGGCGCCGCCGGCCGGTCAGAGCATCGAGCGGCGACCCGGCGGGTTGGCCGGCAACACCACGGACACGAATGACAACGCAGCGGATTGGTTCATCCAGACCGCCCCGAATCCACAGAACCTGTCGGCGCCGCCCGTTCCCGTACCCGGCCCCGCGCCGAGCCCCTCCGCCACGGCCACGCCGAGCCCCTCGGCCACGCCCACGCCGAGCGCCTCGGCCACGGCCACGCCCAGCGCGCCCCCGAGTCCGTCACCGGTGCCGACGCCAGCACCAACGTCAGCACCGAGTCCGTCGCCAACGCCAGCACCCAGCCCGTCCCCGAGCCCCTCGCCGAGCCCGAGTCCGTCGCCGACCCCATCGTCGAGCCCGACCCCGCTGCCGATCGGCGATGCCCGGGCGCTGCCGAACGGGTCGCAGGCATTGATCGAGGGCGTCCTCACCGTGGACCTGCCGTCGCTCGAATCAGGACGCGTCGGGTTTGTCCAGGATGGCAGCGCGGGAATCGCGGTCTACCTCGACACGACGCCGCCGGTGTCCTACGCCGCCGGCCTGCTCGTGCGGCTTTCCGGGACCATCGATGAGCGGTACGGCACCCGAACCCTCCGCGTCAGCCTGTCGAACGTCGTCCCGAAGGGCATCGTCGGCCTGCCGGCACCCACCACCGTGAGCACCGGCATGGTGGGCGAGCCGCTCGAGGGGTGGCGAGTCGTGGTCGGCGGAGTAACGGTCGGGTCCCCCACCAGCTACGCCGACGGGATCGGCCTGCTCGTCGACGATGGGTCCGGGCCAACCCGGATCATCGTCGGACTAGGCGCCAGCGACAGCGCCATCGTTCCCGCAGGAACCAACGTCAAGATCATCGGGCCCGTCGGCCAGCGGGACAGCACGGGCACCGGCACGAGCGGATATCGCGTGTACGCCACGCTGCCAGGGGAGTTCACGATCGAGCCGGGCCCTGCGCCGACTCCGACTCCGACTCCGACTCCGTCGGCAACGCCGACTCCGACGCCTTCCGCCACACCCGATCCCTCGCCAAGCTCCAGCCCAACCCCGACCCAGACCCCCGCGCCGAGTGGTCCCCCCGATCCCACATCCGGGCTGGCGATCTCGATCGCGGATGCCCGCGCCACTTCGCTGGGCACGACGGTGACGGTCATCGGCGTCGTGACCGCCGAGGCCGGTCGTCTCGGTGCGCCGCCCGTGATCGTGATTGCCGACGCGACCGGCGGCATCGCGGTGCGCCTCCCCGACGGGACCGGCCCCCTGCTCCGGGGGCGGGTCGTGATGATCACGGGCGCGTCCGCGGCGCCATACGGCCAGCTCGAGTTGCGGCCGACCGCCCGTGGCATCGCGCACATCGGAGACGGACCGCTGCCCGTCCCGACGGAGCTGGCTGGATCGGCCCTTGGCGAAGGCACGGAGGGCCTGTTCGCAGCGATCGTCGGCACGCAGGCTGGCGCAGCCCGCCGAAGTTCGTCCGGCGACATCACCGTCGACGTCGTCGATTCGCACGGGACGACAGTCCGCGTCATCGCCGACTCGACCAGCGGGATTTCCATTACCGATCTCACGGCCGGTACGACGGTCCGACTGACCGGGATCGTCGGACAGCGCGCCTCGCGGAAGGGCGCCCTCGACGGGTACCGGCTGTGCCTTCGCGACCGGGCCGACATCGCGGCCCAGGGCGGTTCCAACGCTGGCGGCACCCCGGGAGCGACCGATCAACCCGGGGATCCGACCATCAGCATCGCGACGGCGAAACGGCTCGGGAGCGGATCCGTCTCTGTCCAGGGCGTCGTCGTCGCGGGCTCCGGCCTGCTGGACGCCACGGGTCGTCAGATCGTCATCGAGGACGACAGTGGCGGGATCGAGGTGGTCCTGCCCGCGGACGCTGCGCGCGTTGCAATCGGGGCGAGCCTCCGTGTCTCTGGATCGATGGGCACGGCGTGGGGTGCGCCGCGCATCAAGGCGAACGCGGTCGTCGTGATCGGCCCCGCCGCGATGCCCGCGGCCACGGTACTGACCGCCCTTCCGAGCGAAGCGCAAGAGTGGCAACTCGTCCGTATTTCGGGAACGGTCCTCAAGGTGACCCGGCTGGGTGATCGATGGCGGGCCGAGGTTCGCGTCGCCGGCCGCGACGCCCTGGTCCTCGGACTGGCCGGGAGCGGGATCCCATCCACGACGCTCTCGACCGGCCAGGCGGTGACGATCACCGGCGTGGTCCGTCGGGCCTATCCGACGGCGACCGATCGCCGCTGGGCTGTGGTCCCGCGGCAGTTGTCCGACATCATCGTCGTGTCGCTGGCCCCTGGTGGCGCCTCGGGTGGCGCTTCGGGAGCAGGCTCAGCGACCGTCTCGCCGACAACCTCGTATGGGCGCGCGGGCGGCACGGACTCGGTCCCCGACGTTGATCTGGCGACGCTCTCCGAGCACATCGGCCAACTGGTCCGGGTTGGTGGCCTGGTTGCCGCAACGTCGGAAACCGGCTTTGCGCTCGACGATGGCACTGCCACAGCGGATGTCGACCTGGCAGGCGACGCTTCCGGGTTCGCGGGCCTGCTGAGCCGCGGCGACGCCGTCGGCATCGTCGGCCAGGTCCGGCAGGGTGCCGCGGGCCTCGGTCTCGTGGTCATGGATCCAGCGGGCATCGTTCGACTCGGTGCCCTCGGGGAGGCCATCCCGATGGCGGCAATCCTTGCCCCGGGGCGCAATTCAGCCACGACCGCAAGTGCAGCGAGGCCAATGGGACCGCCGGACGGGACGGATCTCATCGACGCCGTCCTTCTCGCGGGGGTCGCGCTGACGGCCCTGGCGGCTCCGCTGGCCCTCTCGATCGCCCGTCGCCGCCGGGCCCGGCGCGGAGTCCTGATGGCGATCGCTGCGCGGCTCACCGGGCTGAGGCAGGCCCCGGACCAGCCTCGCCACCTCGGCTGAGGGTATCGCCGATGCTCAAGCCGAGCGTGGGCACGCTTGACTCCCGTTCGAGCGTGCGTCTACCCTTGCCCGAACCTCGCGCCGCGAGGCAGGCACGTACGCACGAGGAGAAGCTGGTTGCCGAACGCGGACCCCCGCGTCGCACTCCCCACCGGGGAGCGGCAGTACCACATCGATCTCGGCCCAGGAGAACTGGCCGAGTACATCCTCCTCCCCGGCGATCCCGACCGAATAGCCAGGGTCGCCAGCAAACTCGAGTCGATCGAATTCGAGCGCCGCAATCGCGAGTTCGCCTCGGTGACCGGTCTCTACAAGGGATTGCGGGTCTCGATCGTCTCGACCGGGATTGGTGCCGACAACGTTGAGATCGTGATCGCCGAGATCCTCGCGATCACCGAGCACCCAACCTTCATTCGCGTTGGATCGAGCGGCGGATTGCAGCCGGAGATGCAGCTAGGTGATCTGTGCATCACCTCCGGAGCCGTTCGCATGGAGACCACCACGAGCTGGTACGTCTCGGATGGCTACCCGGCCGTGGCTGATCACGAGGCCGTCGGCGCCCTCATCGAGGCCGCCCATCGGCTCGGTCATCGCTACCACGTGGGTATCACCGCTACGGCGCCGGGGTTTTTCGGTGCGCAGGGACGCCCGATTCCGCAGCTTCCCATCCGATACCCTGACCTCGCATCGGACATGGCGCGCCAGCGCGTCATGAACTTCGAGATGGAGGCATCGGCATTATTGGTGCTCGCGGGGCTTGCTCGGTGTCGAGCAGGAGTCGTGTGTGCTGTATACGCTCAGCGGACGACCGGAGACTTTCCTTCGGGAGACGCAAAGGCGACGGCGGAATCTGATTGCGTGGAAACGGGCCTCGAAGCGCTCCGGATCCTCGCAGACATGGACCGTCGTACAGTCGAGGCCGGGGCGGATCGCTGGCGACCGTCACTCGGCGCGTAATCAAGATCGCGACTTCGGGCGAACGACCCGGGGAGCACAGACCCGAGGAGGACTGGACACATGGCGGAGGCCTATTGCGTGAAGGACAAGATGAAAGTCGAAGTCCAGAACCCGGTTCAGATCACGATGAAGAACGGCAAGCCAGCTCTCTCGGGCACCTGCCCGAAGTGCGGCACGAAGGTCTTCAAGATCGGCGGCTGACGCACCCAGCGTCCTGAACCTGGAACCCCCCGTCGGATCAACCGCCGGGGGGTTCGTCATTGCTCGGCGCTATGCTCCCCCGATGACTCCGTTCCCCGGGCCCGTCCTCGCTCTTGACCTCGGAGGCACCAGGATCCGGGCGGCTGTGGTCGCCGCTGACGGCCAGATCCTGTCTCGCGCCAGTCGCCGGACGCCCGGCGGCGAAGGCCCATCCGCGGTCATTCAGGCCTGCATCGAGGAGCTGAAACTCGCCGCGGATGCCGTCGATCCATCGGTTCGCCGATCGATCGTGGGCCTCGGGCTAGCCTCACCTGGCCCCCTGGATCCGCGAACCGGGTATCTGGTGGAACCCCCCAACTTCGGCCCCGGTTTCGTTGACGTTCCCTTCCGGGACCCGATCGGGCAGGCGCTCGGACTGCCTGCGGCCCTTGAGCGGGACACGAACGTGGCGGCCTTGGCCGAGCAGGCATTTGGGGCGGCGCGCGGCCTGCGCGACTTCCTGTACCTGACGATCTCGACGGGGATCGGCGGAGCCATCGTCATCGACGGTCATATCTACGGCGGCCCGGATGGGGTTGCGGGCGAGCTGGGGCATATCCCGGTTGCCATCGAAGGCCCGGTCTGCAGTTGCGGTGCGCCTGCCCATGTCGAGGCGATCGGATCGGGCTCCGGGATGGCGAGGATCGCGACAGGCATGGCTGCCCGCGGTGAGGCGCCCGGGATCGCGGCTCGTGCCCTCGAGATCGCACCCCGCGACCTGGAGGGGAGTGACGTCGCCGGGCTCGCAGACCAGGGCGACCCGCAGGCCGCCCAGATCATCGAGACCGGGCGTCGCGCCGTCGGGCAGTTGTTGGTCGGGCTGGTGAATACGTTCACCCCGGAGGCAATCGTGATCGGCGGCAGCGTCGCCCAGGGAGAGGGTGAGCGGCTGTTCCGGCCGGTTCGAGACACCGTCGCGAAGTACGCCTTCCGGATCCCGCGGCAACGGGTTCGCATCGTGCCGGCCGAACTCGGAGACGACGTGGGACTGCTCGGGGCGGTCCCGCTCTGCGCCCTGCACGTCTGACCACGGCGGCGCCGGGCCCGGGATCGGCGAGTGGCGACACCCGGGATCGGCGAGCCGGAGGCCTCTGGTAGACTCGACCTGATCGAAAATCATGTCTTGATAACGGGCGCGGCCACGGTTCAGTCAGAAGCGAGGGCCCCCCGCGGAGGTTCCACACCATGACCGTTCGCGTCGGCATCAACGGCTTCGGCCGCATTGGACGCCAGTCCCTCAAGGCCATCCTCGAACGAGCCCCGGGTGTCGAGGTGGTCGCCGTCAACGACCTCGTCGAGACGAGTCTCAACGCCCTGCTCTTCAAGCATGACTCGACGTACGGTGCCTACCCCGGAACGGTGGACCACACGGAAGACTCACTGATCATCGATGGTCGCGAGATCAAGGTGCTCAAGGAGCGCGACCCCGCAGCGCTGCCGTGGGGCGATCTCGGCGTCGACATCGTCCTCGAGTCCACCGGCATCTTCACCCAGGCCGAGAAGGCGCACGCTCACATCGATGCCGGCGCAAAGAAGGTCGTCATCAGTGCCCCGGCCAAGGGTGAGGACATCACGATCGTCCTCGGCGTCAACAACGACAAGTACGATCCGGCCACCCACCACGTCATCAGCAACGCCAGCTGCACCACGAACTGCCTCGCTCCGGCTGCGAAGGTCGTCCATGACCTCGTCGGGATCGAGAGCGGCCTGATGAACACGATCCACTCCTACACGAACGACCAGCGGATCCTCGACGTCGCCCACAAGGACCCGCGGCGTGCCCGCGCCGCCGGCCAGAACATCATCCCGACGACGACTGGCGCCGCCAAGGCCCTCGCCCTCGTCATCCCCGACCTCAAGGGCAAGTTCGACGGGTTCAGCCTGCGGGTTCCGACGCCGACGGTCAGCGTCGTGGACTTCACCGCCAGGGTCGGTCGGGACACGTCCGTCGAGGAGCTCAACGCCGCGTTCAAGGCCGCCGAGGCGGGCCCGATGGCCGGCATCCTCGGCGTGTCGGACGATCCGCTCGTGTCGTCCGACTTCAGGGGCGACAGTCGCTCGTCGATCATCGACTCCCCGAGCACGATGGTCCTCGGTGGCAACCTGGTCAAGGTCATCGCCTGGTACGACAACGAATGGGGTTACAGCTGCCGTTGCGCCGATCTCATCCAGATGATCGCGTCCAGCATGCCGGCCGCCTCCGTCGCGTGAGCGACGCCCGGCACCATCGCCCATCGCCGCACCTTCGAGGGCAGGTCTGATATGGACAAACTGACGATTCGCGACGTCGACGTCGCTGACAAGCGCGTCCTCGTACGCGTCGATTTCAATGTTCCGCTCGAGGACGGCAAGGTCACGGACGACTCTCGCATCCGTGCCGCGTTGCCCACGATCCGGTATCTGCTGGCCCATGGCGCCAAGGTCATCCTGGCGAGTCACCTCGGCCGGCCGAAGGGCAAGGTTCACGATGGACTTCGCCTCCGGCCTGCTGCCGAGCGCCTGACCCAGCTCATCGGTCGGAACGTCTCCGTGACCGGCGACGCGCTTGGTGTCGGCACCGTTGACGCGATCAAGCGGCTGCGTCCCGGGGAACTGATTCTGCTGGAGAACCTGCGCTTCCATGCCGAGGAAGAGAAGAACGATCCCAAGTTCGCGGAACAGCTCGCCGCCTACGCGGATATCTACGTCAACGATGCCTTCGGAACGGCCCACCGGGCGCACGCTTCGACGGTGGGCGTCGCGAAGCTCCTGCCGGCGTATGCCGGGTTCCTGATGGAACAGGAGATCGCCCAACTCTCGGACCTCCTCGAATCACCGGCTCGACCGTTCGCGGCCATCGTCGGCGGAGCCAAGGTGTCGGGGAAGCTCAACGTCCTCGACAGCCTCATGTCCAAAATCGACCTCCTCGTCCTCGGCGGAGGGATGGCGAATACCTTCCTCCTGGCCCAGGGAAAGGCCGTCGGCAAGAGCCTGGCCGAGCACGACATGGTCGACGAGGCGAACCGGGTCCTGGCCTCTGCCGAGACACACGGCGTTCGGGTGATCCTGCCGGTCGACGTCATCGTGGCCAAGGAGGTCACGCGGGGGACCGAGTACAAGACACTCCTCGCCGATAAGATCCCGGCCTCGTGGCACATCGTCGACGTCGGCCCGGCGACGCTGGAACTGATGGAAAGCGCGCTGGCCGACGTCAAGACCGTCTTCTGGAATGGCCCGATCGGGGTGTTCGAGATCCCGTCCTTTGCCCACGGGACGAAGGCGATCGCACGCTTCCTGGCCGAGCGTTGTGACGCCGGCGCGAAGGTCGTCGTCGGTGGCGGGGACTCGGTGGCTGCCATTCAGCAGCAGGGACTGGCCTCGCGGTTCACCCACATTTCGACGGGCGGCGGCGCCAGCCTCGAGTTCCTCGAGGGTCGCGAACTGCCCGGCGTCGCAATCCTGCCGGATCGTGTTCCGGAAGGATCCCCAGCATGAGCATCGACACGTCGATCGCGTTCGTTGAGGCTCGTGAGATCCTCGACTCCCGCAGCAACCCCACCATCGAGGTGGACGTGGTCCTCGGGGACGGGTCCGTCGGACGGGCCGCCGTCCCTTCGGGAGCCTCCACCGGTGCGCACGAGGCGGTCGAACTGCGTGATGGTGATCCGGCACGCTACGGCGGCAAGGGGGTACTCACCGCGGTCGCCAACGTGGTCGAGCAGATCGGGCCGTCCGTCATCGGGCTCGATGCCGCCGACCAGGCTGGCGTGGACGCCGCTCTCGTCGAACTCGACGGGTCGCCCAACAAGAGTCGGCTCGGAGCCAATGCCCTCCTGGGGGTGTCGCTCGCCTGCGCGCACGCCAGCGCGGCGGCACTCGACTTGCCCCTGTATCGATATCTCGGCGGGGTCGGCGCCAGAACCCTCCCGGTCCCGATGTTCAACATCCTCAACGGCGGCCGACACGCCCACGACTCCACTGACTTCCAGGAGTTCATGGTCATGCCCGTCGGCCTGCCAACGTACCGCGAGGCCCTTCGGGCTGGCGCCGAGATCTTCGCCGCGCTGCGGAAGCTCCTGCAGGATGGGGGCCACGCCACCGGACAGGGCGACGAGGGCGGGTTCGCCCCGTCGCTCGCCTCGAACGAGGCGGCGCTCGAGGTCGTGGTACGGGCCATCGAGGCGGCTGGCTATCGGCCGGGCGAGGACGTCGGAATCGCGCTTGACCCGGCGGTCAGCGAGCTCGTGGAGCCCGGGTCCGGGCAGAACGGTGAGCCGACGCGCTACGTCCTCGCCAAGGAGGGCCGAACGCTCGACTCCGGAGAGTTGATCGACCTGTGGGATGACTGGTCGGCTCGCTATCCGATCGTCTCGCTCGAAGACGGGCTGGCGGAAGACGATTGGGCGGGCTGGGCGGCGCTGACCGCGCGACTCGGCGGACGAATCCAGCTCGTCGGCGACGATCTGCTGGTGACGAACCCAGAGCGCATCCGGCGTGGGATCGCGGAGAAGTCCGCCAATGCCGTGCTCATCAAGCTCAACCAGATCGGCACCCTGACGGAGACGATCGAGGCCATCGATATCGCGCGCCGCGCAGGCTGGGCCGCCGTCGTTTCACACCGGTCCGGTGAGACCGAGGACACCACGATCGCCGACTTCGTCGTGGCGCTCGGGACCGGCCAGATCAAGACGGGCGCTCCATCGCGATCGGAACGTGTCGCCAAGTACAACCGGCTGCTCCGGATCGAGGAAGAACTTGGCGGCGCCGCACAGTTCCTCGGGCGTGCAGCGCTCGCGAGCGCGGGGGCGTGACGTCCCGGTTCCTGCGGGTCACGTTGTGGGCGCCCACCAAGCAGGCCGGCGCCAGGTGTTGAGCCGAATCGTGGACCGCGGTGCTATCACCGCGGCGTACGTCGGAATCGGCATGGCGATCACGATTGGCGTGAGCTTCCTGCTCGTGATCCCGATCGAGCCCGTGTACTGGGCGCTCGCCGTACCTGCCGGGATGCTCATCGGGTACTACGCGAACGCACGATCCAGCACGCGACGGGGTGCGTGGGGACGGATCACGACCAATGCTCTGTTCGCCGGCCTCGTGACGGGCCTGACCTTCGCCGCCCTGCTGCTGGCCGTGAAGGGACTGTTCTTCGTTGCGGACGACGGTTACCGTGACCCGGGTCTCGGCGGTCGGGTCACGTGCCAGACCGGCGGTGACTGCGTCTATCGTCGCTACCTCGAGAGGCAGCCCGAGGTGCTGGCCAACGCCGGTGTTACCAATGCCGCGACGTTCTCGAGTTACTACTGGGCCGAGCAGTGGACCTCAGCCGCACTGCTGATCCTGGTATCAGGCGGCTTCGGACTGGTCGGCGGCGCGTTGTACGGCCTCACGAGACCCAAAGCCGACTGACACGGTGCGGGCGGCTGGGCGGCCAGCACCCTGGCCCCGAAAACGAAACGCCCCGGCGAATGCCGGGGCGCAGGTGAGGCGGTTGGGTTGACCAGGTCAGGCTTTGCTGGCCTTTTTGGCGGGAGCTTTCTTCGCGGCCGGCTTCTTCGCCGCCGTAGCCTTGGTCGCCTTCGCCTTGACGGCGGGCTTGGCGGCGGCCTTCGCAGCCGGCTTCTTGGTCGTCGTCTTGGTCGTCGTCTTGGTTGCCTTCGGGGCCTCGACGGCCTTGGCGGCAGCCTTGGCTGCGGCCGCACTCGCGGCTGCGGCGGCTTCCGCGCGGCTCGACTTGCTCAGCGCGGCGCGCGCCTTGCCCGCCGCTGTCTGGGCACCCTTCGCCTTGCCGGCCTTTCCGGCGGCGATGCGAGCCTTGGCAGCCTTGAGCGCGGCGGTCTTGCCGATCGTCTTGGCCACGCGGGACGAGACCGTAGCGGTGCCACCAACGGCAGCGTTCACCTTGCGCACGAGGCGTGACTTGCGTCGAGCCGCGGCATTCGGGTGGATGGCGCCGGTCTTGGCGGCGCGATCGAGGGCGCTGATCGCGTCGGTCAGGGCAACCATCGGGTCGGTCCCCTCGGTCGGCGAGGTCGCGGCGGTGAGGGCGTTCTTGACGAGCGTCTTCGCAGCGGTTCGGCGCGGCCCGAGGATCTCATGCCGGCGCTCAGCGGTGCGGACACGCTTCAGGCCCGACGGCGTGCGTGCGCCTGTCCATGTCCGGGGCGTCTTTGCCAAGGTGCGAAACCTCTCGTGCGGGATGTATCTCTTCAGGCGCGGGCGGCACAGCCCGGGCGCGAACGGGGATGGTACCAGAGCCACTCACAAAGGGCACAGCGCGAACATTCGGCGCCCGAATGTGGCTCAGCTGCGCGACTGTCAGAATTCCCGCCAATGATCGCCATTATCGGCGGCCTTGGGGCCGCCATCTCCTGGGCCATTGCCACGCTCGGCTCGTCGCGCTCGAGTCGAATGATCGGACCGATGTCCGTACTCGCGTGGGTCATGATCGTCGGCTTCGTCGTCAGCATCCCGCCGACCATTGCGACGCTGCCCACCCTCGCCCCGATGTCGTTGGCGCAGATCGCAGGAATGGCGATCAATGGCGTTGCCGGCACGACCGGGCTGGTGCTCGCCTATCACGCTCTCGTGATCGGCCGCGTCTCGATCGTGGCACCGATCGTCTCAACGGAGGGCGCGGCGGCCGCCGTAGCCTCCGTCATCCTCGGTGAGGCGCTGGGCGTGCCGACCGCCCTCGTGCTCGGGGCCATCGCCGTCGGTGTGGTCCTGGCTTCGATCGATCGACGAGCGGACGAAGTGGCGGAGCTCGACGCCCCGCTCGTCGCCATCGATCCCGACGATCCCAACGAGTACGTTCCAGCACCGACCGCCCCGCAGCCCGCCGCCAGGCCGCGTCATATGCCGGAGGACGCGGCGGCGACCCGACGAAGTGTCCTCCTTGCGATCGCGGCCGCCATCGCGTTCTCCATCGGCCTGATCACGAGCGCTCGCCTCGGCGACGTGCCGATCGCGTGGATCCTTCTCACCTCGCGGGGTGCCGGCATCATCCTCATCGCCGTCCCCCTGATCGTGAGTGGTCGGCTGCAGCTGTCGCGCCGGGCGTTGCCGCTGGTGGTTTCCTCCGGCATCTTCGAGGTGATCGGTGCCACGTCCTACGTGACCGGTGCGCATGCAAGCCCGGCGATGGCCGCCGTCCTGAGCTCCCAGTTTGCGGCGATCGCCGTCGTGTCGGCGTTCATCCTCTTCGGTGAGCGCATGGCTCGCATCCAGGTCATGGGCGTCGCGCTGATCGGGGTCGGTGTAGCCGTGCTGGCGGTGATCCGGGCCTGACCCGAGCCGGGCCCTCCGCTATCTGAGGCTTGCCGGCAACCGCGGCAGCAGGGCGCAGTCCTCCACATCGTGCTGGATGATCACGCGGGCGCCGGTCGCGGCCACGATCGCCTCGACCCGGTCCATCGAGGCAAGCGTCTGGGCTCGATCCGTGTTGTAGATCGGCACGAGCCGATGGCGGCGGCTTTGTGCCTGGTGCCACAGGTCGTCGGACAACAGAACCGGCCCCGATTCGACCAATCGGACCAGCCGCACGATGTGGCCGGGGGTGTGGCCCGGCGCCTGGTCGCTCCCTCGTCGTCCATCACCGCTGAGGCGCGATTCTCGTGATCGAACATGACGGCGCGTTCGGCCATATTGACGAACCAGGTCCATCCGTCGAAGAGACCAGCATTGCCCGAGTGGTCCCAGTGGCCATGGGAGACGGTCGCCCTGGCGACTGACCGCTATGTTCCTGGTGCGGCGGGACCCCAAAAGAGGCGAGGCGCCGATCCTGGAATCACGGAGTCCGTTGCGACCCAACTCTCCTCTTCGGCCGGGTTCGCGACAGCCGGGAACTGGCCCGACCCTTGCCAGGCGACCTCGACCCGAAAACCGTACCGCTCCGGGCCGATCGATTCATCGAACATGAAGGCAACGATGGATTTACCAGGGCGCGCATGGGCAAGCTGCCGAAAGATATCCTCGATCCTGGCTCGCGATGGCGGCTCCCTGACGACGACATTCAATTGGACTCGATCGGGTCTATCCCAGGCTATCGCCGCTACCTGGAAGTCGGGCCCGCAGATTTCCGGGACGTCCGGGCAAGCCGCCAGTCCTGTCTCCGGAGCAAGATTGGGCCCCTGCGTCAGTACGAGACCGGTGGTCGCCACCAATAGGAACATGGCGACTATTGCAATCAGCCGGACTCTTCGACTAGACGAATGGTTGGAGCTGGAAAGGACCAGCGTCGCCGCAAGGAACGAACGGACTCGTCTTCGATCCACGAGAGCTCCTCTCTTGAGCGTCGTGGCCCAGCCTGAGTGGCGGAGCCCCCGATCCGCGAATTGAGCGACGGCCGAGCCAGGCAGGTCTTCCTGCAACTAGATCGACCGCGGACCAATAGCGTCTGAGCGCCTCCGACAGGGCCATTTGGGCGCCAGCCTCCTGACCTTCGATCAGCACGGTGACGCTAGTTTGGGAGTCGGCTCGAGGTATCACCTCAGCGGTCGGCAGGAGCCGCAGGCACTGGTCCCGTGGCGCCTGACAAACGGAGACGATGGGCTCGTTGAGCGAGTAGAAACTGACGATTGGCGTTCCATCGCCAGAGGTCAGCGCCGCGTCGATCAAGACGGGCGGTGCTGTGTTGGGCAGCCGGAGTGTGGTGTCCTCCGGCAAGGTCCGCCGCAAGGACATCAGCGGTGACTCCTCGACCTGCTGGGCGCCCCCGCACGCCAGGGCAGCCAGGACGGCAGTCAACAGCAACGCCCCCGCAGGTCGACGCAGGATTCGTGTCAGCACCGGGATCCCCGCTCGTGCGCGATCTGTACCGGCGGGGTGACCAGGGTCGCCGCCCGGATCCTGGCCTTCCAGGCCCGCTCCGAGATCCTCGCCCAGCCGTTCGAGTGGAAGTTCACCCGAGCCGACCTCGCCAGGATGCTCGAGCGGCTGGCGGCCCGAGCAGCTCCATGGCCCGAGGCGGCGTGAATACATCACCGAATATCCGTGCCGCAGCACTTAGGACCTCTGGAGGCGGAGACTGATACTTGCTGACTGCCCAGGAGGAGGTCCCGGCGTCGACACGGTTCCCAGTCCACATGTCTAGGGATGGAGGCCTTCGGGGTCTTGGATTCGGGACAGCGGTCGACCGGAACTGTCCACCGACGCGACGACCGTTGCCTCGATCGCCGTGGGCCACCAAGCCAAGAAGTATCCGCTGCTGACCGACGCGGTGATGACGGCGCCATCTGCGCGCTCGATCACCACGGAACTGGCCGGCGCTGGAACAGAACCTACAAAAACGCGATAGCCAGCGTAACCGGACCCGGCCGGAGAGGTCATTTCTGTCACGATGTTCAGACCTGCCGAAGCCACAACTCTCGTGTGGCTCGCGGCGGCTGCTTCAACTGCTCCGCTGCGGCCACGGCTCGCAACACATGTGACCAGATCCTGTCCCTGCACGAAAAGGAGTGCAATGGTGGGCCCACGCTGATCCCGCACGAGCAACCGACTTTTGGTCTCCGCATCGCGCAAGCATGCGGTACGAGCATCAGCGACGAGCGCCTCGTCCACCACTGTCGGTTCCGCTTACCATTCCGTCAAGGATGGTTGACTGGTTCCTCGCCATGCGCCGAATCCTGCCGCGAGCAATACGGCGATCACCACGATCGCAGCGATGATCACGACGAGGGTGCCTCTGCGTCGGTGTTCGGGCTCAGTGACTCGCGAGATGATCTCAGTTACGCGACCGAGCCGATGACGGCCAGTCGGATGGATTGCGATTCCGTCGTCCCGTGTGCCCATCTACCTCTCCTTTCGTACGGGGTGTCGGTAACTCTGTATCTGTGGGCGTCTGGCGTAGCAAGCGAGCCGAGGGAACAGACTGATGGAGCCGCCTCTTCATGGCAGAGACCACGCATAGTCCGCTGGTTCGTTTGCCGCCAGCATGAAGAACGCCGTACTGATGTCGACAAGGTTTGGACTTTCCCTCTTTCTTGTCCGCGATGTCCAGCTTCACCGTGGGCTGCAAGCACTAGAGGGACGGACCCACGCGTCCCGTCGGTGCCATTAACTGCTTCGACTCGTGAATTCTTGAACGGCGAAGACGGTGACGAAATTGGTCGCCGGGGCCGACCAATGGGTCGGCTTCAGTTTGTCATTCGCAAGTACTGGGGATGCTGTTCCATTGCACCAAGACGTCGGCGAGTTGAACGGCGTCGTCGGCCCAGCCTCCGGAGAACGACAAACCACGGGAGCCGGGCCTCCAGCATCCCGCAATCGCGTAACCGCGACGCGGCGAGGGTCCGAACGTGACGGCGTAGACGTCCACGCCAACCAGATACGAACCGTTGCGCTCGCGCCACTCGCGGATCGCCACGCGATACGCGGGGAACCCTATCTCCATGGCCGAGTCGAACCGATCTCGAATCTCGACAGCCAGGGCCTCCGCGCCAAGAGGCGCAGGAGTGTCTGGAGGCGCGAGGGCAGCGTTGAATCCTGGGACGACGACGACGACGAGAAGGAGCACGAGTGAAGCACCAACGACGAGCAACTTTCCACGTGACCCGCGACTGGTCACTTGTTGTTGGCGATCTTCTTCGACCAGCGGCCGATGATGTCGTAGTTGACAACGGTGTAGAGCTTCGTACCCCAGGTGATCTTTGTGTCGACGTAGTTCACCAACGCGCTGTCGTCCAGGAAACCGCCATCGGCCTCCTGCTCCCACTGAAGATATGCGTAGTAGTTGACACCGGCCACGATCGTTCCTGGGTCATAGATCCCAAACGATACGTCCTCATATCCATCAATCTTCTGCTCGGCCGCGTCCGCGACGTAGAAGTTTGTCCAGGGGAGGTTGGAGTCGCGGCCGCCAGCCCAGTTATAGGAGTCTGGCGGGATGACGTTTTGCTCTACTTGGAGCGTTCGAGATGCTCGCTGAGGGATCAGCGTTGCCGACACCGTCGCCGCGCTCCAACGGATATAGGTGTCCTTGAACCAGTCGCGGCTCGGCGAGCACCATTCGTACTCGGTAGCGTCGTGCCAGAGATTATCTACCGAGTACGACCCAGTATCGTTGTTGGGATTGTCGACCCCCGGGTACGCGCCGCCAAGCGAGTCAGAGCCATTCACCGCTCCGTTATTGACGGTGCAGACCACGTCCGTCGCCAGCGCCCGACCCGGCGACAGGCCGACCAGAAGGGCTGCGATCAAGAGTGTGCTGATCCTTCGCTTTGTACTGATCCTTCGCTTCATGGTACGACCTCCTTCGGAAGGCTCAGATCGATGGGGAGGAACGGCTCCGGAATCTGGCCCGACCTGACTCTGGCTGAGATGGCAGCGGCGAAGGCGTTGATCGGTGCCACTAGCCGGACATGGGAAGCGCGTCCGGACCACTCGGCGAGCAGATCGTCCTCTGGGTCAAAGAGGAGTACGTCGTCTTGCTGCAGAAGCTCGGCTATGCCCGGCCTCCCAACGCTCAGTCTGGCCGACTGGATGGTCAGCCGCGACTCGGTTACGCGTGCCCCGAGATCATCGTCCGCGGGTGTCTGGGCGAGAAGCGCGCGAATGTTGTCCGTCAGGGTCGCGCAGTCACCTGCCCAGAAGTCCGGGCGATCGGGGCCGAAGCCGAAGCGCGTAACCCACGTATCGCCGAGCCACACGTCCACGTCGGCGTCATCGATTACGGCGTTGGTCGAGTCCCGCAGCTGGCACAGTCGTTCGAGTGGCGCGAACCCATCCATCGCGAGGCGACCACGATAGGCTTTGTTGCCTTCGAGTGCCATCGCGGCGGCACGTCGATCGCGAACGTAGTCGTCGATGCTGTAGTTGGCGTCTAGTCTGACGTCCTGGAAGACATCGATCCAGAATGGAGCCATACCCGAGGCGCGCAGGCTCATCCGGCCCTCGGTGCGAACGTCTGCGACAGGCTCGGCGACGACGCTGGATAGATCGATACCCTTTGACGCCGCGAAGGCAGTCAGATCAGCTAAGGCGGCCTGGGCTCGGCGATCGCCTCGCTCGGCGGCCGACCGAAGCCCGGTCATCATGAGTCGGCTCGGGTCCTGTGCCTCTGCCGACGTGACAGCGGCCAGAGCAACGACTGCTCCTACCGCCAGGACGACACCGGGGAGCATCCTACGTCTCATGCGTGCCTCCTCCTTGAGTTGGCCCTTCTTAATCAGTCATTCCCACCGAACGCAATGCCGTCCCGACGGAACGCTCGCAAGTGGGCGCCGCAACATTCCGCGGCATTGACGGGACCCTTCGTGCCTATCGAGTCCAATAGGCACGGTCTCCTATCCGTCGGTGAGGCACGCCTCACAGCTTCGCCACGCTCGAGAACTGGTCGTTGGCGGCGCCGAGGACGCCGACCGAGGCGGTGCCCCAGTCCCACTTTGTGCCCGTCCTGTTGGGTCCGCTCCACCAGGCTGGGTGGCCGCCATTGAGCGGGGTGAACGAGCTGATTTTGTTGTCCCAGCCGATGGC
This sequence comes from Candidatus Limnocylindrales bacterium, assembly GCA_038328755.1. Classification (GTDB taxonomy): domain Bacteria; phylum Chloroflexota; class Limnocylindria; order Limnocylindrales; family CSP1-4; genus UBA5189. The sequence continues at coordinate 21,461 of JBBQMH010000001.1, forward strand.
GGCCAGATCCGGCTCGGCCAGGTAGGCCTCGAAGCTCGGGCCCGCGAAGTTCGTATCGCGGTACCAGCGGACGTACGGGCTCAGGAGGGCGGTGGCGGTCGGGTCGAGGGTCGCCGCTTCGATCCCTCCAGCAGCCTGGACTTCTTCCGTGGCCCGCTGCTCGGCGGTCAGGAAGCAGCGGATGACCGGGTAGTCCCGATCGTGGCAGTAGAGATCGACGATCGCGCCCGGGTCGATCCGCTGGGCCCCGAGATAGACGACCGGGGTCACGTCCCTGGCTGGGACGGCCGAGACCGAGGCGGGCAGCCCGCCGGCGGCGAAGACGGCCAGGAGTGTCCATCCGGCGACGAGTTGCGAGCGGAGTCTCTGTCGTCCAGCCATCGGCGTGCCTCCAGGGGTCGTGGTCTACGGCTCGGTTGACGCCCAACCGCGCAACCAGGGACGCACCACGAGGGTCGCGGCTGGTGGGTCGGATGGCGAGAGCGTGAATCACGTCAGGCCGCGGCGTGGGATCGCGCCGAGGGCCGGCCGTCCGGGGTCGCATACCCGCTCCCGCACAGAGGGGTCGACGATCCGGTCTGGCGCGACGCCCTCGACGCCGGGGGCGATCGAGGGCGTACCTCGAGGCCCTTACCGAACTCGACGCCCCTGGTCCGCTCGGGGACACGCCTCGGGACGCGACCAGTACGTTCGCGAACAACCGCGAGGGGATGCGCTACTGTCGCTCCTTGGCGCTCGGCCTCTTTTTGGCGCTCGGCCTCTTTGTCGGCTCGGGCGTCGTCGAGGCCGGTCGCGCGACGCTCATCGGCGGACGCCTCAAGCAGTCCGAGATGCGCTGGACGCCGTGCGATGGGCCGAGTCGATGATCCGGCCGCCGGTGCGCGGGGCAAGAGGGGGCCGGCGAGGACGGGACCCACGCGAACCAGGGAAGCACCAGGGCTTCAAGCGACGTCTTTGGGACGCCGGGGCCGAAGCGAGGGCGGCGCCACGGTCCCCACGCCGCCCTCCGCTTGGCCAACGAGCCGCCAGCCGAGGACCTTGACCCCGGACCATCTCGGCGATCCAAAACGCGGATCTTGGGTCAGCCAGAGACGCTCCTACCAAACAGGCTAAGAACCAAGACCAAGACCAGAAGGCCCAGCAGAACGATGGCGATCCTGGGCAACCACTCCGTGGCGGTCATGTTCAACCTCCTCCGCTTCCGGTGCCACGACCATCAGCGTGTGCTGTCATGTCAAGCCACGGCAGATTGTCCTGATTCGAGAGGGGGTTTGGTGGGCGATAGCTGAAACTGCCTTGCACGAACGACCGGTAGTATTCGAGGCCTTGTCCTCCCCCAGTAAAGTCCCCGACGAGCCCGTTGTACGACCACCAAGGATAGTTGAGTGTCGCAGTCACCTGTCGCCAAGGAGTATTCGTGATCCTCGTCCCGTCTCCACACCAATCGATTCGCTGCTTAAACGTCCATAGAAGGACACCAATAGGGTTCCTCCCATCACGGCCCCACGTCCAAGTCCAACATGTCACGGCAACAGCGCCCAGGAGGCTAGAGGTCGGACCCGTGACCCGAGTGACTGGCGACTGCGTGGTCGTGACTGTCGCGAGACTGGTGTAATCCAGGACAGACCGTTGTTCGGCAGGGCTGAGTCGAGCAAATGCCGCGTTTTGATCGCTAGCTCGGGCAACGACGTCCGTCAGGCGTGCAGCGTCCCGCGTAGGATTCGCGGCCGCCACTGGCCCGACCACCCCAATGGTCATCAGAACGGACACGAGGAACGTGGCAACGATCTGAATGCGCATTTCTGTCCCCAGCTTTGTTCGTGTTGCTGTTGAGGTCTTGTCCTATACCAACCGATCTTCTCGACTTGGTCTGCACCTACTCCCACTGCCCGTTCATCCAGACATCGCGGTGGCCCCAGGTCGTGGTTTGCGGATCCGGGTACGCCCAACCGCGCAATGAGGGACGCACCACCAAGGGTGGCGGCTGGTGGGTCGGATGGCGAGGCCGGAAATCACGTCAGGCCGCGGCGTGGAATCACGCCGAGGGCCGGCCATCTCGGGACGGGCATCGCTCTCCGCAGAGTGGGGCGGCGAGGCCACCAAGTATGATCACTGCGTGTTCGCATCCAGGGGACGGTCAGGGTGACTTCGGCGTCGCGGGTCGGTTCGATCGGCGGGGCGCGTTCCGCATCCACCGCGTTCGTCGTCGCCCTCGCCATCGACCTCGTTGCGCTCATGGCCCTGGGCTGGCTGGTCGTGGTCGGCACCCCGGCCATCGATGTCGGTTTCGCCCCTCAGCCTGACGATCGATGGCTCGTCACATCCGTCGCTCCGGGAGGCGTCGCCTGGAACAACGGGATCCGGCCCGGCATGGAGGTCGTCGGGGTCAGTCCTGGCGACGCGCTCCCGTCGGGCGAATGGACGTCCGTGCTCGTCACCGATGGGGCGGTCCGGATCACCATCCAGCGCCACGACCTGCCGCCCGGTCCGGAGCTGTTGGTCGCCGGCATCGTCGCCCTCGGGCTGGCGATCCTTGCCTTCCGCCCCGTACCGTCCGTGGCCTGGTGGCTTGCCCTTGCGCCAGCGATCGTCACGTCGCTCACTGGCGCACTGATCGTGGATCCGCCGCTCAATCTGGCGTTCGAGCTTGGAGGGCCCCTCATCGGCGCGCTCTACGTGGTGGCGGCAGCTCGCCCCGTGGCGCGGAACGCGCGGTGGATCGTTCTCGGGACCGGCGCCGCGTTCCTCCTTGTCTGGGGCGTGTCGTATGTCACCGCAGGAGAGGACTGGCGCATCCTTCGCGACCTGTCGGTTGCCGTCAGCCTCGCCCTGGCCGCGGTGGCGCTGGGAGTGACCGTCCGGTCGGCGTTCGCGCGAGCTCGGGCGCGGACGGGGACGGGGACGCCACTGTCCACGCTATCGCCCGTGGCCGCGCTGGGACTCGTCGTCGACGAACTCGTCCCCGGTCGAAGCAGAACGCGGGTGACCGCCATCGAGCGCGAGCGCGCCCGCCTGGCGACCGAGCTCCACGCCGACGTCCTGCCGGACCTGTCTGCCGTGATCCGGTCAATCGAGGAAGGTGCCTCAGGTGAACAGGCAGCCGAGAGACTGCGCGGCATCGCTGCCGAACTGCGAGACCTGATGGCCGAACGGCGGCTGAGCGTCCTGGAACAGCTCGGGCTTGTTCCCGCTCTGGAATGGCTCGTCGAGCAGGTGGAGGGGCGGACAGGCGTCCGCGTCGAGCTCGACGTGGAAGGCGCCAGCGTCGATTGGGAAGCACGGCCGCCGCGCGACGTTGAGTTGACGGCCTACCGGGTCTGCCAGCAGGCACTCGACAACGCGCTGCTGCACGCCCGGCCGACCAGCATTCGCGTGCGGCTCGATGTGGACGCGGGTCACGCTGAGCTCGAGGTCAGCGATAACGGCGTCGGCATCCGATCCGGAGACGAGGAGCGGGCGCTCCGGTCCGGCCACCTCGGCCTGGGCGACATGCGTCAACGGGCGGCCGCGATCGGGGCCGCTCTCCACATCGGCCCGCGGCAAGACGGGGGAACGATGGTGCTGCTGCGCTGGCCGGCATGATCCGCGTGCTCATCGCCGACGACCATCCGTCGACCGCCATGGGCCTCGGCCAGCTGCTCGGTCGCGAGCGCGACCTCGATGTGGTCGGCCTGGCCGAGGACGTCGAGGGTGCCCTGACGCTCGCTCGTAGCCTGGCGCCGGATCTGGTCCTCTGCGACATTCAGCTCCAGGGCGAGGCCGGCGGCTTCGAGATCCTGCGACGACTCGAGCGCGAGAACCCGCCCCCGGTGCTCCTCTTCAGCTCGTTCGACTACCCGGCCTTCCAGCAACGGGCGCTCGAGCTTGGCGCCCGCGGGTATCTCCTGAAGACGAGCAGCGTCCGAGAGATCGTGGCCGCGATTCGCCATGTCGCGGGGGGCGGCTCGGCCTTCATGGCGATGGCATCTCGGGGCAAGGCCACCGAGCCTCGGGCGCCATCCGAGCGGGAGCTCGCGCTCATTCGACTCGTCCGGTCGGGTTTCACCAACGACGAGGCGGGGGTCCGGCTCGGGATGGGCACTCGCGGCGTGGAGAGCTCGCTCCGACGGCTGTTCCAGCGCTACGGGACCTTGAGCAGGACGGAACTCGTGACCTACGCTGAAGGGCAGGGTTGGCTCGCACTCGATCCGTAATAGCGGGATCGACGCGTTCGCGCGGGGCGATCCGGGACGCAGCGAAGAAGGCGCGCCCGCTCAGCCAGGTGTCTGGAACCGAGGCTGCCGCCGACCCCCGCGGCCATCGGTCCCGGCGGGTGGATTCAGCTCCCGCCTTGGTCATATCGCGGTTGATCGCGGCCAGTTGATCGCCGCATGAGAAACAAGATGGTAACGGTCAAGCTGAGCGTCTGGCGGCCGCCCACTATCCCCTTGCACGCTGACCGGATAGCGGGATTCCCCGCGACGTTATAGCGGGAAATCATCGCTCGACAGGCTGGTCGCCGGGGGTCAACCTCCCAGCGAGACAACGACGCGAGACGGCCGATGCGCCTTCCGGAGCGCCGGCTGTTTCAGCTGACCTCGTGGACGACTGGAGGATTGCGGGAATGCACAGGAAATACACCGGTGTTGTGGCTGGATTGCTGCTTTCGATCCTCACCGTCGGAACGGCGCTTGCGGAGGGGTCCTGGGATTCCTACATCATCAACGCGCACCGCTCCTTCGACTCCCGGACCTGGACGGACCGGGACATAGATGCCAACGCCACGACAATCAGGTTCGACACCTGCCGGGACGAGAACACGACGAACGGCAGCGATGACTGGGCGAAGGTTTCGTTGCAGAGGATGCGCTTGTTCTTGCCGGCGGAGAATCGCGGGCAGAAGACCCTCTTCTGCTGGGTGAGTGCTACCGGCGACTGGGGCCGACAACCAGCATCGGACTACCAGTTCCAGCTCGATGACTACAGCGGTGGCACGGACAGCTGGAACGTGTTCGACGTCGGTTTCCTCAGAGTATCGTACTGATCAGGACATGCAGCTCGCATTCGACGACGTAACGTTCCGGTACCGACGAGCCTCGCCCCCGGTATTGGACGGCTTCACCTGGGCTGTCCCGTCGGGAAGGACAGTCCTGTTGGGTCCGAACGGAGCAGGCAAGACGACCTTGCTCGCGCTTGGAGCCGACGTGCTTCAGCCAGAACGCGGCAGGATCTCGGCCGGTCCGCTGCACCCCGTCGGCCGGACGGAGCGCGCCTCGTACCGGCGGGCGGTCGGCTGGATGCCGCAGCAGATCCGCGCCGTCCCGGGCCTGACGGCACGAGAACAGGTCGCCTACGCGGCCTGGTTGAAAGGGGCTCCGCGCGGCCGGGCATGGGAGCTGGCTGTCGGGGCATAGGCGCGGGTCGACCTCGATGGGCTGAGCGATCGCTTGACCTCAGAGCTCTCCGGCGGACAGCTTCGCCGGGTGGGTCTCGCTCAGGTGCTTGTCCACGATGCCGAGGTCATCCTCCTCGACGAGCCAACCGTCGGGCTGGATCCCGCACAGCGCGCGACGTTCCGGCAGATCCTCGCGGCGCTCCCGGGGGACCGCCCGGTCGTCGCCTCGACGCACCAGGTCGACGATCTCTCGGAGCTCTTCGACACGGTTGTGATCCTCGATCGCGGCCGGATCCGCCACCAGAGCTCGGTCGCCGTGTTTTTCGACCTCGCGCCGTCAGGGTCTCCGCGACCCGCCGAGGCCGCGTATGCCCAGGTCGTGTCCGGGTCCGATTGATGCCGATCAGGTCGGTGCTCCGAGTGAGCGCGGGCTCGTGGCTGGCGCTCCCGATCATCCTGCTCGCAGCCCTGTTCTCGCTGGCGCATCAACCGGCGACGGCCGATCCCTACGCGATCGCACGCTCGGCGGCCGGCACCATCACGCTTGCCTTCGTGGCCCCGATCTGCGCCGCCCTCGGAGCATGGGAAGGAGCGCGGTTTCGTCGGGCGGCCTGGTGGGCCCTGCCGCACGTCCGATCGCGGGCCGCGATCGCGGCCTGGTCCACGGCACCGGTCATCCTGGCGGGATCGATCGCGGTCGCGGTCGCGTCGATCGTCCAGCTCACGCGCGCCGGGTTGTTCGTCCCGGACGCCCGGCTGCTTGCGTTGACCGTGGCCGTGATCTCGGCGCACACGCTGCTGGGATTCGCAGCCGGCCTCTGGGTGCCGGTCGTCATCGCCGCGCCGGCGGCGCTCATCCTGTCGTTCCTGTGGATGGCGTTTCCGGCCGCGATGGATCCCCTCTGGCTGCGCCATCTCAACGGCAGCCTGTCAACCTGCTGCGGGCTCCAACAGGATCTCGCGCCCGCGGCAGTGATAGCGGCTTTCCTCGTTGCTGCCGGCATGGTCGCAGCGGCATTCCTGCTGGTCACACAGCAGGCATGGAGTTGGGTCCGGGGTGCGCTGTCAGTCGTGCCCCTCGCCATCGCCGTCGCCGCCGGCTCGGTGATCGCGAGCCCACTCGGACCCGACCCGGCGGTCGCCCGTGACGCGTCAGCCCTCGTCTGCGCGACCGATCGTTCTGGTGTGGAGGTCTGCGTCTGGCGTGAGCACGCGGGTCGGCTTGGCGAGGTGCTCGGAATCGCGGCAGACGCCGTGGCCGCCTGGGATGCGTCCGGGATCCCGACACCGCGGCGGTTCACCGAACTGGAGCCCGCGAGCCGTAGCGAGCGCGCGTTCGGGTTCAGTCTCGAATCGACGAAAGCCGACATCGTGGGCTCGCTCGCCTACAGCATCCTTCCGCCGTGGCCGTCATGTGCGAACGCGGGGCCGTACCCGTCGGCCCGTGTGCTCGACGAGCTCTACGCGTGGTTTGCCGCCGTCGGAGGCATGTCCGAGCGCGATCTTGTTCGGCGGTTCGACGTGGCAGCCCCGCCCGGGAGCCAGACTCCGCTCGCTGTCGTCCGCGCGCTCCGGTCCCGACCACCGGCGGTGCAGCGCCAGTGGGTGAACGGCAATCTCGAGGCGACGCGCAATTGTCTCGACACGCCAGTGGACGTGCCCGACGCTTGAACTACTGGCTTCGCACACGTCGCGCAAAGGCGATTGTCGCCGTCTTCGCGTTCCTTGCCGCGGCGTTCCTTGTGGCCGGGGACGCGACCCTGGCGATGCCGGGGATTCTCTCCTTGTACGGTCTCGCTGTGCCGGTCGTTCTCCTGGCCCCGCTGGCGCTCTCGAGCGTGCTGGGCTGGGGCCTGATGTCTGGCGAGGAACAGCTCGAGCGAGTCAGCAGCCGGCCGATCATGAGCATGGATGCCGCGCTCGCGACCGGGACGGCCTTGCTCGCCTGCCTGCTCGCAGTCACGGCAGGGGCCGCAACCGGCTCGCCATATGCGGCGGCAGCCGGCCGAAACGCGCTTGGCTACGTCGGACTGATGCTCGTCGGTCGTCGACTGCTGGGAGGCCGCGCCGGGACCCTGGTGCCGCCCACGATCGCGGTCCTGATGGCCGTGTTCGGCGGTGATGCGTCGGGCCAGCCCCGCCGGTGGGTCTGGGTCCTGGCGCCCTCGGACGATCTCCTCGCTTGGGCAGCGGCAGTCATCTCCCTCGCACTTGGGGTTGTGGTGACGGTGGTGGCGCCCGGGTTACGCATTGACTGGGTGCGATCTGGAGGTCGCGCGCAGCGCTGACTGGTGGCAACGATCACCGTTGCGTGTGGCGGCGACATCAACCGCCGCTGGTGAGATCAGCAGTGGCGAGTTTGACGGGTTGAAGCGCGCCTTGGAGCGGTAGGCCATCCACGCGACGCGCCCGATCACGCCCAGGCGGGTCCCTCGTGTGGGCGTGGTTTCAGGTTGAAGGCCATCGAGGGGAGCGTCGAGCCCACAGTGAGGCCGAACACCGCGGATAATGAGCAGGGCCACTGGCTACCTGAACCGCTCGACAGAGCGTATCTGGACCTCGCACGAGGGGTGCTCGTCCCCCGACCCAGGCGCAATCTCCGGCCGCCGGGCCCCGCGGCCCCGCCCGTGCCTTCCCGCGTACACTCCCGAGCCGTGACCATCCCTCAGAGCCGCCTGCGCAACTTCTCGATCATTGCCCATATCGATCATGGAAAGTCCACGCTTGCCGATCGGTTGCTCGAGGCAACGCACGCGATCGATCCCCGGCAGATGACGAGCCAGGTCCTCGACTCGATGGACCTCGAGCGCGAGAAGGGGATCACGATCAAGGCCCGCGCCGTGCGGCTCGAGTACACCGCGGCCGACGGTCTGCACTACGGGCTCAACCTGATCGATACGCCCGGCCATGTTGACTTCAGCTATGAGGTCAGTCGCAGCCTGCAGGCGTGCGAGGGCGCGATCCTCGTCGTCGATGCCGCCCAGGGAATCGAGGCCCAGACCCTCGCCAACGTCCACCTGGCCCTCAAGGAGGGCCTCACGATCATTCCGGTCCTCAACAAGATCGACCTGCCGTCGGCCCAGCCAGATGTCGTGATGGACGAGCTCGAGAACATCCTGGCCATCCCACGCGAGGAGGTGATCCTCGCCTCGGCGAAAGAGGGCATCGGCATCACCGAGATCCTCGAAGCGATCGTCGCGCGCATCCCCGCCCCGAAGGGCGATCCCGCCCTCCCGCTCAAGGCGCTCGTCTTCGACTCGCACTACGACCAGTACAAGGGCGTGATCTGCTACGTCCGCCTCGCCCAGGGCACGCTCCACTCCCATGACCGCGTCCGGCTCATGCAGTCCGGTGCCGAGGCCGACCTCCTCGAACTCGGCTTCTTCCGGCCCGCGCTGGTGCCCGTTCCGATGATCCACGCCGGTGACGTCGGCTATCTCGCGACGGGACTCAAGAACGTTCGCGAGGCCCAGGTCGGTGACACGATCACGAGTGCCGCCGATGGTGCCGCTGAGCCGCTGCCCGGCTACCAGGAGGCCAAGAGCCTCGTATTTGCCGGCATCTATCCGGTCAGCGGCGAGGACTACCCGCTCCTCCGCGAAGCCATCGAGAAGCTGCACCTCAACGATGCGTCGTTCACCTACGAGCCCGAGAGCTCGGTTGCGCTGGGCTTCGGGTTCCGATGCGGATTCCTGGGGCTCCTCCACATGGAGATCGTCCAGGAGCGCCTGGAACGCGAGTTCAACCTCGATCTCATCGCCTCGGCGCCGTCGGTCGAGTACCAGGTCGTGATGACCCACGGCCGCGGGACGATCACCATCGACAATCCGGCCTTCCTGCCGCCCGTGTCCGAGATCGAGGAGATCCTGGAGCCGTGGGTCCTGCTGTCCGTAGTGACCCCGTCGAGCTACATCGGCCCGTTGATGGAGCTGTCCACGAACCGGCGTGGCTCGTTCATCGGGCTCGAGTACATCGACCCGGTCCGGGTGCTCATGAAGTTCGAGCTGCCGCTGGCCGAACTCATCGTCGACTACTTCGACCAGCTGAAGACCCGCACCGCCGGATACGCGTCGATGGATTACGAGGAGATCGGGTATCGGGCGGCCCACCTCGTCAAGCTCGATGTCCTCGTCGCCGGCGAGCCCGTCGACGCGCTGTCGATGATCGTCCATCGCGACAAGTCGGTCTCGCTCGGTCGCATCCTGGCCGAGCGGCTGAAGCAGCTGATCCCACGCCAGATGTTCGAGATCCCGATCCAGGCGGCGATCGGCTCGAACGTCGTTGCGCGCGAATCCGTCCGTGCCATGCGCAAGAACGTCCTCGCCAAGTGCTACGGTGGCGACATCAGCCGCAAGCGCAAGCTGCTCGAGAAACAGAAGGAGGGCAAGCGCCGTATGAAGCGCGTGGGCTCCGTCGAGATCCCCCAGGAAGCCTTCCTCGCCATGCTCCGGACAGACGAGAACTAGGTTCCATGGAAGAGGGACTCCGCGCCCTGGTCGCGTTCGGGATCACCCTGCTTCTGGTGATGCTCCGCCTCGAAGCCCAGCGGTTCGGGGCGGCTGAATACGACGAGCCCGTCGGCGGTCATCCACCGTCGATCCTGCGACGACTGACCTGGTATGGCATCGGTGTTGCCGGCGTGGCGGCGATCCTCGCCATCCACCCTGCTCCGACCCGGGACCTGTATCTGGCCGGTGGCACCCCGGGTGGGTTCGCGCTCGGGTTCCTCCTGGCCGCCATCGGAGGCGGCCTTGCCGTCGGGATCGCCTGGCGCCGCTATCGCCACCTTCGGCTGCCCGCTGTCGGGCAGTACCCGGGAGCCCTGGTCAACGAGGTAGCGACGGCATTTCTGGACGAGGCGGTCTTCCGGGGCGCCCTCCTCGGGTTCCTCGTCTTCGGTGGGCTGGATCCGACCCTCGCGCTCGTGACCCAGGCGGTCATCTACACGCTGGCGACGCGCCTCGGGGCGCCCGGCCGCGACCGCTCGATGTTCCTGCTCGCCCTCGTGATCGGGCTCGTGGCCGGCTGGGCGACGCTCCTCACCGGCGGCATCGCGGCCGCGATCCTCGGCCACGGCGTCACGCGAGTGGCCGTGTTCCTGACGACCGGTCATCCAGGCCAGCCCGCTCCACGCGGCGCCGAGGTCGAGGAGATCGAACGCCGCCGGCGCGCGCCCGAAGGCTGGCGTGTTGTGACTGGCCGGGGTTCGCATCGGGATCGATAGCGCGCGCACCGTGCTCCCGAGTCCGCCCGAGGCCGATCCGGGTCCCGCGACCCCGGGGCGGCTCGCCGATCTGGACCCCGCGCCCTCCCCGCCACGCGGCCTCTACATCCACGTTCCGTTTTGCGTCTCGCTCTGCCCGTACTGCGACTTCGTGGTTGTTGCCGGAGCAGCGGCAAGAGGACCTCGGAACCGGATCGGTGCATTCGTGGCCGCCGTCCGGCGCGAGGTGGAACTGCGCGGCGACGCGGCGACTGCCCGCTGGGGAGCGCCCGGCGACGCTGCCCGGCCGCCGCTCAGCACGCTCTATTTCGGTGGTGGCACGCCCTCCCTGCTGCCAGCAGCCGAGATCGCCGGGCTGATTGACCTCGTTCGAGCGCGTTTCGGGCTGGTGGCCGGCGCAGAGATCACCCTCGAGGCAAATCCTAAGCCCAGTGAGCGCGGCGACGCCGCCGGGCTTTCCGCGACCGGCGTGACCCGGATCAGCTTTGGTGCCCAGGCGATGGACGAAGCGACGCTTCGGAGCCTGGGCCGGCGACACCGGCCCGCGGACGTCACCGATGCGGTGACCGCGGCCCGGGACGCGGGCATTCGCTCGGTCAGTCTGGACCTGCTGTATGACGCCCCGGGCGCCACGGTCGCGGGCTGGGCCGACGGGCTCGAAGCCGCCCTCGCGCTCGAACCTGACCACCTCTCGCTCTATGCGCTGACCCTTGACGACCCCGACGCGGAAGGGCTCACCGGATCGGGCGGCGACCACCTTCCAGTCACTCCTGGCGCACGCCGCTGGCGCGAGCGGGCATCTCGAGGCCAGGACGAGGATCGCGGGGCGGACATGTACGAGCACGCGGCGGATCGACTGTCGTCCGCGGGGTTCCACGGCTACGAGATCAGCAACTGGGCGCGTCCGGGCCATGAGAGCCGCCACAACCTCGCCTACTGGGATCGGTCACCGTACGAGGCCGTGGGCCCCGGAGCCCACGCCTTTGACGGACGGACACGTCGGTGGAATGCGGCACGTCTTGACCGGTACATGATTGCCCTGACACCGGCGGATGGCGGAGATTCGCACCTCCCGCCTGGCGGGGAGGAGGCTATCGGACCGACGGCGGCCGCCGCCGAGCGGGTGATCCTGGGTCTCAGGACTTCGCGGGGATTGCCGGCGGAAGCTGCGTCCGAGCAGCCGCTGGTCGGGTCCTTCGACTGGGCGCTCAGCGAGGGATTCCTCGAATCCACCTCCGACGATCGCATCATCCTGACCACACGTGGCCGGCTGCTCGCCAACGCGTTGTTCGCACGGCTGATCTGACCGAGGCTCCGAGGATGGGTGTCACGCACGGCCCGACCGGCGGCGAACTGCGACCTGCCGCTCGCGGTGCTGCTCACCACCTTGTACTCGCCAGGTGGGCGAACGGCAACCACGGCGCGCGCGGCATCGGCCAGGGCGTGCCCGCTGCGTTTCGCCCCCGACAAGGCCACTGCGCGCCGCCGAGGAGCGGCCGGCCGTCGCACTCGAGGACGCCTGGGATCGCCGGTGGGATCGTCCGAGCAGACCGGGATCGCCGGCCTGTCACCCTCGGCATCGCTGAACGAAATAAGTAGTGTCGTTCGGGCTTGACAGGCACCCGGGCAATGCGCGTAAATCCTTAGTAATCCACGAGTCAACTATAACGCATACGACTTTCGAAGAGCGAATTCTCCCATGAAGCGCGGCCTCAATCCCGTCGCCTTGCTTGTCGTCTTGGTTGGCTTCCCGATCGTGGTTGGCTTCCGAGGATCGTCATCGCTTGGGGCACCCACCCCACGGACTCCGACCGTGGCGGTCTCCGCTCGGCCGGCTCCATCCGCTACGGTCGGGGCAACGCCGGTCCGCCTCAGCTTCAAAGGCAAGTCTGAGCCGGTCGCAGCGGCCGCCGACTGTGTCAAGTTGGACCTGTCGACTTTCTACACCGCCTTTTGCCAGTTCCTTGTCACGCCAGCCTGGAGTCGGATACCAGTTTCGGCGGCCGACATCGGCCCGACTCCTGCAATGCTTGCTCGGTTGGTCCGTGCCGGCGTCGAGAACGACCCATCTGTTTGTAGCGGGACCTATGAAAGTCATCCAAGCCTTGGGGCGCGCGTTGCCGAAGTTGACCTTGGCGGTCGTGCTGACGGGTGCCGCATGCCGCGGCCCAGCGTCCAACACTGGCGTCGATGTCGCATTCGTTAACCTGACAAGCAATCAGGCGCTGGTGTTCTGGTCGGTCGACGCGGCTGGGCTCGCGAGCGTGCAGCCTGAGGCCGTGGCGCCGTGCACCGTCATGCGCCGTAGCTTCGAACACGGGAAGACATTCACCGTTAAAGTTCAGATCGGAGCTCGCGAGGACGAGTTCCCAATCGTCGTTCCCAACGGGTCGGACTCGCGTCAGGACCGAGTCCTGATCACGGCCGAAGGTGCAGACTACCAACAGGGCGCCGTCTGGGACGTCTCGGCAGCGCCATGCGTCTAGGACGACCAGCGCGGTCCACCCTCTCTGCCAAGCGAAAGCAATGGAGCGGCGCTCCGGCAACTTTAGCGCAGGCCACCATCGGGACCATCGCTGTCCTTCGGCACGCCATTGGTGGACGGTTGACGTGTGAGAGGTGGCCGTCCACACAATCGAAACGAAACACCTGACCAGCGAAACCGTTGACGCTCGAACCTGCCGCTGCTACCATCCGAAGCATCGTTAGCACTCTGGCATGGAGAGTGCTAACCAACCGTCAGCAACGGGAGTTCAAGCCTTGGCGCGTCGGATCCGTCGCTCCACCGGCCCGCTGGACCGTCGCGCAAACGCGATCCTCCGGGCCGTCATCGATGAATACGTCTCTTCAGCGATCCCCGTGGGCAGCCTCGCCCTCGTCGAACGCTACGGCCTCGGCGTGTCGAGCGCTACGGTCCGGAACATCCTCGCCGAGCTGGAGTTGTCTGGCCTGCTGACCCATCCGCACACCTCCGCCGGCCGAATCCCGACCGACGAGGGATATCGCTGGTACGTCGAGTCGATCATCGACTCCGCCCTGATGCCCGAGGTCGAGCAGCTGATGATCCGCCACCAGTTCGGCCAGGTCGAATACGCCAATGAGCACTGGTTCCGACTCGCCGCGTCCACCATCGCGTCCGTCACGCGCGCGGCGGGGATCGCCACACCGGCCAAGCCCGTCGCGGCCCAGGTCCGGCGCGTGGATCTCGTCGAGATCAACGATCGGCTGGCGAGTCTCGTGGTGGTGCTCCGCGAGGGAACGATCAAGCAGGTGCTGATCAACATCGAGGAAGGGACGAGCCAGGAGTCACTGACCGAGGTTGCAGCCGCGCTGAACTCGATCGTGGATGGTCGAAGGGCCGTGGAGATCAGCCGGGCCATCGCCCGTCTCAGCAGTGCCAGCCCCCAGGCTGACGTGGTTCGCCGGGTCGCCGATCGAATCGTCGCCCTGCTCCGCGAGTACGACATGGCCACCGTCGAGGAGGTCTTCAGCGACGGCCTGCTGAACGTCATGGGCGCCCCGGAATTCGCCCAGAGCGACAAGCTTCGACGCGTCTTTTCGGCCCTCGAGAACCGCGCCTACCTCGGCGAACTGGTCGAGGCCGTGGCTGCGTCCGGCGACGTCCAGGTCTTCATCGGCCACGAGAACGCTCCCGACGACATGCGCGAAGTCGCCCTGGTGCTGGCGCCATACGGGCAGACCGGCCGGGCCGTCGGGGTCGTCGGTGTCCTTGGCCCGACCCGGATGGCCTATCCACAGGCCATCGGAACCGTCCGCTTCGTGTCGGGCCTCATGAACGAACTCGTCGACCACCTGTACGCCTGACCCGCAGACCAGCAGAGGACCCATGGACAAGCGAACCCGCGCCAAGCAGCGCGCCGAAGACATCGACATCAGCCCGGTGAAACTCCTCGCGGATATCGAGGAGTTGTCCGGAGCCAGGGACGCCGCACTCGCGGAGAAGGACGAGTTTCTCGTCGCACTCCAGCGTGAGCGTGCCGAATTCGTGAACTATCGTCGCCGGAGCGCCGAGGAGCGCCAGGCGATGATCGGCCTGGCCGGGGAGGGCTTGATCAACAAGGTCCTCAACCTCGCCGACGACTTCGACCGCGCAATCGAGGCGCGGCCCGAGAACATCGCCGAGGACCCGTGGGTCGAGGGGATCGCCGCCATAGATCGGAAACTCCGCCAGTTACTCGAGAGCGAGGGCGTGTCACCGATTGACGCGACCCCCGGCATGCGCTTCGATCCCCGCGAGCACGAGGCCGTGGCGAACGTCCCCGGATCGTCGCTGCCGGACGGCGCGATCGTCGGCGAGCTGCGGCGCGGGTATCGACTTCGTGACCGCGTTCTCCGACCGGCCCTCGTGGCCGTTGCCGCGGGCGGCGATGACAGCACAGGTCCCGGCGGCGCAGGCGCCGCTTCACGGGGCGGCGCAGGCGCCGGACCAACCGACAACCCCATCCACTGACACCAGCAGACCAACAGGAGCCATCACGTGGGAAAGATCATCGGCATCGACCTCGGCACGACGAACTCAGTCGTGGCCGTCATGGAGGGCGGCGAGCCCACCGTCATCGCCTCGGCCGAGGGAGGCCGGACCGTGCCGTCGGTCGTCGGCTTCAGCAAGACCGGCGAGCGCCTCGTCGGAGCCCTGGCCAAGCGCCAGTCCGTGACGAACCCGGCCAATACGGTCTATTCGATCAAGCGGTTCATGGGGCGCCGCTGGGATGATCCCGAGGTCAAGCACAGCATCGGGCTCGTCCCGTACACCGTCGAGAAGGACCCCAAGAGTGACGGCATCCGCGTGAAGCTCGCGGACGGCAACGCCTACTCGCCGCCGGAAATCTCGGCCATGATCCTGCAGAAGCTCAAGGCCGACGCCGAGGCCTACCTCAACGAGAAGGTCACCGAGGCGGTGATCACCGTCCCGGCCTACTTCGACGACACCCAGCGCCAGGCGACCAAGGACGCGGGCCGCATCGCCGGCCTCGACGTCAAGCGAATCATCAACGAACCGACCGCGTCGGCCCTGGCCTACGGTCTCGACAAGAAGCACGACGAGAAGATCGCGGTCTACGACCTCGGTGGCGGCACGTTCGACATCTCCATCCTCGAGCTCGGCGATGGCGTGTTCGAGGTCAAGGCCACGAACGGCGACACGCATCTTGGCGGAGACGACTTCGATCAGCGCGTCATCGACTGGCTGCTGGCCGAGTTCAAGAAGGACCAGGGGATCGACCTGGCCAAGGACGCCCAGGCGCTCCAGCGCCTCAAGGAGGCCGCTGAGAAGGCCAAGATCGAGCTCAGCTCGACGATGTCCACGGAGATCAACCTCCCGTACGTCACCGCCGATGCCACCGGGCCGAAGCACCTCGTGATCAACCTCTCGAGGGCAAAGCTGCAGGACCTCGTCGGCGACCTGATCGACAAGACCAAGGGCCCCGTCCTCGCGGCGCTCAAAGATGCTGGCCTCAAGCCGGCCGACATCGACGAGGTGATCCTAGTCGGTGGCATGACCCGCATGCCGGCCGTCCAGGAGCTGGTCAAGAGCCTGTTCGGGAAGGAGCCGCACCGCGGCGTGAATCCGGACGAGGTGGTCGCCGTCGGGGCTGCCATCCAGGCCGGCGTGCTCGGCGGCGAGGTCAAGGACGTCCTGCTCCTCGACGTCACGCCGCTGTCGCTCGGCATCGAGACGCTCGGTGGCGTCATGACCCGGCTCATCGATCGCAACACCACCATCCCGACCTCGAAGTCGCAGACGTTCTCCACGGCTTCGGACAACCAGAACCAGGTCGAGATCCACGTCCTCCAGGGCGAGCGCGACTTCGCGGCCGATAACAAGACCCTCGGACGCTTCATCCTCGATGGCATCCCTCCGGCCCCGCGGGGAATCCCGCAGGTCGAGGTGACGTTCGATATCGACGCGAACGGCATCCTCGACGTCAAGGCCAAGGACCGCGCGACCAGCAAGGAGCAGCAGGTCCGTATCACCGCTTCGTCGATGCTGGACAAGTCGGCCGTGGACCAGATGGTCCGCGATGCGCAGGAGCATGCCGAGGAAGACCGCACGCGACGCGAAGAGGTCGAGACCCGGAACCAGGCCGAGCAGCTCACCTACCAGGCCGAGAAGACCCTCAAGGACCTTGGCGACAAGGTCTCGCCCGAAGACCGTGCGGAGGTCGAGACCAAGGTCGCGAGCCTGCGCGAGTCGCTCAAGGGAGACGACCTCGCCGTCGTCAAGTCCGGCGCCGAGACCCTGGCCGAGTCGTTGAGTCGAGTTGGTGCGGCCGCGTACCAGGCGGCGTCGGCGGCCGGTGACGGTGACGCGGGTGGCTTCAACCCGAACGGCGGCGACGCCTTCACCGGTGGCGAGGGTTCCGGCGACGCGTCCGGGGCCGATGGCGCCGGTGCTGGCGACGGAGCCGGGAGTGGCGACACTGACGGCGAAACGGTCGAGGGCGAGTTCAAGGAGGTCTAGACCTCGAGCCCTTGCGCGGGCGCGGAGTCCGCGGACGCCCGGTTCAGCATGTGCGGGCGCGCCGGGCTCATGGGCGGGCGCGCCGGGCCGCCGCGGGACGCCGGGCTCATGTGCGGGCGCGCCGGGCTCATGGGCGGGCGCGGGGCTCATGCGCGGGCGCCGCATCGAGCAGGGTCGGCGCTGTGACGCCATGTGCTGGCGAGGCGCCAGGCCTGGAATACGGTCAGATATTCACCGTGTACCTACTCGTCGACGAATCCGTGTCAGCCAGTCATCTCGCGACTCGGTGACGAGAAATGAGACGTGTCCAGGGAGCGCCTACGCACGTCCGCTCCGTCGCGGCCCGGCGATGCGTTGACGTCCGGTCACTCCATGACTATCTGGCAGGAACCACAAGCCGCGGAGCGGGCGAACAGGATCGGGCGCGCGGAGGTACCTCCGGATCGAGACAGACCGATCGGGAAAGACGGCCCCGAGGGTGTCCGCGTATTCGGTGACTCGCCGCCGAGACGTCCGAGTGTCTGCGATCACGAGAATTCGGCCGGTCACCGTGGTACTCCAACCGAGCCGACCCGCGATGTCGGCACTGAGCCGCACCTTCCGATCCAGGGTCGAAAGCGTGCCCTGCAGATCCGGAACAACCGTCTTGACCTCGATCACGAGGACTACTCCGGTCCCCGGGTGTCGTGCCAGGACATCGACCGAGCCGCGCTCTCCGTAGACGGCAAACGTGACCTCACTCGAACACTCCCAGCCGTCGCCCCGAAGCATGCCCATGACTCGCTCAGTGAGCCGCGCGTGATCGGTGTCGAGCAGGCGATCCAGGGCTTCACCGTTGAAGTCGAGGCGCACGTTGACCCGCGCGCCGAGGGCTGCGGCGACCCGTTCGAGTTTCCAGATTGGCATGCGATCGACCTTGCCGCGTTCGATTCGCGCGACGAACGACTGGGACACCGATGCCGCATCGGCGAGGTCGCGCTGTCTCCAGTGCCGCCGCCGGCGTAGCGCTCGAATGCCGCGGCCAAATCGAATGCCGTCCACAGGCTCGATGTTCGGCCTGCGTACTCACCTCGCGGTTATGGGGAAGTTCGCGGACCCGCGCCCCGCGCCCCGCGGACCCGCGCCCCGCGCCCCGCGGACCCGCGCCCCCGCGCCCCGCGGACCCGCGCCCCGCGCCACCAGGCACGGCCTTGCCCGCGCTGCACCCGCGATCCCGGGTAGCATTCCGTACCCATGTCAATCAACTCGGACACACCTCCGCTGATCAGCGCGCGCGGCCTGACGAAGCGGTTCGGGTCGTTCACCGCGGTCGATGCCATTGACTTCGATGTCGCGCCGGGCGAGGCGTTCGGATTCCTCGGCCCGAACGGCGCCGGCAAGACTTCGACCATGCGCATGATCGGGTGCACCTCGCCGTCGAGCGGCGGGACACTGAGTGTCCTGGGCATGGACCCGGCCACCCAGGGGCCTGAGATCCGGGGCCGGCTCGGTGTCGTTCCGCAGGCAGACACCCTTGACGAGGAGCTGTCGGTCCGCGAGAACCTGCTCATCTACGGCCGCTACTTCGGTCTGGGCCGTGCCGAATGCGCAAAGCGGGCCGACGAGCTCCTGGACTTCGCCCAACTGTCGGAGCGTCGGGACAGTCGGGTCGAGCCACTCAGCGGCGGGATGAAGCGACGCCTGACCATCGCCCGGTCCCTCATCAACGAGCCGGACATGATGCTGCTCGACGAGCCCACCACGGGCCTGGACCCGCAGGCGCGCCATCTTCTCTGGGATCGACTGTACCGGCTGAAGCAGCGCGGCGTCACGCTCGTCCTGACGACGCACTACATGGACGAGGCCGAACAGCTCTGCGACCGCCTCGTGATCATGGACAAGGCGCGCATCGTGGCCGAGGGATCACCACGCAAGCTGATCGCTGAGTACAGCACGCGCGAGGTCGCGGAACTCCGGTTTCCGGCCGGGGTCCAGGAGACGCTCGGTCAGCAGCTCGACGGACTCGCGGACAGGGTCGAGCACCTGCCGGATCGTCTGCTGCTCTACGCCGACGATGGAGAAGCGGTCGCCGTCGCTATCCACGATCGAGGTCTTCGCCCGGAGACGGTGCTCGTTCGGCGGTCGACGCTCGAGGACGTCTTTCTCCGACTGACCGGTCGGTCGCTGGTCGATTGATCGCGCGCCCGCGATGACCCCGATCGGGACCCGGTCCACGGCAACGCGCGCCGCCACTCGACCCCCAGCACCCTCGCTCGTGGCGGCCGCGAGCCGCGTGTTCGAGCATCGGGCCACGACGTACCGGCGCGTATTCCTGGGCTCGCTGTTCACCTCGTTCGTGAGCCCGACCCTCTTTCTGATGGCGATGGGCCTGGGCCTCGGAGGACTCGTGAACGCCCAGAGCCCGGATGCGTTCGGGGGCATCACTTACCTCCAGTTCCTCGCCCCGGGCCTCCTCGCCGGCTCCGCGATGCAGACCGGGATCTTCGAGGCCACGTTTCCGATCATTCGCGGTCTCGTCTGGCGGCGGATCTTCCACGCCATGTATGCGACACCCATCAGCCCGGAGGCCGTGGCGCTCGGGACGCTCGCGTTCATCGCCTTCCGACTCCTGCTCGTCGCCACGGTCTTCACCCTGGTCAGCGCGCTGTTCGGGGCGACGACCTCGCCCCTCGCCCTCCTGGGCATCCCGGCGGCTGTCCTGACGGGGCTGGCGTTCAGCGGGCTCATGGGGGCCTACATGGCCACCCAGCGAACGCCCGACAAGTTCAGCGCGATCTTTCGCTGGGTCGTCACCCCGCTCTTTCTGTTCAGTGGGACGTTCTTTCCGGTGAGCCGGCTCCCGGAGGTAATCCAGCCCATCGCCTGGCTTTCACCGCTCTGGCATGGCGTCGAGCTGACGCGCGGCGCGTCGCTCGGGACTCTGCTCGACGATCCGGTCCGGGCTTTCGTGCACCTGGCCGTTCTTGTCGGGCTCACAGTCCTCGGGGCCGCCCTCTTCGCCCGGAACATCCGCCAGAAGCTGGCCGCATGAGCGGTGTTGCCCGGCCCACGCCAGCCGCCACCCGGCGCGTCCCGCGAGCGTGGCACCTGATCGAGCGAAACTTCTTCGTCTACCGCCGGACGTGGACAATCATCGTGTCGGGTTTCTTCGAGCCCCTGTTCTACCTGGTGGGCATCGGCTTCGGCCTTGGTCAGCTGGTGGGTGACGTTACCGGGCCCGGCGGACACCCGATCCCGTACGCTATGTTCGTCGCGCCGGCGCTTCTGGCTACGGGCGCCATGAACGGCGCGATCAACGAGGCTACCTACAACTTCTTCTTCAAGCTCAACTACAACCGGACCTTCCAGTCCGTGCTGGCGACGCCGTTGGCCGTCTGGGACGTGGCTATCGGCGAGCTGGGTTGGGCGCTGGTCCGCGGCGGACTGTATGCGCTGGGCTTCATGGTGGTCATCAGCGTGATGGGGCTCGTCACGTCGCCCCTGGCGATCCTGGCCTTCCCGGCGGCGCTGTTGCTCGGGTTTGCCATCGCCTCGGTCGGCATGGCTGCGACGTCGTTCATGCGCACCACCCAGGACTTCGATGCGATCAACGTGGTGGTCCTGCCGATGTTCCTGTTCTCGGCGACCTTCTATCCCATCGAGACGTATCCGGAGGCGATCAGGGGGATCGTGGCCCTGACGCCCCTCTACCAGGGCGTCGCGCTGATCCGTGGGTTGACCGTCGGCGTCCTGGGGCCCGAGATGCTCTTCAACATCGTGTACCTCGTCCTGATGGGCGGGATTGGCCTCTGGATCACCTCGCGACGACTGGACCGGGTCCTCCTGAAGTGAGCCCGGGACGGCCGCCCGACCCGAGCGCGCTGACGCGCGATGAGGCCCTCAACTCCAGGCGCGCGGCGGCCCTCGAAGCCCTCCGCGACGAGATCGTGGAGTGCCGCCGCTGCCCGCGCCTCGTCGCCTGGCGCGAGCAGGTCGCGATCGAGAAGGTGGCCCGCTTTCGGGACGAGCCGTATTGGGGGCGACCAGCGCCGGGGTTTGGAGATCCCGCTGCACAGCTCCTGATCGTCGGCCTCGCGCCGGCCGCCCATGGCGCGAACCGGACGGGCCGGGTCTTCACGGGTGATGCGTCGGGCGACTTCCTCTGGCGCGCGCTCCACGAGGCGGGTCTGGCTGATCGCCCGTCCAGCCGCCGCGCAGACGACGGGCTGACGCTGACCGGTGTCCGGATCGCCGCTGCCGTGCGCTGTGCCCCGCCGGCCAACAAGCCGACGATCGACGAACGCGACAACTGTGCGCCGTTCCTCGCCCGGGAAATCGCCCTCCTCGACCAGACCAGGGTCATCCTGGCCCTCGGCCAGTTCGGATGGGACGCCGTGCTGCGCGTGCTGGCGGGCGCGGGCGACCCCATCCCTCGACCAAAGCCGAAGTTCGGGCATGGCGCCGAGACGATGATCGGGTCACGAATACTGGTCGGCTCATACCACCCGAGCCAGCAGAACACGTTCACTGGCCGGCTGACCCGGGAGATGTTCGGCAACGTCCTGCGGCAGGCGATTGCCCTGGCGGCAGCAGCGCGTCCCTAGCGGCGGATCTCGGCCACTCGCCCGCCCTCCCGTAGACTTCCGCCTGCATGACTACCACGACCGACTACTACGCAGCCCTCGGCCTCGACCGCGGCGCGACCGATGCGGAGATCAAGAAGCAATTCCGCAAGCTCGCCCAGCAGTGGCACCCGGACGTCAACAGCGACCCGGCCGCCCAGGCGCGGTTCAAGGAGATCAACGAGGCCTACCAGGTCCTGTCCGATCCTGAGCGGCGGCAGCGCTACGACATCTTCGGGAGCGCTGGTGTCGAGGGTGATCCCAACATGGCCGGGTTCGGTGGGTTCGCCGACATCTTCGATGCGTTCTTTGGTGGCGCTGCCGGTGGCGCCGCTGGGCGTCGAGGCCGACCCGCAGCCGGCTCCGACCTCCGCTACGACCTGCGGATCACGTTCACGGAGGCCGTTCTCGGGACCGAGAAGGAGATCGACTTTCCGGTTCTCGGGCGGTGCGAGACGTGCTCGGGGATGGGAGCCAAGGCGGGTACGGAGGCGGTCGCCTGCACCCAGTGCAACGGACGCGGCGAGGTCCGCTCGGTCCGCCAGACGATGCTCGGTCAGATGGTCAACGTCACGACCTGCCCGCGCTGCCACGGTGATGGTAAGACCGTCGACGCCCCCTGCGAGACTTGTCGGGGCGATGGCCGGACCGAGCGCAAGAGCACGCTCCGGGTCAAGATTCCCGCCGGGATCGACGAGGGTCATCAGATCCGCCTGTCCAACGAGGGTGAAGTCGGGCCCCGCGGCGGGCCGGCCGGCAGCCTGTACGTCGCCGTTCACGTGGCACCGCACGAGGCGCTCAAGCGGGACGGGACCGAGCTGTATTACGAAGCCTCCGTGGGGATCGCCCAGGCGACCCTTGGGACGCGGATCCTCGTGCCGACCGTAGAGGGCGAGGAGGACGTGGAGGTCAAGCCCGGCACCCAGCCCGGAACGGAGATCCGCCTGCGGGGACGCGGCGTCCCGCACCTGCGGCGGACCGGCTCGAGGGGCGACCTGCACGTGATCATCGATGTCGCTGTTCCAACGCGCTTGTCGAAGGCCGAGCGAGCGGCCCTGCACACGTATGCCGAGGCAGCCGGCGAGGTCGTCGCCGATGGCGGCGGGATCCTCGACCGCGTCCGTGACGCACTCGGCTAGCGGACGGTCTCGCGGCCACCGGGCCGCGGCACAGCCGCCCCGATCGGCCACGCAGCCGCGCGCCGCCGCGCAGCCGCGCGCGGCCAGGCAACCTCGACCAACCGCCACGCAGCCCGGATCGGCCACCACGACCCCACCGACCGCTTCGTCCTGGCTGGAGCTGGCGGTCGAAGCCGACCTCGAGGCGGTCGAGGCCGTCAGCGAGATCCTGGGCCGGTTTGCCCCGGGTGGCTCCAGCGTCGAGCCGGCCTTCGAGCTGGTGGACGAGGGTCTCGGGGCCCGCGTAGACCCAGCGCGCCCGGCGATCGTGCGTGCGTACATCCCGGCCGAAGATGCCGCCGCGGCACGCCGTGCCGCCCACGAGGCGGAGGCGGCGCTATCGCACCTCCAGGCCTTTGGCCTGCGGCCGATTGGCGAGCTGCAGGTGCGACAGGTCAACGAGAGCGACTGGGCCGGTGCCTGGAAGGTGCACTTCCCGGTCATGCGGATCGGTCGGCGGATCGTCATCCGACCCACCTGGCGACGACATCGAGCGACGCCCGGCGACGTGGTCCTGGCGCTCGATCCCGGCATGGCCTTCGGGACGGGGCTCCATCCCACCACCCGACTGTGCCTGACCGCGCTCGAGGTCGCCGCGGATCGCGGAGAACTTTCGGAGGCCCGCGTGCTCGACGTCGGCTGCGGCTCGGGGATCCTCGCGATCGCCGCCGCCCGACTCGGGGCCGAGGCGGTCCTCGGCGTGGATACCGACCCGATTGCCGTCGAAGCGACGACGGTCAATGCGCGCCGCAACCGTCTCGTCCGGCGGATCGCAGCGCGCGCAGGCTCCCTGCCGACGGGCGAGCCTCCGCATCACGTCGTGCTGGCGAATCTCATTGCCTCGGTCCTGATCGCATTGGCCGGCCAGCTTCGGGACGAGCTGCTGCCTGGCGGGCTGCTCCTCGCCTCGGGGATCTTCTCGGACCGCGAGCTCGAGGTGACCGACGCATTCCGGGACGTTGGGCTCGACGTGCTCCAGCGCTGGGCCGAGGGTGACTGGGTCGCCCTCGAGGTCCGACGGCCCGACTGAACGTCCGCCTCTACAATCCACGCGATGCCGACCACCCTCCTGCCGATTCTGCTGATCGTTCACATCAGCCTGGCGGTCACGCTGTTCCTGCCGTCGATCCTCCTGCCGTTCACGCTTCGCGCCCGGCGCACGGCAGAGGTATCCATCAACCCCACCATGCGCGGGCTCCTCTGGCTCCAGTCGAGTGGCACGCTGATCGTCGGAGTCGGACTGGCGCTCACGGGCGTCCTCCTGGTTGCCGTCCTCGGGTCGTCGCTGCTCAGCCAGCCGTGGCTCATGGTGGCGCTGGTGATCTACGCGGCCAACCTCGTTCTCGCCTACTTCGTTCAGCGGCCGAACCTGCGCTCCCTCCTCGGGATCCGGGCTTCGGCCAGCGATCTCGTCTGGGCGACGCGGGCTCGACGGCAACGCTATGTGTCCTATCTGATGGCCGGCTTCGTGGGGACGATCGGTTTCCTCATGAGCTCGAAGCCCGCGTTATGGTGAACCGATGACACACGAGCGGCTCGCTGACTGCCTGTTCTGTCGGATCGTGGCACGCGAGATTCCGTCGACCGTCGTGGAGGAGGATGCCGACGTCCTTGCGATTCGCGACATCGCGCCACGGGCCCCTACCCATATCCTGCTGATGCCGAAGGTCCATGTCGCTTCAGCCGCCGAGCTCGATCCGAATCACGCCCAATTGCTCGGGGCGATCTTCGGGATGGCGGCCGCGATTGCGCGGGAGCAGGGCATCGCCGACGCGGGTTATCGCATCGTGACGAACGTCGGCGCCTGGGGTGGCCAGACGGTGGACCACCTGCACTTTCATCTGATGGGTGGCCGCCCGTTCGATTGGCCCCCGGGATGAGCGATCCATGGCCGCCTCTGCCGCCCGAGCCGCCCGGACCGGCGGCGCCCCGGCCGGCGGCGCCCGGGAATCCCGACCGCGCCCCTGGAACCGGACCCGGTCACCGTCTCGGTGATTCGCCCGGAGACGTGCGGCCGGCGGCCGGAGATTCGGAGCCCGTCGGTCGGATGTCACGGAACCGTCGCGCCCTCTCGATCACGATCGTCGCCGTCGTTGGCCTCCTGATCGTCGGGGCCCTCGTGGTTGGCCGACCCCCAGCGTCAGGAACACCGAGCTATCCGCCGGCCGGTTCCACGACGAGCCCGGCCGGGGCAGCGGCCGGGACGACTCGCGGCCTCGTGGTGAGTGCCCTCGCGGCAGGCGGGCTCCAGGCTGAGGATGTTCTCTCCCCGTTCCGCCCGGCCGAGGCCGCGCGACTCGCAGCATCGCCCCGGATCGTCATTCGCGCGGTGATCCCGAATGATCCCGATCACGGTCGCGTGGTCATCTATGAGCTGCTGACGACCGGCGACGCGGCGACGGCCGCGCGGGAACAGGCGGCCTATGTCGCCAGTGGCATCGGGCGGATCCAGTTCCCGCCTGATGCCCGGTTCACGATCCGGATCGTCGGCACGACGGTCGTCTTCTACGCCTGGTCGGAGGGATCCTCGCCGGACGTCGAGCGGGCGGCGGCCGTCTCGACGGCCCTTGGAACGCTCGGTGTCGGGGTGGACATCCCGCGCTAGGACGACTCGCCCGCCTCGCCGCCGTGGGTCAGCGGCAGGGGCGATTCCACCGCCGCCCAGGCCCGAACCAGGTCCCGCTTCACCTTCAGCGTGTGGGTGCGGGGAAAATCCGGGTCTGGCCACAGGCGCCAGCCCGAGATCCGCTGGTTGGGCCCGAGGATCGAGTTGGCATGCTTGATGGCGAGGTCGATCTCCCCACGGAGGATCGGGGAATCGTCGGTCAACCCGGCCGCCCGCTCCCCGGGAAGATCAGCGCCCTGGAGCAGGCCGTGCGTCCCGGGCGCGAGAACGACCGCCTCGACTCGCCCCGGGCTCGACTCCAGGACGACCGAATCCTGGATGCCCGCGATCCGCAGGGCATTCTCGATGTCCTCCGGGTAGACGTTGAAGCCGTTCGGCAGGACGATGATGTCCTTCTTGCGCCCTGACAGGATGAGTCGGCCGCCCTCATCGAGCCGCCCGATGTCGCCGGTCCGGTACCAGCCGTCCGGCGTGAATGCCTCTGCCGTCGTCTCCGGCAGGTTCCAGTAGCCGCGGAAGACCGTTTCCCCGCGGAACTGGATCTCGCCATCGTCCGCCAGCCGCAGGTTAACGCCCTCCGGCGGCCGGCCGACCGTCCCCGGCTGGTGGTCGCCGAGCGTCGTGCAGGTTCCGGTGCCGGTCTCGGTTGACCCGTAGCCCTGGAGGACGGTCACGCCCATGTCCTCCCATGCCTCCTGGAGGGATGGCGGCAGGAACGCGCCGGACGAAAGGACAAGGCGCAGGTGGCCGCCGAGCTGAGCGTGGACACGGCCGAATAGTCGGCGCCGAGCCCAGGCCGGAAGCCGTCGACCCACCGCCCGCAGCCGATTGAAGACCTTCATCTGGCCACGCTTGTTCACCTCGCGCTCGACGGCGCTCCAGAACAGGTCCAGCACCTGCGGCACCAGGACCAGGGTCGTCACCCGGTGCTCGTTGAGGGCATCGAAGATCACCCGCGGGTTGCGACTCCGGACGTACAGGATGTCGGCGCCGACCGACAGGGCGTAGAACAGGCCGACGGACTGCTCGAGCAGGTGCGACAGCGGCAGGAGCGAGACGATTCGGTGCTCCATCGGGGGAACGATCCGATGGAACGAGGCAATCGACGCTGCGAGGTTGGCGTGGCCAAGCATCACGCCCTTGGGCGTGCCCGTCGTACCGGAGGTGAAGATCAGCTCGGCGATCTCCTCCGGAGCCGGAGGGCGCCAACTCGCCACGCTCGACTCCCAATCGGCCGGGAACCCCGCATCCGGTTCGGCGCACAGCGCCTCAACGGTGGTCGTCGGAAACGCCTCGAGGTGGACAGCATCGAGTTCGGGTGCATCGCGTCCAACGCCGATCGCCAGGTGGCGGGCCCCCGAGGATCGGACGATTCCCTCGATCCCCTCGATCGACATCCTGAGATCGAGGGGCACGATGACCAGCCGCGCCCGCAGCGCGCCGAAGTAGACAGCCGCCAGTTCCGGCGTCGACGGGGCCCAGGTCAGGAGTCGGTCGCCCGGGCCGAGACCCAGGGCGCGAAGTCGCCAGGCCGCGATCCGCGTCCGGCGATTCAGTTCCGCGTAGGTCCAGGTGAGCTTCGACCCATCGTCGAGGCGCATCGAGAGCGCGGGTCGATCACGGAATTGGGTCACGGCGGCATCGAGCAGGTCCAGGAGTGTCTTCACGGGCGAGTCCTCGAGACACAGCGTAGACGCCGACGGCTCTTTCCCGTTACCCGGCGGTCCCCGGGTCGCTAGTCGTCGTGGAGACCGTCGCCGGGCCTGGTGATGATGTAGCCCGTCATGTCCTTCGCGCGTGGGTCGATGGTCCTTTCGACCGGCAGGCCGGGGGTGTGGACCTCCTGGTCGCGGGAAGGGCGGATCCAGTCCAGCGTCTCGTGGTTCACGATGATCGAACCAACGCGGGCGCGATGGAGATCGCCCGCAGTTGTGTACTCGATCCACGCGTCGGTCAGCGGCACCATCGTCTTTCGGCGATGGATCTGCCGAACGGCATCGGCGCCAGGCGGCCCGTGCAGGTATCCATGCACCGTGTACGGCCCTGTCTGGAGCGTGATGGGCGACGGCCGCGTGCGGGACCGGCGTCCAAGGTTGCCGCGCGGACCGGCAGCCCGGATCGCAAGGACCTCATCACGACGAACCAATAGCTGCCGGGCGTCGCTCGTGTGCCCGTCACTAAGCGCTGCCAGCATCACGTCGTGCAGGAGGTACTCGTCGCGTGCGTTCAGAGCGTCTGACAGGCGTTCAGCGGCATGCCGCCAGAAGCCAAAGATCCGACAGTCCTCGGCATAGGCGGCGAACTCCACCTCGACCTCCACCTCGACCTCGGCCGCATAGTCAAGGCCGGGCATCAAGGTCACCGCTTGCGGAGCCGCCGACTGAGGGAGCAGCCCGAGGCGCTTTCCGAGGCCAATCATCGCGGGACGGTCGTGTGCATGGCTTAGCCTGACGCGGCTCGACGACGCTCCAGCGCGGGCATCCCATCGGGGATCTCGACGGGTGGTGCGATCAGGAGCGACGGGTCGGGAACAGGCGCTGTGCCGGCAAACAGGCTGCAGAAGAGTGCCACCAACTCGGGATCGAACTGCCCGCCCGCCTGTTGGCGTAGCTCCGCGATCGCGGCGACATGGCCGATCGCAGCACGATACGGTCGGTCGCTGACCATCGCGTCGTAGGCGTCCGCGACGGCAACGATCCGGGCGCCGATCGGGATGTCCGTGCCCCGCAGGCCGTGCGGATAGCCGTGACCAGAGAATTTTTCGTGGTGGTGAAGGATGATCTTCCCAGCGTCCTTGACCGTGGCCACCTGGTCGATGATGACCTGGCCAATGCGCGGGTGCTGGAATACCGCCTGCCATTCTTCGGGCGATAGCGGTCCCGGCTTCTCCAGAATCTGCTCAGGCACGGCGACCTTGCCGATGTCATGTAGCAGCGATGCAATCCGGATCCGCTGGACCTCCTGCTCGGGGAGCTTGAGTTCCTGCGCCATGCGCACGCCGATCGCTGCGATCAGCGCTGACGGCTTGCCCCGGTAGTGCGGCAACGGGGAGATGATGGCGGCGAGGGCCGACTCGGCAGCATGGCGCGCAAGGTCGCCGACTTCGGCGGCTCGTGCCCGCCCGGCGGCCGAAATCGGAGCCCGAGGGATGCGGGCTGAGTCGTCGTCGGTCTCGGCGAACACGTACGTCTGGTTACGTCCGAGCGACTTAGCCGAGTACATCGCGGCGTCGGCGTCTCGGAGGAGCTGATCCACGCGCAGGTTCTGCCCCTGTCCACCGGCGACGCCAATCGACACGGACACGGCGAGATCGCCCGAAGACCCGGCGCTGAATTGCTGCTTGAGAACCAGCAGGCGGAGCTTCTCAGCGGTGGCCGCCGCTTCGTCGACGGGCGTTTCCGAGAGCACGATCACGAACTCCTCGCCGCCATAGCGTCCGACCAGGTCGACCTTGCGGGTGTTTTCGCGGAACACATCCGCGACACCCCGCAGCACCACGTCGCCGATCTCATGTCCGAACGTATCGTTGACCGCCTTGAAGTGATCGATGTCGATGAACGCGACCGAAAGCGGCCGGTTGTAGCGGGTGACTCGTTCAACCTCAGAGAACAGGTGGGCCAGCAGCGCCGGCCGGTTGGCGACTCGCGTGAGGCGATCGACGGTCGCAGCTTCCGTGGCAGACTGCATTGCGACAGCGATGTCGGCGAGCTCGCGCGCCAGCGGAGCCAGTGATCCGAATCGCTCTGCCAGGGGCACGCCGTCCAGCGAGCCAGCGGCAATGGCCGCGGCTGCACGCGTCAGAGCGGTGACTCGACCACGTAGCGCGACCGAAACAATGGCCATGCCGAGCAGGCAGCCCAGCGCGCCTGCCAGCAAGGGGGCTGCGAGCGCCGGGGCGTTCCCTGGCCCCGCGGCGACGATGGCTCCCAGCACGAGGAGAACTGCGAGCAGCGAGGCGGAAGCGTCGCGTAATGGACCCATGACCAGAGCGTATTGGTCTTCAACCAGCGCCGGGAGTGGGAATAAGGTACCGGCTCGCATCATCCAATCGGTGCATCAACGCCCCACTCGCACGTTTGACCCATGCGGCGGCCTGTGCGACACTCCGGCGGCTCTCGCGGGTGCTCGGCCGATCGGCCGTTGGTCCGCACGGAGCTCGCGCCGGACCGTTGGGTTTCGAGGCCGCCGCGAACCGCACACGATCGACCCGAGGGGGTGAATCCGGATTGGCAGAAGTCCGAGTGGGCGAGAACGAGACGTTCGAGAGCGCCCTGCGCCGCTTCAACAAGAAGATCCAGCAGTCAGGCATCCTCGCTGAAGCTCGCCGTCGCGAGCACTACGAGAAGCCCAGCGTGAAGCGCAAGCGCAAGGAAGCGAAGCGCAAGAAGAACGCCCGAACCCCGCAGGGTTGATCGGCCCGGACGGCTGGGACCGTCCGAGTGCCTACGGCCGGTGATGCGGCGAGTCGCATCGCAGCCCGGAGGTAGGCCAGCCGACGATCCCGGTTCCGTCCAACCGCCGACGCCCCAGGGCGACCTAGCCCGAGGTGCCATTCCGGTGACGCTCAGAGATCGGCTCCGCGCCGACACGATCGCAGCGATGCGGTCGGGTGATGCGCTGCGCCGCGACACCCTGCGGATGGTTGAGAACGCGATCTACAACGCCGAGAAGCGCGACCAGCGCACCTATGCCGACGACGAGGTCGCGGTGATCCTGGGTCGCGAGGTCAAGACGAGGCGCGAGAGCGTCGAGGCCTTCGAGAAGGGTCATCGCCCGGATCTCGTGGCCAAGGAGCAGGCGGAGATCGCCATCCTGACCGAGTACCTGCCCGAACCGCTCAGCGAGGGTGAGCTCGGCGTGCTCGTCGCCGAGGCGATTACCGAGACCGGTGCGAGTTCGCCGCGCGACATGGGCAAGGTCATGGGCTGGCTGTCTCCACGGACACGCGGGCGAGCCGATGGGCGGGTCCTGAGCGGACTGGTCACGGCCGCTCTCGCCGGAGCTTCCGAGACCTGACGTGCTGGCTCATCGCGGAACCGACGCCGTCCGCCTGACCCGCCGCGAGGCTGGCCGGCTGGCGATCGCAGCCATTGCCCTGATCGTGGCAATGACGGCGATCCTCGGCGCCGATTTTTCGCCCAAGCGAGTCGACCTGCAGGTGGGGGACCTCGTCCCGGCCGATATCGTCGCCCCGCGCGCCCTGACCTACGAGAACACTGTTCTGACCGAGCAGGCTCGCCAGGCGGCGATCGACAGCGTCCCGCCCCAGTACGACTTTACGACTGAACGTGCGATCACGATCGCATCCGTTCAGGCCCAGACGTTCGCTGACAAGGTCAACCCGCTCGACGCGGCATTCGACCCCTCGACACCCGCCGTCGACCGCAGCGCCACCATCGAGGGATTCGCCGTGGCACTCTCTCCTGGTTCGGCGAATGCCCTTCGATCGCTCGATCTCGTGCGCTGGATCCCCATCCGGACCGAGGCGGCACGGGTGCTCGACAGCACGGAGCGCAGCGAGCTCAGGGATACCGAGGTTGCCGTCACGCAGTCGAGGCTGTCCGAACAGATGGCGGGTGGCCTGTCGGAGGCGGAGCGCATGCTCGCTGCGGAGCTGATCGCGCCACTCATCGTCCCGAACAGTTCCTTCAGTGCGGAACTGACTCAGCAGGAGCAGGACCGCCGCGCGGCAGAGGTTTCGCCCGTAACCGAGTCGTACCTGCCGCGCGAAATCCTCGTCCGCGGCGGAACCAAGTTGACGATTTCGGACGCCGCCGTCCTGGCCGCCTTCGGACTCGACAATGCCACGACCGATTTCGCCCAGCTGGCTGGCTGGTTCGTGCTGAGTGCCCTCCTGGTCGCGCTCCTGCTCGGCTGGATCTGGCGCTTCCGCCGGAGCTTCTGGCACCGCACCAACGTCCTGCTCCTGATCGGACTGCTGCTCCTGTTTGCGACGTTTGCGCTGCAGCTCACGGCGGGCCGGGCCGCACTGCCGTTTGTTCTCCCGCTGGCGGCCATTCCAGTGCTTGTCGCCGTCCTCCTCGACGCGGAGGTGGCAATCGTCCTGGCGGCGCTGGTCGCCGTCGTCGCCGGCGCCGTGAACGGTCCGTCCCTCGAGCTCGCGGCGTACGTTTTTCTGGGCGGCCTGGCGGGTGTGCTCGGCGTCCGGCGCGGGGATCGCCTCCAGACGTTCCTGCAGGCCGGTGCCGTGGCATTCGTGGTCCAGGCGCTCGTCGTCACGGCCTTCTCGCTGCTCGGTGAACGGGACGTGACCGGGACCGTCCAGCTGGTCGCTGCAGCTGGCATCAGTGCCGGTGGCGCGGCGGTCGTGGCGGTCGGGACGTTCGCGGTCCTGGGCAACGTCTTCGGGATCCTGACGGTCTTCCAGCTCCTCGAACTGGCGAATCCGTCCCAGCCACTCCTTCGCCGACTGCTGATCGAGACGCCTGGCACGTATCACCACTCGCTGATGGTCGGGAACCTCGCCGAGCGCGCGGCAGAGGCGGTCGGCGCTGATCCGCTGCTGACCCGCGTCGCGGCCTACTACCACGACCTCGGGAAGCTCAACAACCCCGCTGGCTTCATCGAGAACCAGGCCGGCGGAGAGAACCTCCATGATCAGTTGACACCCGAGGAGTCGTCCCAGGTGCTGAAGGCGCACGTCGCGGATGGCATCAACATCGCCTACGAGGGCCGCCTGCCAAAGGCGCTCATCGCGTTCATCCCACAGCACCACGGGACCGCTTCGATCAGCTACTTCTATGCCAAGGCTCGAGAGGAAGCCGCAGCGCCGTACGGCGGAGTGGAGACCGAAACCGGGGGAAAGGCGGCCGATACCGTCGATATCCGGAAGTACCGACACTCGGGACCGAAGCCGCAGTCCCGCGAGGCGGCGATCATCATGCTGGCCGATGGGGTCGAGGCGTCCGTGCGATCGCTGTCATCGCGCGACGAGGTCGCGATCCGCGGCATGGTTTCCCGGATCATCGCCGACCGGATGTCCGACGGGCAGTTCGACGAATGCGACCTGACGTTCCGCGACCTGGATCGGGTTCAGGAGGCCTTTGTCCAGCAACTCCTCGGCATGTACCACCAGCGGGTCGCCTACCCACAGAGCAAGGTGGTGGAGCAGGAGGCGCGGCGCGCTGCTGCCGCCGCGGCCGGTATCGACGGCACCGCCGCGGCGAAGGCGGGCGACGGCACCGCCGCGGCGAAGGCCGGCGAAGGCGACCCCGCGGCGAAGGCGGGCGAAGGCGACCCCGTCGCGAAGGCGGGCGAAGGCGACCCCGCGGCCCAGGGCAAAGGGTGACCCGCGCCCAGCTCGTCGATGGCTGGCGTATCGACGTGACCAGCCGGCCTGGAGTCCCGAAGGTCCTGTCGCAGACGTCGTGCGCCCGCGTCGTCGCAACGGCCCTGCGAGCGGCGGGCGCACCGAACCCGGCCTCGCTGTCCGTCCTCCTCATGACCGACGCCGAGATCGCAGGCCTCAATGAGGCTCACCTCGGTCACGAGGGCCCAACCGATGTCCTCTCGTTTCCCCTCCTTCCGCCACAGGCGTTTCCGGTCCACCCGGGTGGCTACGGAGGATCGAGCGGCCCTGTCGGAGACGAGCGCCGGGCGCCTCCAGCGCCGTTTGTCCTCCCGCCGCGAGCGAGGCCGCACCTCGGGGACATCGCCCTGTCCGTCGAGCGCGCGGTGGCGCAGGCCGCCGAGGGCCGCGGCGGCCAGACCGGCGACCGGGCGTGGGCACCAGAGGACGAGGTTCGCCTCCTGCTGACCCACGGCGCTCTCCACATCTGTGGCTGGGACCATGCCGACCCCGTCGAAGAGCGGGCGATGCGCGCCCTGGAACGCGAGCTCCTCGGCGCCCCGCCGGTCTGACCGCGGCCCGCGCCGCCCGCCCCGGCCCGCCCCGGGCCGTGCCTCCGTCTCCGACGCCGCGCCGCGCCGTTGTCGTGTGACCTGCGCGGTCGCCCGAGTACCATCAGCCCAGTCGTGCCCTCGAAGATCGTGATCGGCCTGGGGAATCCGGGCCAGCAGTACGCGCAGACCCGTCATAACGTCGGCTGGATGGTCCTCGACCGTCTGGCGGACCGTGCCGGGTGGTCGGGCCGTGCCCGGAACAAGGACGCCGCGGCCACGATCGCAGGGCGTCACAAAGGCCTCGACCTGATCCTGGTCAAACCGATGACGTTCATGAACGAGTCGGGGATCGCCGTCCGCAAGATCCTTGCCATGGAGCGGGCCCCACTCCCGGAGATGCTCGTCATCGTCGACGACTTCTCCCTTCCGTTCGGGAAGCTCCGGTTTCGCGAGGGCGGTGGACCCGGCGGGCATAACGGTCTCCGCTCGATCATCGACGAACTGGGGACCGAGGGGTTCGCCAGGCTCCGGGTGGGGATCGGTGCGCCCGACCAGGGGTTCATCGACCACGTCCTGTCGGCCTTCGAGCCCGCCGAGACCTCGCGCCTCGATGAGCTGCTCGATGCCGCCGCCGACGCCGTCGAGGCGTGGGCTCGTGACGGCCTGAGCAAGGCGGCCAATCGTTACAACTCCTTCGAGCTTCGGCCCGCCGACACGGATCGCAGTGCGCCTCCCGGCGAGGTGGACGGTCCGCCCGGCCCGGATGGGGTCCGCCGGACACGGACCGGCTGGCGCAAGGTCCGGAGCGAGGCGCCCGAATGACGATGGCGCCCCTCCGCGGGCGGCGCGGGTGGGAGCGCCGCGTGGACGAGGAAGTCGCCCGTCTCACGGCCTCCCGGGACCGGGAGGACCGGTCGACGTCCGCGGAGGGAACCGAGGGCTCGCGGCATGGCCCCGGGCGACGCATCCCGGATCTGTCCGGCCTCCCGCCGCTCCTGTCAGGGTCCGGGGCCTTCGAGGACCTCCGGGCGCGGCTGCTGGCGCGCGCGCCGACCCCGGCGCAGGCGTCGGACGCTGGGCGGTCCCGTGCCGGCAGTCGCGGCCGGCATGCGGGACTGACTGAGGTTCCGCACGGGGCCAAGAGCTATTTGGCCGCCGCGCTCGTGCTCAGCGGGAGCGAGCGGATAGTCTGGATCGCGCGGGACGCCGAGATTGGCGACCGCGTGGCGGATGAGCTGGCTGCCTGGCTCGGCGATCCGGGTGCCGTTGCGGTCCTGGAGCCCAGGACGGCCCTTGCCTATGAGCGGAGCGAGCTGGTCGCCGATGAAACCGCTGCGCGGGTGGCTGCCCTGTCGGCCTGGCGGAGCGGCCAGGCGCGGATCCTCGTCGCCGGTGTCCAGGCCCTGCTGCAGTGCACGCTGGCTCCCGATGACCTGCCCGCGACCCCGCGCGAACTTCGAATCGGCGCCCGGATCACCCAGACCAGCCTCCTGCACGATCTCCTTGCCCTCGGCTACAGCCCGGTCCTCGAGGTAGCCGGGAGGGGCGAGTTCGCCCGGCGGGGCGGAATCGTCGACGTGTTTCCGCCGTCGGCAAGCCTGCCGATCCGGATCGAGCTGTTTGGTGACGAGATCGACTCGCTGCGGGCCTTCGACCCGACGGACCAGCGGGCCGTGGGGGCCGTCGATGCCGTCACCCTCCTGCCGGCGTCCGAATTCCTGCTGCCGGCGGACGGGGCCGGTGTGATCACGGCTCGCCTCGGAAAGCGCTCCGGCGGTCTCTCCGAGCGCCTCGCCGCCGACCTCGAGCGCCTGTCAAGCGAACGGGACCAGACCTTTGCGGGGCCCTGGCGGGCGGCCGACGTCGGCGATGCCGCCGAAGTCTGGGCCACGATCCTGGCTCCCCATACGGCGCTGGACCACGTCGACGCTGATGCCCTCCTGGTCCTCGATGAACCGGGCGACCTGGCCGAGGCCGGGGAGTTCCTGTGGCGCCAGGCCGATGAACGACGGGCCGAGCTGATCTCCAGCGGCGAGCTGCCGAAATCATGGCCGGAGACACTTCTCGGGCGACGTGACTGGAAGTCGCGACTGCTCACGTCCCGGACCCTGGAGCTCACCTGGGAGTCGGAGCAGTCGGCAGGGGTCGCCATCGCAGGAGGCGGTCTGTCGGCCGGTAATGCATTCGGTTGGCGCGAGCCGGTCCTGCCGACGGGCCGGGCCGCGCAGCTCGGGGCCGCAGTCGACCGCTGGCTGTCCGCTGATGGTGGTGCCCAGCCGCCGCGCATCGTGATTGCTTCAGACCAGGCTCCGCGCCTCGCGGAACTCCTGGCGGAGGGCGGCCACCCGGCCGCCGTCAGTGCCGGGGTCGGATCCGCGCCACCCAACGGCGCGGTGGTCCTCATTGAGCGGAGCCTGAACGGCGGCTTTGCCGGCGGCCCGGACGGGCTCGTCTTCGTGACGGACCGTGAGCTGTTCGGCAATGTCCGCGTCCGACGCCCAAAGGCGATGCGACGCGTGGTGCCGCGCGACATCCTCGAGCGCCTCAGCCCCGGCGATCTCGTCGTCCATATCGATCACGGCGTGGCTCGCTACGAGCAGATGCTCCGCCGGAGCGCCGGCGAGGGCGACGAGCGTGACTACCTCGAGATCAGCTTCGCATCGGGCGACCGGATCTACGTTCCCGTCGAACAGATTGCCCGGGTCACCCGGTACTCGGGTGGCGAACGTCCGCAACTCAGCAAGCTCGGCGGGACGGAGTGGCTGCGCACCAAGCAACGTGTGCGAAAGGCGGTCGCGGACCTGGCGGACGAGCTCCTCGCCCTGTACGCAGCACGAGCGAACGCGCAGGGGCACGCTTATGCCACGGACACGCCCTGGCAGGCTGAGATGGAGGCGAGCTTCCCGTACGAGGAGACCGTGGACCAGCTGCGCGCAGTCCTCGAGATGAAGCACGACCTCGAGGCCGGCCGCCCGATGGACCGACTCGTGGTCGGCGACGTCGGCTATGGCAAGACCGAGGTCGCCCTGCGCGGTGCCTTCAAGGCGACCCAGGACGGGAAGCAGGTCGCGGTCCTCGTTCCCACGACGATCCTCGCGGCCCAGCACCACGAGACCTTCCGGGCCCGGTTCGCAGCATTCCCGCTCACGGTCGGTCTGTTGTCGCGGTTCGTGCCGCCGAAGGAGCAGCAACGGACGCTGGCCGGCCTCGCAGATGGCAGCGTGGACATGGTCATCGGGACCCATCGCCTGCTGTCCAGGGACGTCCGGTTCCGTGACCTCGGCCTTCTGGTCGTGGATGAGGAGCAGCGGTTCGGCGTCGCGGCGAAGGAACGCCTCAAGCAGATGCGCCGCGAGGTCGATGTTCTGACGCTGTCGGCGACACCGATCCCGCGCACGCTCAACCTCGCTCTGGCCGGGATCCGGGACATGAGCGTGATCGAGACGCCGCCGGAGGACCGGCTGCCCATCCAGACCCGGGTCGCGGAGGCCTCGGCCGGTCTCGTGCGGGACGCGATCCTGCGCGAACTGGATCGGGGCGGCCAGGTCTTCTACGTCCATAACCGGGTCGAGACCATCGAGGCCCAGGCTGAGCAGCTCCGGCGGCTGCTCCCGGACATCCGGATCGTCGTCGGGCACGGGCAGATGGCGGAGGGCCAGCTCGAGCGGGTGATGCTGACCTTCGCCGGCGGCGAGGCGGACATCCTCGTCTGCACCACGATCATCGAGTCCGGGCTCGACATTCCCAACGCCAACACGATCATCATCGACCGCGCGGACACGCTCGGGCTCGCCCAGCTCTATCAGCTCCGGGGCCGGGTGGGGCGGTCCTCGCGGCGGGCCTACGCGTACCTGCTCTACCGGCGGCGCGAGCGGATGAGCGAGGACGCCAGGAAGCGGCTCCAGGCGATCTTCAACGCATCGGAGCTCGGGGCGGGCTTCCAGATCGCCCTGTCCGACCTCGAGATCCGTGGCGCCGGCAACATCCTCGGTGGCGAGCAGTCGGGCCACATGGCCGCCGTCGGGTTCGACCTCTATTCACGGATGCTGGCCGAGGCCGTCGAGATCGGCAAGGCAACCCGGGAGGACCGCGCGCCGATGATCGATGCGCCGTCGGCGGTGGTCGACCTGCCCCTCGAGGCGCACCTGCCGGATGACTACGTGCCGGATGTTGCGCAGAAGCTGGAGCTGTACCGCCGGCTCGCACGAGCGCGCACATCAGGCGATCTCGCCGCCTACCGCCAGGAGCTGACGGATCGCTTCGGGCCGATGCCGGACGCCGTCGTGCGGCTGGTGGAGGTCGCCGAACTCCGTCTCGCCGCCGAAGCTGCCGGCGTGTCCTCGATCTCCCGGGAGGATGGTCAGCTCGTCGTCCGGTTCGGGGCCGGCCTGTCGAGGGCGACCGCGATGGGACTCCTTGGCCCCGGGGCGCTGCCGGGCGTCCGAACCACGGACCTGACCTTCGCTTCCAACCAGGTCCGGATTCGACTGCCACGCGATCTGCGCAAAGCCTGGCCGCTGACCCAGGCCGTCGTTGCGCGGCTCTCGGTGGATGACGCCGCGTCCGTTTCGGGCTCGTCCGGCTCGACGGGGTAGCCACGGGCTGAGCTGAGGCGGTCCGGATCACGGACCGGGGCCTCTCGCCCGCATACTCGCGCCGTGAGCACAGGAACGCCTGAAAGCGGCCGGCAGGACCGATACACGTCGCCCGGGTCGCTCTGGACCGCTGAACGGCGCCCGCTCACGGTTGGACTCCTCCTGACGATCACGCTGGTCGCGGCGGAAGCGCTGGCGGTCTCGACCGCCATGCCCATCGTCGCTCGCGACCTCGGCGGCCTGGAGCTGTATGGCTGGGTCTTCTCCGCGTTCTTCCTCGGGTCCCTCATCGGGATCACGGTCGTGGGGGGACTGATCGACGAGCGCGGCGTCGTCGTTCCGTTCGTCCTGGGCCTCGGGCTGTTTGCGCTCGGACTCCTCGTGTCGGGTCTGGCAACGTCGATGCTGATGGTGGTCGTCGGGCGCTTCATCCAGGGCGTCGGCGGGGGTGCCGTTCCGCCCGTGGCATACGTCGTGATCGGCCGGAGCCTTCCCGAGGCCCTGCGGCCCCGGATGTTCGCCACCCTGTCGGGCGCCTGGGTCGTTCCGGGCCTGGTCGGCCCCGCGATCGCGGGGTTCGTGGCCGAGACTTGGCACTGGCGAGCGGTGTTTCTCGGGCTCCTGCCCCTCCTCGCGTTCGCCGGGACCATCGCCACTCGTGCAATGCGAACGATGCCGCGGGCGATCGATACCCGCGGCGCCGCATCGCGGGCCGCTCGCACGAGCTGGAAACGGCGCTACGTCCTCGCCATCGGCGCGGCCCTCGGGGCAGGCCTGCTGACGACGGCCCTTCTCCAGTCGAACCTGGTGGTGATCGTCGTGATGGCGGCGCTCGGAATCGGGATCGGTGGGCTCGCCTTTCAACGGCTGACGCCAACGGGCACGCTGCGCCTGGCCCCGGGATACCCGAGCGCGGTCCTCCTTCGGGGAGTCCTCACCTTTGCCTTCTTCACCACCGATGCCAACATCACGCTCCTGCTGCAGGAGGTGCGCGGCTGGTCGGCGTTCGCGGCCGGGATCGCCCTGTCCGCGGCGACCGTATCGTGGAGCATCGGTGCCTGGTACCAGGCCCGGCATTCGGCGCGCATCGGACCAGAGCGGTTCGTCAGGATCGGTTTCCCGATCGTTGCCGTGGGCATGGCGGGCGTGCTGCTCGCGTTGCTGCCGTTCGTCCCCGCCTGGATCTCCATCCCGTTCTTCGCCGTCTCCGGGCTCGGCATGGGCCTCACCTATTCGCAGTTCGCCATCATCGTCCTCCGCGATGCCCCGCTCGCCGCGCAGGGATCCGCGACAGCGGCGATCACCATGTCCGATGCCCTTGGCACCGCCCTCGGGACCGGAATTGCGGGCGCCATGATCGCTGCGGCCGTTCGCGCCGGAAGTGGACCAGGGCCCGGGCTGGGGGCTGCCATCGCGATGGGGGTCGGCGTGGCGATGCTTGGATTCCTCGCCGCCCCGCGGCTGCTGCTCCGCCGCTCGGCGGGCGCGTCCGCCTGAGCGAGCCGCCGCCCGGTCGCGCCTCGGAGCCGTGCGCTAGACTCGCCAGGTCGAGCGAACGGCCCACTCCGACTCGCGACGTCACCCTTCGTGGAGGTTGTGCACCGATGTCCGTCGAATCGCTTCGCGCGAAGATCCGCGAGATCCCGGACTTCCCGAAGCCGGGCATCCTGTTCTATGACATCACCACGCTCCTCAAGGACGCGGAGGCGTATCGAGAATCCATCGGTCTGATGCTCGATCCCTATCGGGACGAGAAGATCGACCTGGTCGTCGGGATGGAGTCCCGCGGGTTCATCTTCAGCGCCCCGATGGCCTACGAGCTTGGCGCGGGCCTGGTTCCGGTGCGGAAGCTCGGGAAGCTGCCAGCGGAGACGCTGTCGGTCGAGTACGCCCTCGAGTACGGCTCCAATACCCTCGAGATCCATCGCGATGCGATCCAGCCGGGCCAGCGGGTCCTGGTGGTTGACGATCTCCTCGCCACCGGTGGGACCGTCCACGGGACGATCGAGCTGATCGAACGGCTCAAGGGCGAGATCGTCGGTCTGGCGTTCCTCGTCGAGCTGGACTTCCTCCGCGGACGGGATCGGCTCGACGGCCGGCTCGTCACGAGCGTCATTCGGTACTGACCGGACCCGGATCGCGACGCCCCGGCGCATGAGCGGACCACCGCCCGATCCATCCCGCCGCCGGTTCTTCCGGCAGTTCGCCGGCGACGTCATCTCCAGTGCCGCCCAGGTCGTCGGAACCATCGGCGCCGTCCGTGATCAATCGGCTGCCGAGGCCCAGAGGCTCCTTCGCGGCGACCTCGTCGCGGCGGAAGCGGGCGCCACGATCGGAGCGGCGGCGGACCCGACGGCGGCCTCCGCCATGGCTCCACCGCCGACGGGCTTTCGAACGCCGTTCCGATTCGATCCGGACGATGTCCTTCTGATCATCGACCAGCGAGCGCTCCCCGATGCCCTGGTCGAGGTTCCCGTGCGGAGTGCGCATGACGGCGCGCGGCTGATCCGGGACATGGCGGTCCGCGGGGCGCCCGCGATCGGGCAGGTGGCGGCCCTCAGCCTGGCCCAGAGTGCCTGGCTCGCGCGCAACGCCCCACCGAAGCTCCGGCGGACGCTCCTCCAGGCAGCGGCCCGGAACCTGGACACGGCCCGTCCCACGGCCATCAATCTCGTCTGGGCCGTGCAACGTCTCATGGATCGCTTCGAGGCGGCCGATGCTGTCGAGGCAACGGGGCCGGAGATCGCGGCTGCGATGCGAGCCGAGGCCGAGCGGATCGTGGCAGAGGCGACCGACGACCACGGGCGACTGGCCGACGCGGGCTTCGCGATCCTCCCCGACGTGGGAGAGCGGGACCTCAGGATCCTGACCCATTGCAACACCGGCCCGCTGGCCTGCGGCCAGTTCGGGACGGCACTCGGCATCGTCCAGGCAGCGCACCACGCCGAGCGACCGATCCACGTCTGGGTCGACGAGACCCGCCCGTATCTCCAGGGCGCGCGTCTCACGGCGTGGGAGCTCAAGCAGGCTGGCGTGCCGCATTCTCTGATCCCGGATGTCGCGGCGGGCTCACTGATGGCCGGTGGCGAGGTCGATGTGATCCTCGTCGGGGCCGATCGCATCGCAGCCAACGGTGACACGGCCAACAAGGTCGGCACCTACTCGCTGGCGGTCCTGGCGGCCCACCACGGGGTCCCGTTCTATGTCTGCGCGCCGATGTCGTCGGTCGATCTGGCAACCGCCGATGGGTCCACGATCCCGATCGAGGAGCGCCCGGCCGAAGAGGTCACGATGGTCCGCGGCCAGCGGATCGCTCCGCTCGATACCGTGGTCCGGAACCCGGCCTTCGACGTCACGCCGGCGGGACTGATCACGGGGATCGTGACCGACGAGGGCGTCCTGCACGCTCCGTATGGCGAGTCGCTGGCGACGGCCATGGCCGCACGTGTGGCCAGGCGGGCAGCCGAGGGTGCCGGCTGATGGCAACGGTGGCGCTGGCGCGGCACGAGGCAGTCGTGACCGCATCCGTCACCACGGACCGAACGCTCCTGCGCGCCTTTCTCCAGCGAGATCCGCTCTACGCGGCCTATGCGATCTGCGACCTTGACGATCGCGAATTCCGGCGTACCCGGTGGGGTGCTGCCTGGTCCGGCGGTTCAATCATCGCTGTCGTCCTCGAATACTCCGGTGGCTCGCCTCAGCCGATCTTCGTGATGGGCCGGGACGATGGAATTGCCGCCATCCTCGAGTCGGTGATCCGGCCGCGTCTCGCCTACATCGCGACTCTCCCGGCGACCCTCCCGGCGGTCCAGGGCCGCTATCGGCTCGACGCCGGTCCACAGATGGTCCGGATGGCGGTCGATCGGGATCGGTTTCGCCCGGCCGATGACCCGGGCCTCGAGCGTCTCGGGCCGTCCGATGCAATGGAGCTGAACCGGCTCTACCAGCTCGGCTTCGGCTCGTGGCTTCCGCCCGGTGCCATCGGCGAGGGCGTCTACTACGGCCTCAGGGTGCGGGGGCGGCTGGTGTCTGCCGCCGGCACCCATGTCGTCAGTCAGGCCGCGCGGATGGCGGTCGTCGGGAACGTCCTGACCCAGGCCGAGTTCCGCGGCCGAGGGTATGCGACCGCGGTCACCGGTGCGGTGACGGCCGAGTTACTGCGCTCGTGCGACCATGTCGCTCTCAACGTGCGGGCCGATAACCCGCCGGCCATCAGCGCCTACCGCCACCTTGGATTCACCGAGCACGTTCGATTCGACGAGCGACTGGCTCATCGCATCGGCTCGCCGTGGTCCGAGCTCCTGTCCTCGATCCGCCATCACCTCAGCCCGCGCAAGGAGCCACCTTCCACATGACCGCTATTCCCGGAACTGGTTCATTACCAGCCCATGACGTGACCGACCTCGGCCGCGCGGCCGAAGGTGTCCGCCGGATCGAATGGGCCGAGCGCGAGATGCCGGTCCTGCGGCTGATTCGCGAGCGCTTTGCCGTCGAGCGGCCGCTTGCCGGCGTGCGTGTCGGCGCCTGCCTGCACGTGACCAGCGAGACGGC
Source organism: Candidatus Limnocylindrales bacterium (assembly GCA_038328755.1). Lineage (GTDB taxonomy): Bacteria > Chloroflexota > Limnocylindria > Limnocylindrales > CSP1-4 > UBA5189. The sequence continues at coordinate 63,954 of JBBQMH010000001.1, forward strand.
CAATCTGATGCGGACCCTGAAGGCAGCTGGTGCGGAGGTCACGCTCGCCGCCTCCAATCCGCTGTCGACCCAGGACGACGTCGCGGCCGCTCTCGTCGCGGAGTACGGGATCTCCACCTACGCCCGCCGCGGCGAGAATCGCGACACCTACTTCACACACCTCAACGCCGTGGCCGACATCCTTCCGCAGTTCACCATGGACGACGGCTGCGACCTCGTGTCACTCCTCCATCTCGAGCGTCCGGACCAGGTCAAGGACGTGATCGCCGGGACCGAGGAGACGACCACCGGAGTCATCCGGCTCCGGGCGATGGCCGCCGACGGCGCCCTTGGCTACCCGGTCATCGCGGTCAACGAGGCCTTGACCAAGCATCTCTTCGACAATCGGTATGGCACGGGCCAGTCAACGCTCGACGGCATCCTCCGGGCCACGAACCTGCTCATCGCCGGGCGCAACGTCGTCGTGGCGGGCTATGGCTGGGTGGGCCGCGGGATCGCGTCGCGGATGGACGGCCACGGTGCTCACGTGACGGTCGTCGAGGTGGATCCAGTTCGCGCGCTCGAGGCGCTGATGGACGGCTACCAGGTGATGACGGCCGGCCAGGCTGCCGCCTGGGGCGATCTGTTCGTTACCGCGACCGGCAACATCAACGTCTTCCGGCGCGAGCACTTCGAGGTCATGAAGGATGGCGCCGTCCTGGCCAACTCGGGTCATTTCGATGCCGAGCTCGACCTCAATGCGCTTCGGGCGATGGCCGAGGGCCATGTCCGCGAAGTCCGCGAGAACGTCCAGGAGTTCGACATCGGGGGGAAGCGTCTGCACCTCGTGGCCGAGGGTCGGCTCGTCAATCTTGGAGCGGCCGAGGGTCATCCGGCGGCCGTCATGGACATGAGCTTTGCGAACCAAGCCCTGGCGGCCGAATATGCGGTGGCCCATCACGCCGAACTCGAGGCGAAGGTCTATGTCGTCCCGGAGGCCATCGATACCGAAGTCGCCCGTCTCAAGCTCGCCGCGGCCGGGATCAACCTGGAGCCGATGACCGCCGAGCAGGCGGCCTACGTTTCCTCGTGGCGACACGGGACTTAGGGACTTGAGCGATCGGATCGTCGCCCCGTATGGGAGTTGGGTCTCGCCGCTTCCGATCGAGCGCCTCACGGACGGTGTGGTCTTCATCGGCGAGCTTCGTCGAGTGGGTGGCGTGACCTGGTGGATCGAGGACCGCCCCGACGAAGGGGGTCGGCAGGCGCTGGTCCGGCGTGAGCCGGATGGTTCCACGGTTCGAATGACGCCCGAAGGCTTCAACGCCCGGTCGCGCGTCCATGAGTACGGCGGTGCGGCGACGCTCGTCTCCGACGACCTCGTCGTCGTCTCCGACTTCACCACCGGCCGGCTCCACCGCGTCGTGGCCCCCGGCGAGCTCGTGGCCTTGACCGCGGAACGAGCCTGGCGGTTCGCTGACATGGACCACGACGCCCATCGCGGTCGGATCTACGCGGTGCGCGAAGACCACGAGCCCGATGTCGTGGCCGCTCACGGCGAATGGGTCAACGAGCTCGTATCGATCGATCTCGAGAGCGGTTCCGTGACCATCATCGCGGGGGGAGCGGATTTTTACGCGTCGCCGCGACTTTCGCCGGACGGAGCGTCGCTCGCCTGGGTCGAGTGGCGCCACCCGAATCTGCCCTGGGATGGCACGGAGCTGAAGCTCGCTTCCGTCGAGCCGGACGGGTCGATCGGAGATCCGGTCACCATGGCCGGCAGCCAGACCGACTGGGTCACCCAGCCACGCTGGTCGCCTGACGGTGTTCTCCACTTCGTCGCCGAGCCGGATGGCTGGATGAACCTCCAGCGTCTCGTCGACGGCCGGGTGGAGCGCGTCGCGGCCCCGGTGGCGGCCGAATTCGCTTCCCCTGAATGGCAGTTCGGGAACGCCGAGTACGGCTTTCTACCCAACGGCGACATCCTCGCCATCGGCCGGAGCGACGGTCGGGACGGGTTATATCGGATCGAGCGCAACGGGTCGGCCGTGGCTCTGGAGCTTCCGTACAAGGAGATCATGTCGATCTCGATCGACGGCGAGTTCGCCGTCATGCGCGTCTCGTCGCCGGTCGAGCCGCTCCGGGCGATCGTCATGCACACGGGGACCGGCGACATCGAGATCCTGAGGCGGGCGACGCCGTTCGAGCCGGATCCGACGGAGTTCTCGATTCCCAGGCACGTCGAATTCCCGTCGACCGGCGGACGCATCGCCTTTGCCAACTACTACCCGCCGCACAGCACGACCTACCAGGCTCCCGAGGGCGAGTTGCCGCCGCTCATCGTGACCTCGCATGGCGGCCCGACGTCCGCCGCGTTCTCCGGCTGGATCACGACGTATCAACTGTTCACGAGTCGCGGCTTTGCCGTACTCGATGTCGATTACGGCGGAAGCACGGGCTACGGCAAGGCCTATCGGCAGACCCTGAACGGCGAATGGGGCATCGTCGATGTCGACGACTGCGTTGCCGGCGCTGAATGGCTCGTCGCGCAGGGCTTCGCCGATCCGGCCCGGCTCGCCATTCGCGGAGGTTCCGCGAGCGGGTTCACGACCCTCGCCGCGCTGGCGTTCCGGCGGACTTTCGCGGCCGGCACGACCCTCTACGGCATCGGGGACCTGCGATCGTTCATCCGGGACACCCACAAGTTCGAGTCGCGCTACGTGGAGGGCCTCGTCGGACCGTGGCCGGAGATGGAACAGCGATACCTGGACCGGTCGCCGGGCCTCCATGCGGATCAGATCGTGGCACCCGTGCTCGTCCAGCAGGGAGCCGAGGATCGGGTCGTCCCGGCGTCGGAGGCCGAGGGCATCGTGGACGCCCTGTGGGAGCGCCACGTGCCCCACGCCTACCTCCTCTTTCCCGGCGAGGACCATGGGTTCCGCGGTCGGGAGGCGATCATCCGTTCGGTCGGCTCCGAGCTGTCGTTCTACGGCCAGATCTTCGGGTTCACCCCGGCCGACGAGATCGAGCCCCTCGAGATCAAGTTCCTCGACGAGCACCGCGCCCGCCGAGGCTGAGTCGGCAGCGGGCCAGGGCCTGACTGGGCAGCGGGCCAAGCTGAGCCTCCGCACGGGGCCGGGCAGCGCCGCACCGAGCCGGGCAGAGCCGCACCGGGCCGCGCGGAGCCGGGCGGAGCCGCACCGCGCCAGGCGCGGCCAGGACGTAACCACGCAGCGTCTGCCAGATATGCACCAGTTGACTATTCGGCGGAGCGTCGGCGGAGACGATGTCTGCGGTCGAGCGTGAACCGCCCGGCCCGACGCCTCGCGAGTTGTCAGAACCGCCGGCCCGCGACTCCGTGGCGACAATCCGCCGACCAGGCGTCATGTGTTGACTATCTGGCATCGAGGAGCAGTTCGCAGCGCGCGATTCGCGCCGCGCGAGGCTGACTATCCGGCCTCGAGGAGTTCCCTCAGCGCCGATAGGCCGCGGTGGACCTCCTCGAACGACGTGCACAGCGGGGACAGGCCGATCCGGATCGAGTCGGGCGCGCGGAAGTCCGGAATGACCCCGCGGGCAATCAGCGCTGCCGTGAGGCGGCGCGCATCGGAGTGGACGATCGAGACGTGGTTGCCCCGTCGGGCCGGATCGCGCGGCGAGCCGAGTGAGCAGCCAAGCGGTGCCAGCCATGCGTCCACGAGCGCCACCGCATACGCCGTGAGCGCCACGCCCTTGTCCCGGATTCGCTCGATGCCCGCCTCGACCGAGAGGGCGATCCCGGCCTCGGCCGCGGCCAGCCCCAGCATCCCAGGCGTTCCCACGAGCCAACCGGCAATCCCGGCGCGGGACTCGAAGCTCGGCCCCATCTCGAACTGATGCGCCTGCGCGAACCAGCCCTGGATCGGCGGCCGAAGGTGGTCCTGGAGCTCGCGTCTGACGTACAGATAGGCTGGCGCACCAGGCCCGCCGTTGAGGTACTTGTAGGTGCAGCCGACCGCGAGGTCGGCGCCACTCGCCTCGAGATTGACTGGCAGCGCCCCGCCGCTGTGGGAGAGATCCCACAGCACGAACGCTCCGGCCCCGCGGGCGCGCGCCGTGACCTCCGCCAGATCCAGGATGGCCGCCGAGCGGTAGTTGACGTGGGAGAGAACCAGCAGGGCCAGGTCGTCGTCCACCCCGCGCTCGATCTCCTCGATCGTCAGCCCATCGATCGGGTCATCCTCGAGCCAGCGGATGTCGAGCCCCCTTGCCGCCGCCAGGCCCTCGATCACGTAGCGGTCGGTCGGAAATTCCTCCCGGCCGATGGCAATGGCCCGTCGACCGGGGCGAGCATCAAGGGCGGCCGACGCCAGTCGGAACAGGTTGACCGTGGTCGAGTCGGTCACGACAACCTCGCCGGGCCGGGCACCCAGGATCGAGGTGCCAAGCAGGTCGCCGACCCGCATCGGGGCGTCGAGCCAGTGGCTCCAGCCGCGGATCAACTCGCCGGCCCACTCCTCCTCGACCACGCGACGTACGGCGTCCAGCGCCGCCCGTGGCGGACGGCCGAGCGAGTTGCCATCGAGGTAGACCAGGCCGGGATCCGGCCTCGAGAATCGGGCGCGAAACGTCGCCAGTGGATCGCCGGCGTCGAGCGCCTGCGCGTACTCAACACTCGTGGCATCCATCGTCGGCAGTCTATCGGTGCCCGGAATACGAGCGCATCGCGGGCACGTCGCCAAGCCAGATCGTGCCTCGTGCTAGGCTCACGCCCATGACCGGGCCCAACGCGTGACCAGCATCGTGGAAGCCGCCAACTACCTATTCACCTCGGAGTCGGTGACCGAGGGTCACCCTGACAAGATGTGCGATCAGATCAGCGACGCGATCCTGGACGCGATCATCGCCGAGGATCCCGTCGCCCGTGTCGCCTGCGAGACCGCCACGACGACCGGCCTCGTCATCGTACTGGGCGAGATCAGCACAACCACGTACATCGACTTCCAGGCCGTGGTGCGGGAAACGGTCCGCGAGATCGGCTATACCCGCGCGGACTACGGGTTCGACTACGAGACGTGCGGCACGATGGTGTCGGTCAAGGAACAGTCGCCCGATATTGCCCAGGGTGTGAATGCCGCGCTCGAGGTACGAGGGGAGCGCCTCTCGGTCAACGAGCTCGGGGCCGGTGACCAGGGCATGATGTTCGGGTTCGCCTGCCGCGAAACCCCGGAATTCATGCCGTTGCCGATCGCCCTGGCCCACCGCATCGCGCGACGGTTGGCGGAAGCCCGCAAGTCCGGCCAGCTTCCGTATCTCCGTCCGGATGGCAAGACGCAGGTGACGGTCGAGTACCAGCACGGAGTCCCCGTCCGCGTCCGGACCGTCGTCCTGTCGGCCCAGCACGATCCCGACGTCAACACGGATCGCCTTCGCGACGAGCTCATCGACGCGGTGATCCTGCCGACGATCCCGGCCGAGCTGCGGGAAACCGATCCGGTCATGCACGTCAACCCGACCGGGCGTTTCGTGCTCGGTGGCCCGATGGGCGACGCTGGACTGACCGGCCGCAAGATCATCGTCGATACCTATGGCGGCATGGCGCGCCACGGCGGCGGTGCGTTCTCCGGCAAGGATCCGACGAAGGTGGACCGATCCGGCGCCTACGCCGCGCGCTGGGTGGCCAAGAACGTCGTCGCCGCGGGACTTGCAGACCGCTTCGAACTCGAGGTGGCGTACGGCATCGGGATTGCCCGCCCGCTGTCGGTATCGATCGAATCGTTTGGCACGAACCACGTTCCCGACGCCGAGATCGAGGCCCTCATCGAGCGACACTTCGATCTCCGTCCGGCCGCCATCATTTCGGCGCTCGACCTTCGCCGGCCGATCTACCGCCCGACGGCCGCCTACGGTCACTTCGGCCGCCTGGACCTGGACCTCCCCTGGGAGCGAACGGACAAGGCGGCGCTGCTCGCCTCCGAGGCCGGATTGCCGGAGCCGGACCTGACGCTCGCCGTCTAGGGACGTCGGCGGGGCGCCTGGCGCGAAACCGGCGCAGAACGGGCGCGGAACCGGGCGCACTCCGGGTCGGCGGCTTCGGTAGGATGCCCAGCATGTACGCGGTCATCCTCGCCGGGGGCGGCGGCACTCGCCTGTGGCCACTGAGTCGGCCCGAAACGCCCAAGCCGTTCCTTCCGCTCCTGGGTGATTTGTCGCTCCTCCAACGGACGCTCGCGCGGGTGGTCGGGCATCCGGACCTGGCCGTTGCCCTCGGGGATGTCACGGTCGTGACCGATCGACGCTACGCGGGACTCGTCCGGGCCCAGTGCCCGGGGGTCCGGGTCATCGCCGAACCGGTCGGTCGGAACACCGCGGCAGCCATCGCCCTCGCAACCGTCCTGGTCGACCGGCCCGATGACGAGGTCATGCTCGTCCTGCCGGCCGATCACACGATCGCGCGCGAGTCCGTGTTCCGGAACGTCCTGGCCGGAGCAGCCCGGCTGGCCGGCGGGACCCCCGGCGTCCGGGCGCCGCTCGTGACCCTCGGGATCCACGTGGATCGACCCGCGACCGAATACGGCTACCTGCTCCCTGGTCCAGATGGTCAGCAGGACGTCGACGGTCTCCGGGTCGCCCCCCTGCTCGCCTTCGAGGAGAAGCCAACCATCGAACGCGCCACCGAGTTGATTGACGTTCCCGGGATCGCCTGGAACGCGGGGATCTTCGTCTGGCAGCGGACCGCGATCCGGGACGCACTCGAGCGCTACACGGGGCTCATCACGCTGCTTGAGCCGGTGGCGCACAGCGAGAGTGGCCTGGCGGCCGCCTACGACCAGCTTCGCGGGATCTCGATCGATCGCGCGGTGATGGAGAGCGCCGCGAGCGACCGGCGCGTCGTGATGGCGGCGATGAACGCCGGCTGGAGCGATCTCGGCAGCTGGAGTGCGCTGCTCGGAGCCATCGGGGCTCGAGGCAGCGGAGCGGTCATCCAGCCGAATGCGACCGCTGAGGCGGGCCCGAACGATCTCGTGGTCGATCGGGTCGATGGGCATCTCACGGTCCTGTCCGGACCGCGGGGTATCCTCGCCTCGACGCCGGTGGCGCTGCTCCGCAATGCTGCCCCCGATCGCGGGGCGGTGGAGGCGCTCGTGGAACGCGTGAACCGCTGGGAGGATCCCTCGTGACCGACGCCCCCGCCAGGATCGTCTTTGGCACGGACGGCTGGCGCGCCCGGATCGCCGAGGACTTCACGTTCGAGGCGGTGCGGCGGTGCGCCGATGGCGTGGCGCGCTACGTGATCGATCGCGGCGAACAGGCCAAGGGCGTCGTCATCGCCTACGACCGCCGGTTCGCGTCGGAGCACTTCGCGATGGCGGCCTCTGAGGTCCTCCTGGCCAACGACATCCCGGTCGCGTTCTCGGCGACCGCCGTACCGACGCAGATGAGTTCGTACGAGGTCGTCGAGCGCGGCGCGTCCGCCGGAATCGTGATCACCGCCAGCCACAACCCGTGGACCGACAACGGGTTCAAGGTCAAGTCGCCGACCGGATCGGCCGCGGGACCGGACATGCTCAAGATCATCGAGGCCGGGATCGCCTCCAACGGGGGCGTCACGCTGCCCCGTCGGCCGATCGCCGACGCCGAGGCTGCCGGGATGTTCGAGCGCTTCGATCCCTACGACGGCTACGAGCGCTACGTTCGCCGGACCGTTGACGTCGATGCACTCAAGGCTGCGGACGCCAGGATCCTGGTCGAGCCGATGTGGGGTGCCGGCGCCGGCTGGATCAGCCGCATTCTCGGCGGCGGGCGAATCAGCGTCACGGAGATTCACCAGGAGCGGAACCCGTACTTCGGCGGCGTCAACCCGGAGCCGATTCGACCCAATATCGACGAGGCGCTTGGGATGCTGGCCGCGGGTGGGTACGACCTCGGCCTCCTCCTCGACGGCGACGCGGACCGTGCCGGGGCCGCCGATGAGCGGGGTACGTTTATCCACCAGCTCGAAGTGACCGGCCTCCTGATGTACTACTTGGCCGAGTACCGGGAACTGCGCTTGCCCGTGGCGATCTCCGTCAACAACACCTCGATGGCCGCCCGGCTCGGGAAGCACTTTGGCATCGAGGTCCACGAGACCCCGGTCGGCTTCAAGTACATCGGGCCGAAGATGATCGAGACCGGTGCCATGATGGGCGCCGAGGAGAGCGGTGGCTTCGGGTTCGGGATGCACCTGCCGGAGCGCGACGGGATCTACGCCGACCTGCTCCTGCTGGACCTGTTCCTGCGGGAACGAGAGCGCGGCCGGGCAACGGTCTCTGAGGCGTTGGCGGCCTTCCACGAGCTGGCCGGACCGTCGTTCTACCGGCGGATCGACGTCCACTTTGAGCGGGCGGAGTACGACGGAGTCAAGCGCCACGTCCTGGTCGGACTCCGCGATGAGCCACCGGCCCAGCTGGCCGGCCAGCCCGTCACGAGCACCCAGATCCTGTCCACCAACGACGGCTTCAAGTTCTTCGTCGCGGACGGCAGCTGGCTCCTGGTCCGCGCCTCGGGAACCGAGCCGCTGATGCGGATCTATACGGAGGCCACCTCGGCCGATCTGCGCGAGGCAATGCTCGTTTCCGGCGAGCAACTGGTCCGCGGAAACTGACGATGGGATCGGAGGACGCCACGTCGAGCGCTGGATCGCGGCGGGTCGACAAGCCGTGGGGCCACGAGGTGATCTGGGCGCATACGGAGCGATACGTGGGCAAGACCCTCGTCATCGAAGCCGGGCGTCGCCTCTCGTATCAACTCCACGACGTCAAGGACGAGTGGATCCGTGTCGTTTCCGGACGCCTCCTTCTGACCCTGGAGGATGCTGCTGGCGTCGATCGAGACCTCGAGCTTGGGCCTGGTGCGGACGCCCATATCCAGACCGGTCGACGGCACCGCTTCGCCGCCATCGAACGCTGCGAGCTCATCGAAGTGTCCACGCCCGAGCTCGACGACGTGGTCCGCCTGGCCGACGATTTCGGCCGCGAGGGAACGCGCGCCCCCTGACGGGGGCACGGGGAACGCGCGCCCCCTGACATCGGTCACGGCTGTTGCGCCCGGGCCCGCGGGTGTAGGCTGTCCCCGCGACCGCTTCGCCTGGTCGATGGTGCAATGACCGGACGGCGGCTCGCCAGCAGCCCCTGCGGGGGCCGGAGGTCGAGCCAGATGCACAGCTCCCTGATCGGTAAGGTCGAGAAGGCCAATCGGTACGCCCGCGAACTCGATCGCATTTCGCTCGATCGACTCTCGCTCACATTCCGCGGCGACAACGACACGCACCAGGTCAGTCTCGAATCCGGTCAGTGGCATTGCACCTGCCACTATTTCGAAAGCTGGGGTGCCTGCGTGCACCTCCTTGCCCTTCAGAAGGTCTTCGGCGTGATGCTGCCCGAGGAGGCTCAGGTCTCCATCTTCGGGAGTCCCGCGACGGTTGCCTCGGCCTGACCCCGACGGTCGCGAGGGGCCGTCCATCAATTCGTAGTTCAGACGACCCGCCCGGAAACCGGGCGGGTCGATCGTTGTGGTGCGGGTCAGCGGACAGTCACCGCCCAGAAGGTCGTCCCGTCGCCGCGGGCGTCGGCCCGGAACAGCCGGACGGCCAGGACCCAGCGGCCCACCGGAAGTGAGCCGAGTGCGACGTCCTGGACGGCGGCCCCGCCCTCCTGCTCGGCCACGCGCCGGGCGAGTGACCCGGTCGTGTCGTCCCAGGCTGCGAGGTCGGCGACCCAACCATTGATCGAGCCACCGTCAAGCAGTCGAACGGACACCGGCTGACCGGCCCCCGCCTCGACACCGATCAGCGATCCGAACGGCAGCCAGGGAGCGTCACTGCCCTGCCCATCGATGGTGTACGAACCGAGTTCACCCTTGGTGGCGGCGTCCTCCGTGACGAGGACGGCCGTCGCCGCCATCGAGGCCGCGAGATCCGGCCCGATGGACTCTGTGGACATCGGCGATTCAGACGCCGTCGCCGCTGACGTCGCCGCTGAGACCCCGGGTGACCCGGACGGAGCTCCGGCACCTGCCGAGCATCCGAGCCCCGAGATGCTCACCAGGAGGCTCAGCCCGAGGAGACGGAGCGCAGCCCGCGTTGCGCCACGGCCCAGGATGGAGTTCACGAGAGCGGCCCGCCGACCCGTGACACGGCGACCTTCGAATGGTTCCCGGTGCACGCCGCCTTGGCGCAGGTGCCGACCATCACCTTGACGATCGCCGACGTCGCCGCGAGGGCTCCGTCCCCCGACACGGGAGAGAAGACGGCCCGCCATTCATAGGTGGCCGCGGCCGCCAGGGTCAGCGCGTAGCTGCCCTCGATGGTACTGCTGGCTGAGAGGGTCCCGGCCGACGACCAGGTCGCAGTCCCCGGCGTGCGCCGTTGGAGCGTCACGGTCCGGCCGCTGACCGGATCGTTGGCAAGCGCTCCGTTCGAACTGGCAGATGTCGTGCGCAGGGACGCGGTCAGCTTCACGCTGCCGCCGGCCCACGTGCTCGTCGGACTGGCCGACAGGACCAGCGTGGTGGGGATGGCCAGGCACGACGAAAACAGAACGCGCGGGCTCTGCCGGTCGTATTCGAGCTGGAGTCGAGCCGTATCGCACCGGGAAAACGCGTGATTCTGCCAGCCGGCTGCCGGGCGAGCACGGGCCACGGTCTGGACGATGGCATCGCCATAATCCGACCCGTTGGCAAGGTTCGCGTGATGACCCAGGATCTCCACGTGGCCGAACTCGTCGAGGGCCACGTTCTCGACATCGAAGCAGCCGTTGACCGGGGTTGAGAGGGCCTGGCACCAGCGCAGGGCGCCCCAGTCGAAGACGTAGCCGTGGGCCCGGAACCACATCCGGAAGGACGACGGTGCCCCGGCCCGACTGAAGCACGCGATTCCAGCCGGTGTACAGCCGGTCGGTTCCCCGTAGGCGATGAGGCTGGCCGAACCGGAACTCACACGCGAGAACGTCGCGGCCCGCGATGCCCGGGTCAGGCTCGCGTCGGCGGCCGCGGCATCGATGGCCGGAGCCATCCACGACGGTGGCGTCTGGCCGCTTCGCCATTGGTACTTGAGCGCCTGGTTCGACGCCCAGCGCGTCCCGCCGACGTTCGGGTCGGGTCCGTGCGCCCCGGCCGGGCCAGCCAGGCCGCCGATCAGTGCCGCAGCCAGGGCCACGGCCGAAAAGATCGCCCGGCGGCGTCGGTGCGTCGGCACCCGGTGGGTCATGGTCGTCATGGGAGTACCCCCTCGTTCTCGGTGGCGGGTTCATGGAAGCTGGCGCCGACATCGAGCGCCTCTGGGGTCCCGTCGGCGCGAATGACTCCGACGGCCCGCGGGATGGTCTCGATCCCGGCGACCCTGGACGAACCGGCGAGCGGCAGAGCCCCGTCGGCAAGGCTCCCGAGCGAGTGGCGGTCCCCCGACTCGAGGTCGATGGCCTCGATGGTGGTCTCCGGGCCTGACCCGGCGATGGCCACGACGAGGCCGTCGGCGGACGTGGCGGCGGCGATTACCGCGGAGGCGATCTCCGTTGGCGGTCCTCCAGCTACGCCGAATGAGAGGACCGGGCACGGCACTCCGTCGCACTCGCCCATGGCCACCAGCCGCTGACCGACGAACCCGATGATGGCTCCGTGGCCTCCGGTGATGGAAGTGACGGCACCGCTCAGGCGATCCTGGATCCTTGTCAGGCACGTCTCCGGATCGCAGGACTGGACCGCCAGGTACGCGCCGTCGGCAGACGCCTGGACATCCGTGGCCCAGATCCGTTCGATGCCCGTCTCATAGAGCACTGACGCGTCAGGCGGTGGCAGGACCAGGCTTCGCGCCCCGCCGTCTTCCGGGACGAGCCAGATCCCGAGATCGCTCCGGGTCTCGCGATCGAGGAGATGGACGAGGATTCCGCCGCCGGCCGGGTCGATGACCGCCCGCCGGGCGATGGCTCCGTCGATGTTGATCTCCTCGGTGCAGGCGCGGTGCGGCTTGACGAGGTGAATGATCGACGCCGTGCCATCGTCCTCGGCGACCGTGACGACACCGTTGCGTGGGCCGGCAACGACGCTGGCGGGGCCGACCCGGAGGACGGAAGTTCGCGAACCCTGCGCCCCGAACGTCAGGTCCCATCCGGACAGGGCGCCATTCGTATCGAGGCGGAGCGCGGCTCGCCACCACGCGCCGGTTGTTGCTGGGGTCGATACCGGGGTGCGACCGGCATCCGCGGCGCGTCCTGCCTCCGGACGGCAGGCGGTGAGCGGATTGGGCTTCGGTTGGGAAGCCGAGAGGACCCAGGGCGCGGCGCGGACGGTCAGTCCGGTCATGAGCACCGCCACCAGGGGCGGACCAAGGAGTGCGAGCAATCGATGCCTCGATGTCACCGTCGATACCTCCTCCGGCGAGGGCGGGAGGAAGGCGGATACCGGCAGTTTCACGGGGGGCGCTTATCGGGCACTCACTCGACTACGGGCGCCCGGTGGTACGCTTCGATCGACCGCAATTTGCGGTTCGCCGAACAGTCGCGAAGCCGGTGTGATTCCGGCACAGTCCCGCTACGGTGATCGTCGCTCAGGCGACGTAAGTCCGGTCGCCGACGCTCGGTGGATGCACGACCTTCGAGAGAAAGGGTGGCTCCACACATGATCCCGACCGACTGACCGGCGGCGCGTCCCCACGACCCGCGAACCCTGCGTTCGCCCACCCCCCCGGTCGGAGACCCGCTCCCATGTCTGGCTTTACCTTCCCACGCGCCGTCTTCTCAGGACTGGCCCTCACCCTGGCGACAGCCGTCCTCCTCGCCGCCTGTGGTGGCGCATCCGCAACACCGAAAGCGACACCCACGCCCATCGCAACCGTCGCTCCAACCGCGACCCTGACGCCGACGCTGGCCCCGGCATTCCCGATGACGGTGATCGATGACGAAGGCACGACGGTCACGATCCCTGCCAGGCCCGCGGCGATCGTGTCCCTGACCCCGGCCGCGACCGAGACGCTGTTCGCGATCGGCGCGAGCTCCCAGGTGGTCGCCAAGGTCGAAGACATCACGCCCTACCCACCAGAGGCAGACCAGCTGCCCGTCGTCGCCACCTACAAGGGCGTCGATATCGAGAAGATCGTGACCCTGAACGCCGACCTGGTGATCGCCGGAGGCCTCGGGTTCACGCCCCCGGCCGCCGTCGCGCAGCTCCGCAGCCTGGGCATCCCCGTCCTCGTCCTGTATGCGACCTCGGTGGACGGCGCGCTGGCCGGCATCACAGGCATCGGGCGCGCCACCGGCAACGAGGCGGCGGCCACTGCGCTCAGCCAGAGCATGCGGGCCGAGATCGATCGCCTCGCGGGATTGACGAGCGGACTGTCGAGGCCAAAGACGTTCTACGAGATCGATGCGACCTCGGATATCTATACCGTGCCGGCCGGATCCCTCTACGACGAGCTGCTGACCCTCGCCGGCGCGGACCCGATCACGACGGACTCGAGTTATCAGATCTCGCTGGAGACCCTGATCACCGCGAATCCCGAGGTGATCCTGCTCGGTGATGGCGGCTACACGACCCCGGACGACGTGGCGGCACGCCCGAACTGGGCGGGTATCAAGGCCGTGGCCGATGGCGCGATCTACCCGGTTGATGACACGCTGATCACCCGGCCCGGTCCGCGTCTCGTCGATGGGCTTCGGGCCCTCATCACGGTCCTCCATCCGGAGGTCCAGCCCTAGTCATGCCCGCCCGCGCCGGTGCCCTTCTCGGGCGTCCGCAACCGATCCTCCGGACGGTGATCGGCCGGCGGCCACTCGTGGTGGCGGTGATCGGGATCGTCCTGCTCAGCGTCATCGCGGTGGCGGGCATTGCCGCCGGTACCGTGGCGATCGCGCCCGGCGATACGGTCGCCATCCTGGCCCATCGGCTTCTCGGACTGGACCTGACTCGGACCTGGACAGCGGCCGCGGAGACGATCGTTCTTGACCTGCGCCTGCCTCGCGTGCTGACTGCTGCCGTCGTTGGGGCCGGGCTGGCAGTCGCCGGCGCCGCGTTCCAGGGCCTGCTGCGCAACCCGCTGGCTGACCCGTACGTGCTCGGAACAGCGTCCGGTGCAGCCCTTGGGGCGTCTCTCGCGGTGATCATCCCGGTCCGAGCCTTGTTCCTCCAGTTCGGGCTGCTCCACGCCCTCGCCTTTCTCGGCGCGCTCGGCGCGGTCTTCGTCGTCTATCGACTGTCGCGGCTGGGTTCACGGGCACCGATGACGAGCCTGCTGCTGACGGGCTATGCGGTGAGCTCGCTGCTGGCAGCCGGGCTGGCGATGGCGATGTACCTGTCCGGCGCGGGTCTACGCCAGATCTTCGCCTACCTCCTCGGAGGGTTCGAGGCGTCGTCGTGGGGACGCTTCGCCGTCGCGGCGCCGCTCATCATCGCGGCGAGCGTGGTGATCTTCCTGCGCGCGCGGTCGCTCAACGGCATGTTGCTCGGCGAGGAGGCCGCCGCCCACCTGGGCGTCGATGTCCGGCGCGAACGCGCGATCCTGCTGGCCGTGGCCTCGCTGGCCACCGCGGCCTCGGTGGCGATATCCGGCCTCATCGGCTTCGTCGGCCTCGTGGCGCCCCATGTCGTCCGGCTCATCGTCGGCCCGAATGCTCGGCTCGTCCTGCCGCTGGCGGCGCTTCTCGGAGCGAGCCTGATGGTCGGCGCCGACCTGGTTGCGCGACTGCTCGGCGAAATTCCGGTCGGAGTCGTGACCGCGGTGGTCGGCGCTCCGTTCTTCCTGGCCCTCCTGCGGCGAGCCCAGTCCGGGTACGAGCTGTGATCCGGCTCGACGGCGTGACGGCCCTCTATCGCGAGCGAGCAGCCCTGCGCGACGTGTCCCTCTACGTGGCCCCGGGCGAGCGGGTCGCCATCGTCGGTCCGAACGGCGCGGGGAAGTCGACGCTGCTGCGGGTCGTCGCCGGCCTGATCCGGCCCGCGACCGGCACCGTGGAGCTCGACGGTCGACCGGTCGAGCAGATGGAGCGCCTTGCCGTCGCCCGGCGCCTGGCCGTGGTCCCGCAACTGCCGAGCCTGCCGTTCGCGACCTCGGTCGAGGAGGTCGTCGCGCTGGGTCGGCTACCGCACGAACATCCGATCCGTGGCATGCGACCCAGCGACCGGGCCGCCGTTGCCGCCGCGATCGACCGGGTGGGCGTCGGACATCTGCTCGGCCGCGACGCGCGGGAGCTGTCGCTCGGCGAGCGCCAGCTGGTGCTGCTCGCGATGGCCGTGGCGCAGGCCGCGCCCGTGCTGATCCTCGACGAGCCGACCGTGCACCTCGACCTGCGGCACCAGGTGGAGGTCATGGAGCTGGTGGGCGACCTCAACGCCCGCGACGGAACCACGATCCTGGCGGTCCTTCACGATCTCGGGCTGGCGGCCCACTTCTTCCCCCGCCTGATCCTGCTGGATCACGGCCGCGTCGTGGCCGATGGCCCGCCGGCCGAGGTGCTCGCCCCGGAGCGGATCCGCGATGTGTTCGGCGTCGATCCGTCCTTCGTGCGCATCGGGAGCTGACGCGGATCACGCTGGCTGGCGCCCCACGCCCGCGCGGCACTGGCGCCCCACGCCCGCGCGGCACTGAGGTCCCGCGCTTGCGCGGGACTGAGGTCCCGCGCTTGCGTGCTACGCTCCAGCCGTGAACCGAGCGACTCCCGTCCGTCGCGCCCCGCCCCCCCTCCCGATCCTTGCCCTCCTGCTGGCCGCTGCCCTGTCGGGCTGCGGAAGCACGGTCGAGACCCCGCTCGCAACCATTGGCCCGGCTGCCAGCTCCTCGGCACCAGGAGATGGGTCGGCGAGCCCCGACGCTACGGCCACGCAGGCGCCGTTACCCGTGGTGACACCGGCCCCGAGCGGTGAACCCGGGACACCGAGCCCGTCCGACGGGCCCACGGCGGCGACGGTCTGCACCGGGAGCGAATCCAACCTGGCGTTCTTCACCCAGGCCGCAGCTGGTATGGCCTGGTCGGTCTACTGCGCCGTCCTGCCCGATGGCTGGTACCTCGAAACCGGGTCCTATCGGCTGGCCAATGAAGGCCACCTGGAAGTGACGTATCGCGGGCCGGGCGACGCCCACGTGTCGATCGCCGAGGGCAACATCTGCCTCGACGTTGGCGGCGACGTCGAACAATGCGCTCCTCGAGACACCGTGATCGCGGACGCCGCCATGGGTGACATGGTCGGCGAGCTCGGCCGCCTCTCCAACGGGCTGGTCCTGGACGTGGACCGCGGCGCGAACCCCTCGTGGCGCGTGACCGGACTGGGAATCGCCGAGGACGAGTTCACCGCCCTCTGTGCGGCGATGATCAAGGTCCCCGCCGCGCCCTGACGCCTGGTGCCCTGATGCGGATCGCCGATTTCGACCTGGAGCGGTACTTCGCCCGCTGGGAGTTCGCCGTCCGCCACGTCCTGTGCGCCAGCGACGTCGAAGGCTGGTCGATGGGCGAGCTGCTCGCCCTTGCGGACGACGAGGCGGCGACGCTGTGGCGCGACCTGCGCCTCAGCTACACGGAGGCTCCGGGGCATCCGCTCCTCCGTCGTGAGATCGCCGCGCTGTACGAGACCGCCGAGGCCGACGACATCCTCGTTCTATCCGGCGCCGGGGAGGGGATCTTCACGCTCGTCAACGTGCTGCTCGGGCCCGGCGACCACGCCATCGTGACCTGGCCCGGCTACCAGAGCCTGTACGAGGTGGCGCGGTCGTGCGGCGCGGAGGTCACCCTGCACGAGCTCCGGGAGGAGGCCGGCTGGGCCATCGACGTGGAGGCGCTGCGCCGGCAGGTGACCTCCGCGACCCGCCTGATCGTCATCAACGCACCCCACAACCCGACCGGCATGCTCCCGGACCGCGCAACGTTCGATGCGGTCGTGGCGATCGCCGCCGAGGCCGGCGCCTACCTGTTCGTCGACGAGGTCTACCGATACCTCGAGTTCGACGAGGCGGATCGGCTGCCGGCGGGAATCGATGCCGGGGCGCACGTGATCTCCCTCGGCGTCATGTCGAAGTCGTTCGCGATGCCCGGGCTGCGGATCGGGTGGCTCGCCTCCCGGAATCGGGACCTGCTGGCCCGCGTCGCCGCGTTCAAGGACTACACGACGATCTGCGCCTCGGCACCGTCCGAGATCCTGGCGCTGATCGGGCTGCAGGCCCTGGACATCGTCCTGGCCCGCTCGCGAGGGATCGTGGCCGCGAACCTGGCCGTTCTGGACGACTTCTTCGAGCGGCGCTCCGACGCGTTCTCGTGGGTCCGGCCGCGCGGCGGTTCCATCGGCTTCCCGTCCCTGGTTCCGGCCGGGCCCGCCGGGTCGTCAGCGGAACGGTTCTGCGCGCGACTGGTTGAGGACGCCGGCGTCATGCTGCTGCCGGGGACCGCGTTTGGTTTCGCCGATGACCACTTCCGCCTCGGATTTGGCCGGACCGATCTCCCCGAGGCACTCCAGCAGCTCGAAGCATTCCTCGACGCTCCATGACGGTTTCGCTTCCCAACCGAGCCGAGGTTGTCGTCATCGGAGGCGGCATCGTCGGTGCGAGCGTGGCCTATCACCTCGTCCAGCGCGGCCAGAAGGACGTCGTCCTGCTCGAGCGCAACCAGCTCACCTCGGGTACGACCTGGCACGCCGCGGGACTGGCGACCCAGCTGCGAGCCACCTACAACATGAGCATGCTGGCCAAGTACAGCGCCGAGCTGTTTCCGCGCCTCGAACGCGAGACGGGCATGGGGACGGGCTTTCGCCAGGTCGGCTCGCTCGGGATCGCCCTGAACGAGGCGCGCTTCGAGGAGATGCGCCGGAGCGCCTCGATGGCCCGGGTCTGCGGTTTCGAGGTCGAAGTCGTCTCGTCCGCCAGGGCCGCCGCGATGTGGCCGTTGATGAACCCGGACGGGATCGAGGGGGCGATCTTCCTGCCCGCCGACGGGATCGCCAACCCGACGGATGTGACGATGGCGCTCGCCAAGGGCTTCCGCAACGGAGGCGGGCGCATTTTCGAGCACACGGGCGTGACCGAGGTCCTGACCAGCGACGGCCGGGTGACCGGCATTTGCAGCTCCGACGGGGAGATCGAGGCCGCGGTCGTCGTCAACTGCACCGGCATGTGGGCGCATGCGTTCGGCAGGCAGAACGACGTCACGATCCCGCTCCACGCCGCCGAGCACTTCTACGTCGTCACCGAGCCGATCCCGGGCCTCGCCCCGGACCTGCCAGTCCTCCGGGTCATGGACGAGTTCGCCTACGTCCGCGAGGACGCGGGCAAGCTCATGGTCGGATTCTTCGAGCCAGGCGCAAAGCCATGGGCGACCGACGGGATCCCCGACGACTTCGCCTTCGGCCGGTTGCCCGAGGACTGGGATCACCTGGGGCCGTACGTGGAGCGGATGGCGCACCGACTGCCCGTCCTCGGTGACGCCGGGATCAAGCTCTTCTTCAACGGGCCAGAGAGCTTCACGCCCGACGATCGCTACATCCTCGGAGAGGCCCCTGAACTGTCCGGCTACTTCGTGGCGGCGGGTTTCAACTCGGTCGGCTTCCAGTCAGGTGGCGGAGCCGGCCGGGCGCTGGCCGACTGGATCGTGGATGGGCATCCGCCGATGGACCTGTCCGAAGTGGATATCCGACGGTTCATGCCCTGGCAGGGAAACCGGTGCTACCTCCACGATCGAACGACCGAGGTCCTCGGCCTCCTGTACGACATGCACTGGCCGTTCCGACAGGTCGAGACCGCCCGCGGCGTGCGACGCTCGCCGCTCCACGATCGGATCGCGGCGGCTGGGGCGTGCTTCGGCGAGGTCGCCGGCTGGGAGCGGGCGAACTGGTTCGCGCCGCCCGGTGTCGAGCCGCGCTACGAGTACTCCTACGGTCGCCAGAACTGGTTCCCGTATTCCGCCGAGGAGCACCGCGCGGTCCGTGAGGGCGTCGGCCTCCTGGACCAGACCTCGTTCGGGAAGTACCTCGTCCAGGGCCGGGACGCGGAGGGCATCCTCCAGCAGCTGTGCGCGAACGATGTCGGCGGTTCAGTCGGCCGGGTCGTCTACACCCAGTGGCTGAACGAGCGGGGCGGGATCGAGGCCGACGTGACCGTCACCCGTGTCTCGGAGACGGAGTTCCTCGTCCTCACCGCTGGAGCGACCCAGGCACGCGATCTGGCGACGCTGCGACGGGCGATCGGCCCCGACGCGCGAGCCACCGTGACGGACGTCACCTCGGGCTGGGCCACGCTCAACGTGCAGGGCCCACGCTCACGCGAGCTCCTCTCGATCGTCACGGACGCCGACCTATCGAACGAGGCCTTTCCGTTCGGGACGTCACGCGAGATCGACGTCGGGTACGCGCGGGTTCGTGCGACCCGCATTACGTACCTCGGCGAGCTTGGCTGGGAGCTGCTGATCCCAAGTGATTTCGCGCTCCACGTGTACGACGTCCTCGTGGAGGCGGGCGCCGCGTTCGACCTCCGTCACGTTGGCTACCACGCCTTGAATTCGCTCAGGATCGAGAAGGCGTATCGGCACTGGGGCCACGACATCACCGACGAGGACACGCCGCTCGAGGCCGGGCTCGGCTTCGCTGTTGCCTGGGACAAGCCCGGCGGGTTCACCGGCCGTGATGCATTGCTTCGCCAGCGCGACACGGGAGTGACCAGGCGCCTCGTGACGTTCGTCCTCGATGACCCGGACCCGCTCCTGTATCACAACGAACCGATCTGGCGGGATGGGCAGCTCGTCGGCAAGATCACGTCCGGGATGTTCGGGCACACCATCGGCCGATCGATTGGGCTTGGCTGGGTCGCCGGGGGCGACCAGTCGAACGGGGCCCTCCTGGGTAGCCGCTACGAGCTGGAGGTTGCGACGGTCCGCTTCGCGGCAGCCCCGCATCTCCGCCCTCCCTATGATCCGACCGGCGCCCGGATTCGAACCTGACCGCGCGAGGTACCCCATGCGAACGATGCAGTTCGGGCTCGTCCTCTCGATGCTCGAGGCGCCTCAGACCGGCGTTGCCCAGCGATGGACCGAGATTCGCGACCGCGCCATCGCCGCCGAGCGACTGGGCTTCGATACCGTCTGGGTCGCCGATGAGCTGCTCTGGGATATGGAGGATTGGCCTGGCCCACGGGGCTGGTGGGAGGGCGTGGCAATGGCCAGTGCCCTCGCTGCCAGCACGAGCCGGATCGGGATCGGAACCTGGGTCCTGTCGGCCCTCCATCGCAACCCCGCCCTGTCGGCGAAGATCGTCGAGACAATCGACGAGATCAGCAACGGCCGGTTCATCCTCGGCTACGGGTCCGGGCATGCGGGCAAGCAGGGCCGGAGGTTCGGCTACCCGGAGGACAAGACGATCGGTCGCTACGAGGATGCGTTGCAGGTCCTGGTGCCACTGCTGCGCGAAGGTCGCGTCGAGCACGAGGGTCCGTTTCATCGGGCGTCGGTCGAAATGCGACCTCGAGGTCCCCGTCCAGGGGGCATCCCGATCATGCTCGGCGGACATGGACCGCGGACCATCGGACTGGCGGCGCGCCATGCCGATATCTGGAGCTGTTACGCCACCGAGAGCAGCCAGCCGGAGGCGTTCGCCGACTACCTGCGCATCCTCGACGAGGCCTGCGCCGCGATCGGTCGCGACCCCTCGTCGATCGGTCGCTCCGCCGGTGTTTTCGTCGATACGCTTGGCGACGGCATAGCCGAGGCGGA
>JBBQMH010000002.1:0-76736 GCA_038328755.1 Candidatus Limnocylindrales bacterium
CGATGTCTTGTCGCTCATTCCTCGGGTCCGCCCCATGTCTCGATGAGATCGGACAGACCCTTGCCGGCCGGCATCATCGGGAAGATGTTCTGCTCGCCCGCGATCTCGAACCAGACCAGCGCTGGTCCATCGACGTCCTGGGCGAAGCGAATGGCGTCGTCCACCTCGGCTGGCGTCGTGGCCTTGATGGCCGGCACCCCGTACGCCTCGGCGAGCTTGAGGAAGTCCGGCCCGAGCAGGTGCGACGAGTGGTAGTTCCCGCCGTAGACGATCTCCTGCCACTGGCGGATCATGCCGAGCTTCTTGTTATCCATGAGGGCGATCTTGACCGGAATCCGGTCCTGCACCAGGGTCATCAACTCCTGGCTGGTCATCTGGAACCCGCCGTCGCCGGCGATCGCCCAGACTTCACGCTCCGGAACTCCGAGGGCGGCGCCCATGGCCGCCGGCATGCTGTAGCCCATCGTTCCCAGGCCGCCAGAACTGACGTGCGTGTTGGGGTGGCGGAACCCCGCGTAGCGGGCCAGCCACATCTGGTTCTGGCCGACGTCGGCCACGTAGATCGCCTCGTGATCGGTCAGTTTGCCGATCCGCTGGACGACGTAGTCCGCGGAGAGGAGTCCATCCCGCCAGGCGCCGGAGCCGTGCCAGGACGACGCGATGGAGTCCTTCTTCCACTCCGCCAGCTCGTCGAGGTACGCCGCCCGTTCTGCGCGGGGTGTCTCGGCGACCATCGGGGCCAGCGCCGTGAGGACGCGCCTGGCGTCTCCCACGATCGGGACCTCGACGGCGACGTTCTTGCCGATCTCGGCCGGGTCGATGTCGACGTGGACGATGCGCGCATACGGGGCATATGTGCGGACGTTGCCGGTCACGCGATCGTCGAACCGCATGCCAATCGCAATGAGGAGGTCGGCCGACTGGATCGCGCGATTGACGTGCTTCCAGCCGTGCATGCCCATGAAGCCATAGGCGAGCGGATGGTCCTCGTCCATCGCCCCGATCCCGAGCAGCGTCCAGGCGACCGGGATGCTCGTTTTCTCGGCGAACGCGAGCAGCTCGGCTTCGGCGCCGGCGTGGAGGATCCCGTGGCCGGCCAGGATGACGGGTCGCTTGGCTTGCGCGATTTCAGCTGCGGCGGTCTTCAGCTGACGATAGTTCCCGTCCATGTTCGGGCGGAACCCGGGAAGCCCGGCGATCACCTCGGCTTCGGTCGGATGCTCGACGCTCGTCTCCTGCTGGAGGGCGTCCTTGGTGATGTCCACGTGGACGGGTCCGGGTCGTCCGGTACGTGCGATATGGAACGCCTCGGCCAGGACCCGTGGCAGCTCATCGGCGTCGCGGACCAGGTAGTTGTGCTTGGTCATCGGCAGGGTGATGCCGTTGATGTCGATCTCCTGGAAGGCATCCTTGCCGATCAGCGCCGCGGGCACGTTGCCGGTGATCGCGACCATCGGGATGGAGTCCAGGAGCGCGGTGCCAATGCCCGTCACGAGATTCGTGGCGCCGGGGCCGGAGGTCCCCATGCAGACCCCGACCTTGCCGGTCACTCGGGCGTATCCATCCGCCGCGTGGGCACCCCCCTGCTCGTGCCGGACGAGGATGTGGCGCAGCTCGGGGTGATCCCCGAGGACGTCGTAGAGCGGGAGGATCACGCCGCCGGGATAACTGAACAGGACGTCGACGCCCTGGCGGAGGATCGCCTCGCAGACCACATCGGCGCCGATCCTGGCCCGAGGAGCGCGCTCCTTGGCGGTCGCGGCGACGGGCATCGACGCGCTCGACGGACCCTCGTGGAGCATCTCGCGCTGGGCCTTCTCGACGGCGGCCGCATGCTCCGTGCCCGCCGCCGGCACGTGGCTGCGGCGGGATCTGGGGGGTGGCGCGCTGCCGGGGAGTGGCGCGCCGCCGGCCTTCGTGCCGCCGGCCTTTGTGCCGCCGGCCTTCGCGTCCGTTTCGGAACTCGGCGGCTTCGCCGAGCCTCCCTTCGTCATCGTCATTGGTCCTGGCCCTTCCCTGATCCGGAACTTCATGATGGCCCGCTGGCCGCCGCGTCGTGCCGGAGAAAAGACAAAACCCTCGCCACCCGGCGAGGGTCCCGTTGGTCTTCGGTGGTTGGCTGCGCTACGAGCGCCCGTCCCTCCGCGTTCCTCGGTTCTCCCGCCAGGAGCCGGTAATGAGGCCTACAAGGCTCTCAAGCCCGACCAGGAGCGAGCGAATAAGGGAGAGGAGGGCTACCTCGAGCGAACCGTCATCGATGGGCATGTGAACGCGGCGGCCATCGCTCGTCACAACGACGGCGACACGGCGGCGATCCAGACCATTCGAGGTTCGCACGGTGCGGGCAGTCTACGGTGCGATCCACTGATGCGCAAGCGTCTGTACTCGTTCAGCACCACCACCACCCTGGAGTGCGTAGCGATGGGCGTGACATTCCGCCGCCGCCCTGCCGATTGACTGGCAGTCAACGATCTCTCCATCCAAGGACTCTGCGTGGTTCTGCGCGGGAGTCTCGACCGATCGATCGCTGAGCACCGCGAGATCGTGGACGCGGCTCGCGCGCGGCAGGGAGACCGCGCAGCGGAACTGGTCATCGACCACATCCGGGTCCCTCAGCGGCGGCTCGAGGCCCTGTCCGAGGAGGAGTTCGCGCTGGAGAATCGCATACGGGTGCAGTCACCGGTGCCGACCCTGAGCCCTGATCCGGGGACGTCAGCCTCCTGACCGCCCGCCCGTGACTCGGGCCCGCTCGATCAGCGGCCGTTCCGGGCGGCAACTCCTTGGCCCTCCGTGATGCTCTCACTATCAACACCGGGGGTAGCCGGGGCCGAAGCCGGTCCAGATGGGCCGCGTCACGCTCGCGACCGGCCGCTTCGAGCACGGCGGACATCGCGGAGCGGCCCGTATCCCATCGACAACGCCGGATTTGCTGGTGCCACCAGCATGGCACCGGTAAGCCGCGGCGAGCCCGGTAAGGGAGGCGTCGGTCACGGTTGCGTGATCGGCACCGGTGGGCCGCGGGCAGGTGCAGACTCGGGATGTCGGCGGCCGACCTGTCGCGTGCAGAACTCGGACGAGCCTCGAGCGTGGATCCAAGCTATCTCGTGCGCGTCGAGCGTGGAACGGTCAGCCCGTCGCTCGAAACGTACGCCCGGCTCGCGGCCGTGCTCGCGGCCGTGCTCGGGGCAGACCTGTCGGACGCCTCTACCCGAATACGGGTCCCGCGATCCGGGATCGCCACCAGGCCGCCATCGTCGAGGCGCTCCTCGGAACGGTCCACCCGAGATGGCACGCATTCCTGGAGATGGCTGTCCGACGGCCGTCGGACAGCTGGATCGATGTCGGGCTGCACGACGCGAGGGCCGGAGTCCTGGTGGCGACGGAGGTCCAGTCCGACCTGCGGCGGCTCGAGCAGTTGATCCGCTGGGCAGAGGAGAAGGTGGCATCGCTCCCCAGCTGGGAGGGCTGGACGCACCTCGGGCCGGTGACCGAGGTGTCCCGATTACTCGTCGTCCGCGACACGCGGACGAACCGCGCGATCGCCCGCGAGTTCCGGCGAACCCTCGCCGCCGCCTACCCGGCGCACCAGGACGATGGACTTGCCGCGCTGACCGGTGGCGCTCCCTGGCCAGGTCCCGCGCTGCTGTGGACATCTGAGGACTCCGCGCCTGGCAGTTCACTTCGCATCGTTGCCCGGCGATGACTCCGGCCTGGCGTCCTCCACGCCGAGCTGCTCAACCGCGATTCGCTCTCTGCAGACCGGATATAGCCGGTCCGACCGCGCGTGGGCCGCCACGTGTTCGAGCTCCTGGCCCGGCGCTCGTTCGCGACCGATGACTTTGCGCGCGGATCCAACGGGGCGAGGAAGTTTCGCACGCGCGGTGGGGGGACCTTGCGCTGGCGTGAGGCGCAGGCGCGCATTCGGCAGAAGGCGTGACGGGGGCGGCCGCCTGCGGCCCAGTTGGGCGCCTCCTCCCGCGGTTCAGCCGCTGCCGAGGCTCAGTACCGAGTCGTCGCAGGCCACCCGCACACGGTCCAGGACCCAGCCGAAGAAGGCGACTGCTCCCACGTCGACATCGCCGCAACTACCCGTAGAGTCCGAGCCACGTCCGATCACCACCCGATCGAGCGTCATAATCCGAAGGAACGGATTGTCCCAGTGGTCCGCGGCGAGCTGGAGCGCCTGTTGCTCCCTGACGCTCCCGCCTCCGACATCCAACCGTTCCGCCTCTGCCTTGCCGAGCCGCAGCCCGGCAATGGCAAGCGCAACCACAAGAGTGGCCAGCAGCGCAGTAATTGTCTTCACTGAGACGGGAGCGCGAAACCGACCCGGCCGTCATTGGACGCGTCGTTCAAGGCCAGTTCCAATTCATTCCACCGGGGATCGATTGATTGTATCTCGGGATCACGTAGACCGTGTCATCCGCGTAGATGCAGAGTGTATCTCCGCACCAGGATGGATTGCGATGGCCGCGCTGGTAGGCTACGCCTCCGGTGTCAGTTGCCGTCTCGCCGTATCCGGTCTGGAACCGGATCCATGTCTGATACCAGACGCCAGCCGAGATTCCCCGAGTGTCACTCGACCCTACAGTCCAGATCGGTGGGTTGTCCGCCAGAATCGTGTCGAGATATCCAGCAGGCATGTTGGTGTCCCATGCGATCCCGCGATATGGACGTGGGGCATCCCTGACGACTTTGGCGTAGCATGTACTGTCGTTGCAGCTGAGGTGCGTCTCGACCTCCAAGGTCACATTTGAGCCTTGGAGATCGCTAACCTGGTACGAGTAGTCCCACTTGAACCACTGCTGCGCGTACCGACCGATGCTGTCTGCTGTAACCCAGCTCGTCCCGTGGCGCGGAACCCAATTGGAGCGGCTGAACGCTGCCGCGGGCCCTGGGAGGGCAAGAATTGCGGCCATGCCCAACAAGGCGGCGGCCCTTACGGATCGAGTCACAGCCTACCTCCACGGAAGTCTGACGGAGCGTCCGCTCTGCGCGGGCTCGATGAGTCGAACTTGGGCCGCCGCCGATTGACTCCAGGCAGCGAGTACCGCAGCCCTCGCCCATACGCAGGCCCCGACAACGGGAAGGTCGCCCGCCAGGAACGCGGCCAATCGGTTCTCGGCATCTTGCCGAGCGGTAGCCCACCCCGTGGCATCAGCCGCTGATGCGGCAGGCGAGGACTTTTCGATATTCGCCACCGTCTCACGCAGCATCGATTCGTACGCGGCGCGATAGGTGGCAAGCTCGATCTCCAGAGTTGCCCCATCGCCCAGAAACTCATATCCCCCGACGTAATCTGAGTCCATGCCTTGCCAGCCGTGATACAAAGCCAAGACCTCGTCCGCTTCAGCGAGGAGAGTAAGCACGTCGCTGGGACGCGTAACCGAGCGAAGGCTAATGACCGCATCAACCCGAGTCGCGGGTGCGCGCGTGGCGGTCTCGCTGATGCCTGGGTCGAGTCTTGCAGCGTCACTCCCCGCCGTAAGACTTGGCAGGAGGACCCCGACCACTAACGCCGCTGCACCGAGAATCCACATGTGGTGGATGCGGGAGACCCCTCGATCTGATGCCATAACTCCCTCCGTGGCACGAATCCCGAACCAACTCGGTCTCGATGTCACCGTCTACTGCACTCGCGCGAGGTCAAGGGCCGTCTGGCCCTTTCGACGCCGATGTATTGCCGCTGAGACCGATCGCGCGAGAATTGGGCAGGGGTCCGCACTGATGGGAGTGGACCTTTTCAGCGCCGAGGCGTTCGTGGAGCCAGGTACACCCGAGGGCTATCGCCCTCTTCACCAACGAACCAGGATCCGTGCGCAGCCGCCTATCCTGCGTCGGTGCCAGGGTTTCTTCAAGTGCCGACGCGAGATCTGCCGGGATGGGTAGATGTGGGCCATCTAGCGCTTGCCGAGTCATGTGATCGCGGTCGCCGGCCCGATATTGGCAGGCCAGCGGTGCCGACCCGTCTCGTCCCCCTGCGATGCCCATCGCGATGATCACAGAGATCGCTCCGC
Organism: Candidatus Limnocylindrales bacterium; assembly: GCA_038328755.1. GTDB lineage: Bacteria > Chloroflexota > Limnocylindria > Limnocylindrales > CSP1-4 > UBA5189. The sequence goes on from JBBQMH010000002.1 coordinate 6,018, forward strand.
CGAAGAGGAGGGCTGCGTACTTCCGCAACGCAACAGCCGCTCGCTATGAGCCGCGCCCGCGCACGATCGCCATAGCAGTGCGGCTCGTGGTTCGCTCTGCGAGCCGGTCTGGCAGATGGCTCGGCAACTTTGCCCCCGTCTACCTACTGCCCAGTCTGCGTTAACCGCGGTTCTTGCGAGTGTCCGTCTCGTTCGTTCGAGCCACGTGGCATGGTTGCTCATCGGGGCTCGCGGTCGTGGCTGGTACCCTTCGCACCGGAAACCACCGCCGGAGCCACCGTGTCGAAACCTGAGTCGATCCCCCCACGGACCCTCGTCGAGAAGATCTGGGACGACCACGTCGTCGCGGAGGATGCGGGTGCGCCGAGCATCCTGGCGGTGGATCTGCACCTCGTCCACGAGGTCACCAGCCCCCAGGCATTCACCGGGCTCCGGCAGCGCGGTCTCACCGTCCGCCACCCCGAGCGAACCGTGGCGACCGCGGACCACTCGATCCCCACGACACCGCGCGGTCTCCCCTTCCTGGATCCCATGGCCGCCGCCCAGGTCCAGCAGCTGGATACCAACTGCCGCGAGTTCGGCATCCCACTCCACGGGATCGGCGACCCGAGCCAGGGCATCGTCCACGTGATCGGCCCGCAACTCGGGCTCACCCAACCGGGCATGACCATCGTCTGCGGCGACTCGCATACGAGCACCCACGGGGCGTTCGGGGCGCTGGCGTTCGGGATCGGGACGTCCGAGGTGGAGATGGTCCTCGCCACGCAGACCCTCCTGCAGCGCAAGCCAAAGACCTTCGAAGTGCGCGTGGACGGCACACTCGCGCCGGGTGTCAGCGCGAAGGACATCATCCTGGCCCTGATCGCGCGAATCGGGATCGCCGGCGGGACGGGCCACGTCTTCGAGTACCGCGGCGAGGCGATCCGCGCCCTCACGATGGAACAGCGGATGACGATCTGCAACATGAGCATCGAAGGTGGCGCGCGCGCCGGCCTCATCGCCCCCGACGAGACGACCTTCGAGTACCTGCGCGGCCGCCCGCACGCGCCGCAGGGCGCGGCCTGGGACGAGGCCGTTACTCACTGGCGGACGCTCCCGACCGACGAGGGAGCAACCTTCGACAGGTCGATCGTCATCGACGCGTCGGACCTCGAGCCGATGGTCACCTACGGGACGAACCCCGGCATGGGCATGCCGATCAGCGGCCGAGTCCCCGATCCGGCGGCGGCCGGCGACCCCGCGCAGCAGCGCGCCCTCGCGCACGCGCTCGAGTACATGGACCTGACCCCCGGCCAGGCGATCCTCGGCCAGCCCGTCGATGTCGTGTTCATCGGCAGCTGCACCAACGGACGAATCAGCGACCTGCGTCTCGCCGCCGCCGCACTCAAGGGCCAGCGGGTCGCCGCGAACGTCCGGATGATGATCGTGCCGGGCTCGGACGAGGTGAAGCGCGAGGCCGAGTCCGAGGGACTCCACGAGATCTTCCGGGCGGCTGGCGCCGAATGGCGCGAAGCGGGCTGCTCAATGTGCATCGCCATGAACGGTGACCAGCTCTCGCCCGGCCAGTACGCGGTCAGCACCAGCAACCGCAACTTCGAGGGCCGCCAGGGCAAGGGTGGCCGGACCTTCCTCGCGTCACCCCTCACGGCGGCCGCGTCGGCGATCGCGGGAGCCGTGGCCGACCCGCGCCTGTTGCCGGGCATCGAGGCCGCGGCCGGGATCGGAGGCCGCTGATGGCCGGGCGCCAGGCCACTGGCCTGATGGTCGGGCGCGAGGCCACTGGCCTGATGGTCGGGCGCGAGGCCAGTCACCCGATGACCCCAGCCCGAGGCCGCTGACGACCATGCCCGAACCGTTCCGCAGCTTCACCTCGAAGGTCGTCCCGCTCCACGCCGAGAACGTGGACACGGACCAGGTCGTGCCGGCCCGCTACCTGAAGATCACCGACAAGCTCGGCCTGGCCGACGTGCTCTTCCGCGACTGGCGCTTCAACGAGGACGGCTCGCTCAAGGACCCGCCGTTCGTCCTCGATCAGCCGGGGATGGCGGGCCGGAACTTCCTGCTCGTCGGCGACAACTTCGGGACCGGTTCGTCCCGTGAGCACGCGCCGTGGGCCCTGGCTGCGTGGGGAATCCGGACCGTGATCTCCACCGGGTTTGCCGACATCTTCCGCAACAACGCCCTGAAGAACGGCGTGATCCCCGTGGTTGTCGACGCGGCGACCCACGCCCGCCTGTTCGAGCTCGTCGAGTCAGATCCCGACGCCGAGATGACGTTCGATCTGTCCGAGCAGGGCATCCTCCTCCCGGATGGATCGACGATCGACTTCGACATCGACCCCTTCTCGAAACTCATGCTCCTCCGCGGAACCGACGAGATCGGTTACCTGCTGGACAAGCTGCCGACGATCGAGGCATGGGATTCCAGCCATCCCTCGCGGGTCGATACGCGACCGCCGTTCGACGCGGGCTCCCCTTCCGCTTAGGCCACCCGGAACCGGGACCGGATCGGCGGCGTCTGCCTGGGGCGTGGCAATTGGCCACAGCGCTAGCTGACTGGAGCTTCCAATGACCCGATCCTCTCTTACCCTCTCAATTCCGGTCCCCGGCCAGCGGGCGCGCTGGGTCGCGGCCGGCCTCGCCGTCGGCCTCATCGTCGCCCTGATCGCCGGGCCAGCGTTCGGCCCACGCTCGATCCTCGCCACCGATCCGGGAGCCGGTACCGCCGAGCACACGATCAGCGTGAACGGCACGGGCAGCGTCTCGGTCTCCCCTGACGTGGCGGACATTCGCCTCGGCGTCGTCTCGACCGCCAAGACCGTCAAGGCCGCACGGGCTGCCAACGCAACGGCGATGGCCGCCGTCTTCGCCGCCTTCAAGGGCCGAGGCATTGCAGACAAGGACATCCAGACGACAGCGCTGAACCTGAGCCCGACGTACGACTATTCGACCAACACGAACCCGCCGCGACTCACCGGCTACACCCTGTCGAACATCGTCAGCGTGACCATCCGCGATCTCGATATCGTCGGGGACGCCATCGACGGCGCCCTTGCCGCCGGTGCGAATTCGCTCGACAGTATTGCTTTCCGCGTCGCGGACCAGACCGCGGCCGAGAACAGGGCCCGGACCGATGCCATGACCGCGGCCAAGGCCAAGGCCCAGGTGCTGGCCACCGCGGCCGGAGTCTCGATCACGGGCGTCGCCTCGATCAGCGAATCCATGGCGCCGACCCCGTACCCCATCTTCTACGGCGAGAGGGCCGCCGCGCTGGACGACAAGACGCAGATCCAGCCAGGCACGAACGACATCACCGTCACGGTCGCCGTGGTGTACGTCATCAACTAGCCGCTCTCGCGGGGCCGGCGTCTGGAATGACCAGGCGCCCACGGTGTCGGCTCGTCAGGTCGGGCGGCGGGAGTCAGAGTGTCCGGCATCGCGATTCGAATGCTGGGTGAGGGATCAGCCGCTACATCGAGGGGACATACGAGGGGTCGAGGAAGCGGTTCGGGTCATCACCGAACTCGAGCTTGCAGCCTCGGCCGCAGAAGTAATAGGTCGTCCCGGCATGTTCCGTCATCAGGTCGCGCTCGACCGCTGAGTCGATCTGCACGGTCATGCCGCAGACCGGATCGAGCGCGGCACCAACACCGGGTGCCTCGCCGGAATGCTTGCTCCCGGCCATGGAAAGGTGCTTGTCCATCTCGATCTACCTCCTTGTACCCGGCCGGTGGACGGTTCCAGGTCGGGCTCTTCCGATACTCCACGGGAGTATAGCGCCGGGCGCCTGACCCGCGACCTTTCGGATGCTGTGGGACCATCCACTCCGTGAACCCCATTGATCTCATGGCCGTCGGCCTGCTGGTGCTCACGGTCGTGCTCGGGATGCGCTCCGGTGCGCTCCCGCAACTCGGGGGCCTGCTGGGTGCCGCGGTCGGCGTGTTCGCCGCTCTGAAGCTGATCCCGTTCGCCATTCCGTACCTCGAAAACACGGAGGCGCTGATCAGGGTCGGGGTCGTCCTGGCGGTCCTGCTCGGTTGCATCGGCGTTGGCGAGATGCTCGGCGCACGTGCCGGCCGAACCGTGTCAGGACGCCTGGGCAGCGGGTGGCTCGGCATGCTGGATCGGCTGACCGGAGCCATCGTCGGGGCTGGCCAGGCCGTCCTGATGATCTGGCTGCTCGGCGGCATCCTTGCAACAGGGCTCGTCCCGTCGCTCCGCACGGACGCGCAGCGATCCGTCGCGATCCGGGGGATCGACGTCTTCCTGCCGGCGCCCGAGGAGCTGATCATCGGGATCAGTACGGTGCTCGACCAATCGGGTCTCCCGGATGTCTTCCTGGGCCTCGAGCGCCTGCCGGCCGACCCGGTGGCGCTGCCATCCGACTCGCTCGTCCAGCGCCTCGGGCAGCACGCGCTGGCTTCGGTGCCGCGGATCGAGACGGAGGCATGCACCTACCGGTCCACCGGAAGTGGGGTGGTCGTCAGGGCTGAGTACGTCGTAACGAACGCTCACGTCGTGGCCGGCGCACGTTCCATCCGCGTGGTGACGTCCGCGGGAGCCCTCAAGGCGACGCTCGTCTTCTTCGATCCACGGCAGGACATCGCCGTCCTCAAGGTGCCAGGCCTCCGCGCGGGGTCGCTGTTCTTCGCAAGCACGGAACCAGAACGAGGCGTGACCGGAGCCACCATCGGCTACCCGAACGGGGGTGGGTCGGTGATCGAGCCGGCGGCCGTGGCCGCCACCTATTCGGCTGAAGGGCTCGACATCTACGGTACGGAGCGCGTCGCCAGGGAGGTCATCGAGTTGCACGCGCTCGTGCAACCGGGCGACAGCGGCGGCCCGCTGGTCCTGGCCGATGGCACGGTGGGGGGCCTGATCTTCGCCCAGTCGCGGACCGACCCGGCCGTGGGCTACGCCCTGTCGCCGACCGTCGTCGCAGCAGCGATCACCCCTGCACTCAGCGCCAGCACCGCGGTCCCCACGGGGCCCTGTCTCCACTGACCGGGTACCATCCCGGGGTGATCCAGCCGACACCTCCATCTGCGGTGGCCGCTGCGCTCGGCGCCCTGTCTGAGGAGTTCTGGGAGGCCTATCTCGAGGCCCATCCCGGGTTCGCGACGGTCCTGGGAGATCGCCGCTTCGACGATCGCCTGGACGATCTGTCCCCTGCGGCGCAGTCCGCCTGGTCGACCTTCCTCGAACAGACGATCGAGCGCGCGACGGCCCTCGATCCGGACCAGCTGGACGACCGCGCTCAGATCACCCGGCTGGCCCTCATCGAGGAGTCCAGGGGCCAGCTCGATGCCCTGGCTACGGGAGTCGACGACTGGTCGGTGAACCCGATCGACGGACTCCAGACCTGGATCGTGAACCTGGCGGAGTACCAGCCAATCCGGACGACTGATGAGGGCGGGCACCTCGTCACGCGTATCCGGGGCGTCGATCGCCTCGTTGATCAGCTGGTCGAGCGGCTCCGTGACGGACTCGCCCGTGGCTGCGTGGCCTGCATCGTCCCGCTCGAGGCAGTCCTCGACGAGGTGCGTCTGCTGGCGGCGACGCCAGCGACCAAGTGGCGACTCGCGACTCCCGCTTCGCAGCCCCACGAGGATTGGGCCGCCGCCGACCTCGCGACATTCCGCGCGGACCTCATCAGTGCGATCGAGACGGTCGTCATTCCGGCGTTCGACCGCTATGCGAACGTCCTCGAGCAGGAGATCCTGCCCGTCGCGCGGCCCTCCGATCAGCCGGGATTGGTCCACGTCCCAGACGGGGCGGCGGCCTACCGCGCGCTGGCCCGATCGCACACGTCACTGGATCTTGATCCGCGGGCCATCCACGAGATCGGACTGGTCGAGATCGAGCGCCTGGACCTGGCGATCGCGGACCTGGGTGCGGAGGTCCTCGGCGTTCATGGGCTGGAGGCGACGCTCCATGCCCTGCGACACGATCCCGCCCTCCGTTTTGATACTGCAGAGCAGGTCCTGGGGACGGCCCAGCGAACCCTGGAACGGGCCCAGGCCGCCATCCCGATGTGGTTCGGCCGCCTCCCGCACGCCCCCTGCGAGGTCGTGCCGATCCCGGCCGAGTCGGCACCCCATCAGACCCTGGCGTACTACGTCTGGCCGGCCCTCGACGGCTCGCGACCGGGTCGCTTCCATATCAACCTGCATGCACCCGAGACACGGGCGCGCTACGAGGCCGAGGCCCTCGCCTTCCACGAGGCGGTCCCCGGCCATCACCTCCAGATCTCCATCGCCGAAGAACTTGGCGACCTGCCGGCATTCCAGCGGGTACTCGGATCCAACGCATTCTCCGAGGGCTGGGGGCTGTACACGGAGCGGCTGGCCGAGGAAATGGGCCTGTATTCCTCGGTCATGGACCGCTTCGGGATCCTCTCGTTCGACGCCTGGCGGGCGTGTCGACTGGTCGTCGACCCCGGGATGCACGCGCTCGGCTGGACGCGTGACCAGGCGATCGAGTTCATGCGCGAGCACACGGCACTCGACGACGGCAACATCGCAAACGAGGTGGATCGCTACATCGCCTGGCCGGGCCAGGCGCTGTCCTACAAGCTCGGCCAGCTTGAGATCCTGCGTCTGCGGGCCGAGGCCGAGGTCCAGCTCGGCGACCCGTTCGACATCCGGGCCTTCCACGACGTCGTCCTCGGCTCGGGAGCGGTTGGCCTCGGTACACTCGATCTCATCGTCCGCGCCTGGATCGCCAGCCAGGACGCCACCAGCTAGCTCCGGGCAAGGAGTGCCCTGCCGGGTGCAAGATCGGCGCCAGCCAGCCAGCCAGCCCGCCATGAAGGTGTCGTGATGCTTTCCGCGCTGTCACGCCTGCGCGATGCGGCATCCGCCACGGCCGAGGCGCTCGCGAATCCGTCCGTCAAGCGGGTCCAGGCGGGCTTCATGCTCGGTGTCGGCGCCGATGCCGCGTTGATGGTGCTCCTCGCCGTCACCGCCTATGGCAGGAGCGGGGCGATCGGCGTGGGTCTGATCGGTGCGGCCAGGATGTTGCCGATGATCGTCTTCGGTCTGGCCTCATCGGCGCCGCTGGCGCGCTGGCGCGCCGATCAGGTCCTCACCGGCCTCGCCGTTGTCCGGGCGGCCGCAGCCATCGGGGCCTTCGCCCTCCTCGTCGCCGGCGCGCCGGATCTCCTGCTCTATGTGATCGCTGGTGTTCTCGGCGCGGCGGCGGCAATCGTGACCCCCGTCCAGTACACGCTCCTGCCTGCCCTGGCGCGTACACCGCGCGAACTCGTCGTCGCCAATGTCGCCACGGCTTCGGCGGAGTCGATCGGGTCATTTGCCGGTCCGCTGGTCGCGGGCGCGTGTATCGCCCTCGGGGGCTCGTGGTTGATCGGGCTGAGAGCAGCACTCGGACGTGACCGGCTACACCCTTCTGCAACGAAGCTGCCGGAACGAGGATCGCGGACCGGTCATGGCGCTGCTTGAGGCGTCCATTGGCATCGGGGCGCTGGTCGGGAGCCTGGTCACGCCAACGGTGATCCTGGTCCTCGGAACTCGCGGCGCCCTGATCGTCATCGGGGCAATCCTGCCGATTACAGCCCTCATGGTCACACTCCTCGCCCGGCGTTTCGGGAGCAGCGAGGCGATCTCGAGTGCCACGATCGACAGTCTGCGGCGGGTCCGGGCGTTCCGGGTCCTGCCACTGACCGGTCTCGAGCGCCTGGTGATGGGTTCCGTCGAGGTCAGGTTCGAAGCCGAAGAGATCCTGATGGCCAAGGGCGAGCCCGGTGACCGGTTCCTCCTCATCGAGGAGGGAACGGTGGAGATCTCCGATGAAGGACGGGTCCTGCGAGAGCTCGGTCCGGGTGCGGGACTCGGTGAGATTGCACTCCTCAGGGGTGGGACCAGGACCGCCACGGCCCGTGCACTCACCGCGGGTCATGCGCTGGCGATCGACGTCGAGACGTTCCGCGCCGCCGTGGCGGGCCCGGCCGCATCCGCCGCAGCCGAGCAGATCATCGAGGAGCACCTCGCTCATTCGGAGTCTGCCGCCGCGACGCACCGACCGACGGGCTGAAGAAGGGCGCGTCCGCGCCTACACTGGCACGGACCCGTCCGACGATCTCGCGAGGACACGATGGCCGACCGACCGCTCCCCTACGACCGCCCTACTGATCCGGGAAAGCGGCATTCTGCCGCCCTGACGGACGGCCCCGACCGTGCCCCGGCGCGCGCGATGCTGAAGGCGATCGGTTTCACCGACGACGATCTGGCCCGTCCGCTGATCGGCGTGGCGACGACCTGGATCGAGACGATGCCCTGCAATTTCAACCAGCGTCGCCTGGCCGAATTCGTCAAGGAGGGCATCCGCGAGGCCGGCGGCACGCCGATGGAGTTCAACACGATCTCCGTCTCCGACGGAGTGTCCATGGGCACGGAGGGCATGAAGGCCAGTCTGATCAGCCGGGAGGTCATTGCCGATTCGATCGAGCTCGTCGTCCGCGGACATCTCCTCGACGGCCTCGTCTGTCTCGTGGGCTGCGACAAGACCATCCCGGGCGCGGCGATGGCCCTGGCCCGCCTCGATGTGCCGGGTCTGATCCTCTACAACGGGACGATCTATCCGGGCACCTACAAGGGCAAGGACCTGACGATCGTCTCGGTCTTCGAGGCGGTGGGTGCATATCGGGCCGGCAAGATCTCCATCGAGGAGCTGTACGAAATCGAGAGCGCGGCGTGCCCTGGTGCCGGGGCGTGCGGCGGCCAGTACACCGCGAACACGATGAGCGGGGCGATGGAATTCCTCGGGCTCTCGCCAGGTGGACTCAATAGCATCCCCGCCGAGGATCCGAAGAAGGACCGGGCATCAAAGCAGGTCGGCGAGCTGGTGATGACGCTCGTCCGCCACGACATCCGGCCGAAGCACATCGTGACCAGGAAGGCCATCGAGAACGCCATTGCGTCGGTGGCGGCGACGGGCGGCTCCACGAACGCGGTGCTCCACATGCTGGCGATTGCCCACGAGTTCGGGATCCCGCTCGAGATCGATGAGTTCGGTGTCATCGCCGACCGAACCCCGGTCGTCGCGGACATGCTCCCGGGTGGGCGCTACACGGCCGCGGACATGTACGACGCGGGTGGCGTCGGGCTCGTCATGCGCGAACTCCTCAAGAAGGAGCTTCTCCATCCAGACGAGAAGAACGTCGATGGTCGAACGATCAGGAAGATCGCTGCGGCTGCCGTTGAGACCGAGGGCCAGAAGGTCGTCGTCCCGATCGAGAAGCCGCTCAAGCCGGTCGGCGGGCTGACCATCCTGCGGGGCTCGCTGGCGCCCGACGGCTGCGTGGTCAAGCTGGCCGGCCACGAGCGCCTGCACCACCGCGGGCCGGCTCGCGTCTTCGAGTCCGAGAGCGACTGCTACAAGGCCGTATCGGCAGGCCGGATCGTGCCCGGCGATGTCGTTGTCATTCGCAACGAGGGCCCGGTCGGCGGGCCCGGGATGCAGGAAATGCTGAGCGTCACGGCGGCCCTCGTGGGCGTGGGCCTTGGCGACTCGGTCTCGCTGCTGACCGACGGTCGCTTCTCCGGCGGGACACACGGCCTGATGATCGGCCACGTGGCTCCCGAGGCGGCCCTGGGCGGACCCATCGCCCTGATCCGCGAGGGCGACGACATCGAGATCGACGTTGAGACCAAGCGGCTCGATCTCCACGTCGACACGGCGGAGCTCGAGCGGCGCTGGGCCGCCTGGGCACCCCCGCCGCCCCGCTACGCGTCGGGCGTCATGGCCAAGTACGCGGCGCTCGTGTCGTCTGCCTCCGAGGGCGCGGTCACCACCGGCTCACGGCTGCGTGACGCGCTCGGGCGCGTCTAGGCGATGACCGAGACACCGCTGCCGCCGGACCCGACGGCCTACGATTCGGAGCGCAACGAGCATGCTCGAAAGCGAGGCCTGGCCGCGCCGTATATCGCCGGCGGACGTGACCCGGATCCCGACCCCGGACTGGCCGAGGAGCGGCGCTACCTCAGGATTCTCCTGCTCATGGTGATCGCGCTCGTCCTGTCGGGGTTCGTGGTCGGCATCGCTGGTGCGCTCCTCGGGTTCTCGGTCTAGGCCTAGATGGCAGATCAGCCGTGATGGACCGAGCTGAACGTGTTGTCGTAACTGCCGAGCGAGGCGTATTGGGAGTTGCAGCAGAAGTACCAGCCGGTGCCCGCATAGAACCAGTCGGTGAAGAGATGGCCGGCCTGCGAGTTGACGCTTCGGAGCGAGCTGATCCGGTCGTTCCAGCCGAGCAGGGCCAGCACCGTATAGTCCTCCGAGACGTACATGTACGGCCCGGCGTAGGTCATGTAGTCGTAGATCACGACGTAGTCGGTCGCCGTCGCGGCCAAGAGGGACGCCACGCGCGTCTCGAGCCGTTGGGGATCCCTGTAGCAGTTGATGACCGGATAGGCGAAGTCCTCGCAGTAGTAGTTGGCGACTTCGACCGGCTTGATCGGCTGGCCGTCGAGGTAGGCCACCAGCAAGACGGACCCGCTTTCCGAATCGGTCGTGGCCGCAACCGGGATGGGCGCGAGGACTACGGCAGCAAGGACGACGGCAGCGCCCATTCGTCGGCAGACCCACGGGCTGAACACGGCATGAACCTCCCTGGGGACGCCTTCCTCTCAGTACCCTTGGCGACGCTATGGGTTGGACTGCCCTCGGTAAACCCGGCATTACCCTTGCCAACCGCGTCGTCGAGGGTTCTGCCGGGTTGAGGCAGCTGGGCCGCCGCTACACACTGGGTCGAGCGGCCCTGGTGGTCGCTGCCGCGGCGGCCTTTGTGACCGGCCTGTCCGCGATGTCGGCGGTGCTACTGGGGGAGGCAGATCCAGGTGTCCTGGCGGGAGGTCCGGGCGAGGTCGTCGTGGCCGTGTCGGCGACGGGCTACGCCTGGCGGGAGGGGATACGCCCGGGCCAAGTTGTCGTCTCCGTCGCCCGCTCCGACGATCCGGCCGGCTGGCGGATCGAGACGCGCGACGCCGGTCGGCTCCACGTGGCTGAGGCAGCGGCAGCCAACGATGGCCTCCGGGCGAGCTCGCCGTTTGCGGTTGCATCGCTCATCTTCGGTGCCGTCGCCGTCCTGCTCTTCGGCACCCACCGGCGGTGGGTCCTTCCCACTGCCGCAATCGCCCTGGTTCTCGGGTCAGCCCCGCTGGTCCTCCAGGGCAACCCGGCGCTCTCTACCCTCGCCGTGGGCGCCGCGATCGTCGTGCCGGCAGCCTGGGCGATCGCCAAACTGCCTCGGCCTTTGTTTGCCGTTGCTGCCGCAGGGTGCGCCACGGCCACCATCGGTTACTGGATGGTCGCGCGCCTCAACGGCCTGCCCGGCTACGACGAGCTCGAGTGGCTCCGCGGGAATACAGCCGTCATCGGCGCTGGGCTGCTCGTCGTGGAGCGAGGTGTCCTTCCGCGACTGGCCGGAGAACCGATCCACATGATCCGGCCGAGGCCCTTCGACGCCGCGGCCCTCGCGCTGTTAACAGGCGTCGCGCTGGTCCTCGTCTACTTCTTCTCGGTGCCAGCCATCGTCGTCGTAGTCCTGGCGGCCGTCGGCGTCCTAGCCCTGCCCACGGTTAGGCGGCGGTTCCGGCCCATCGCGGACACGCTCCTGGCGGACGTTCGCAGCCACGCCGCCGTTCAGGGGGCAGAAGAGGAGCGAGCGCGGGTGGCCCGCGAGATCCATGACGTCCCGCTCCAAGAGCTGATCGGTGTCTTGCGCCGACTGGAGGTGATGCCGGGTGCCGAGCGCGAGAGCGACGACTTGCGCGCCGTCACGAGCCACCTCCGGAACGTGGCGATGGACCTGCGCCCCCCTGTCCTCGACGACCTCGGGCTGCCGGCCGCGCTCGCGTCCCTGGCCGAGGAGCTGACAACCGCCGAGCTACCCGTGGTCGTCGAGCTCGACGACAAGACGGGGTTCACGCCCGCGGAACGCCCACCCGCCGACGTCGAGCTCGCGATGTTCCGGATCGCTGCGGAGGCCGTCGGTAACGCCATCCACCACGCCCGGGGGACCACGATCGCAATTCGGGCCGAGATCGGACCAACGCGGGTCCACGTGGACGTGCGGGATGACGGCATCGGTATCTCGTCCGGGGCGGCGCGCGCGGCACGAGGCAAGCACATGGGCATCGCCTCGATGCGCCGCCGAGCCGAAGCCATCGACGCCGACCTGATGGTTCGGCGGGTCTCGCCCGGCACGCTCGTGCAGGCGGTCTGGGAAGCATGACTATCCGCATCGCCTTGGTCGACGATCACGCGATGGTCGTCGAGGGCCTGGAGGCCGCGCTCTCGCGTTTCGACGAGGTCGAGCTCGTCGCTCACGGCGCGACCATGGAGGAAGCCAGCGAGCTGCTCCAGCGCGATGACATTGACGTCGTCCTGCTCGACGTTCGGCTCCAGGACGGCAACGGGCTGCAGCTGTTGGCCCAGCGCGGACCACGAGAGCGCCCGAAGGTCCTTGTCGTCTCGTCGTTCAAGGTCAGCCAGTACGCAGCGGCGGCTCGGAAGTTTGGCGCGTCAGGCTTCGTCCTGAAGGCCGTCCCGCTGCCGGCGCTCGTCGAGGCCACCCGGATCGTGGCTGCCGGTGGGGAGGTGTTCAGCGCCGAGCAGCTCGAAAGCCGCTTTGTCACTCTCTCATCTCGGGAGCGCGAGGTCCTTCGACTGGCGATGGACGGCCTCTCGAACAAGGAGATCGGGGCCAAGATAGGCCTCCACCGTAAGACGGTCGAGGCCTATCTCTCGAACATCTTCGAGAAGTACGAGATCCGCGGTGGCCGGATCGAGCTCTCGATCCGCGCGGCCGAGGAGGGTTGGCTCGACATCCAGCCGCCCGAGGAGCCGTCGGCGCGGAGCCGTCGGCGCGGAGACGACGGCCCGGAAGGTCGAGCCGGTAGCGCCGAAGGCACCTGAGGCGACCGCCCGACTGACGCCGACCCTGGGGCCACCATCGTGTTCGTCATCGCTCAACGCGTCGTCGGCGCGAGGGTTTTGCCTACTAGATCAGATCGGTCGGCGGAGGTAGCGTCGTGGTCGAGGCGGTCGGCGGCCGCGACAAGTCACCTCAGAACCCAAGCGTCCCTGTCAACAGTCCAAGTGACAAGTCCCGCTCAGGGACCTACGGTTGATCGACCGAGCGAGAACGATCGAGAAGGAGACCAGCCCATGAAGATCCGCGTTCTTGTTCTTGCGTGCCTGATGACCTTGATGGTACCGATGACAGCCGTGGCAGCAAACGGCAAGAAGGCATCTCTCGCTCTTCCCGATCCCTCGCAGGTCACGGCTGCTGAAACCCCGGCCGGCCAGGCCGAAGGAGGGATGACGGTCACCCTTTTCAGCCCAGCGGGTACAGTTCTCAGGGTCGAGACGACCAAGCTCCCCTACGGGGTCGGAGCTGGTGTTGTTGCACCTGGTATTGCGCCCATGTCGGCATCCGGTTGCTTGAATGTCGACGCCTGGCGGAACAAGTACACGCTCCTGGGCTTTCTCGCCTACCGCTGGCACCAAACGAAGTACTTCTGCTGGTCGAGCGGGGCGGTCAATAGCGTGACAGTCGGTTCCTATGTGTCTGACAACGATGGCACCAACTACTACCGTGGTCTCCTCAGCGACGATAATTGGTACTTCTCCTGGAACGGCAATTCTCATGGAGGCCACTATTCCATCCGCCAGGCAATCATGGAGAACTGCGTTCCGGTCTTCGGCTGTCTGAGCACGAGCAATCCCTACGTCAAGATCTGGGCCCACGCCGATGGCAACTACAGCTATGAGGCAGGTGGATGACGTCGCAACCCTCCCCTGGGACGGCGATGGGGTCGAAGATCGTTGTCGTCGCGATCCTGGTGGCTTCGCTCATCCTCGTCCCAGAGTTGACCGGATCTGAGCGCATCGTTGGTCTCGTCGGCTCCGCGATGGTCGCGGGGGTGGCAGCCTTCTACGCCCGGCAACGGCAGGCCCTCATCGGGTCCGGATGGATGTGGTTCTCACTGGCGATCGCGGCGTTATGGCTGATTGGGCTCGGTGTGCTGCTCTTCGCTCCGCTTCCGCCCGGGGGCTCGAAAGCAACGTAGCGAGCCATATGCTCGAATCGCAGAAGAGCAACGAGACCCAAACGCGGGGGAGCGGTGTGGGGTGCGGCCGCACCCCACACGGTTTGTGGAGGCACGATTCCCCCGCTCGTGGAACGAGAGCGTCCTGTCGTCTGAAGACACTCAGATGCCTCCTAGAATCCGGACGTAATTCCTAGGGAGGTTGTTCACAAGGGCCTGTCCGCTGTCGATGGTTTCCCTCTCTGGGGATCAGAGCTACGCGTGGCGTTAGCACATCGCGACGGAGCAAGGGTTGTGCCGGATTGTCGACCTGTCCCGGGGCGCCGAAGGTCGAGGTGCATCTCGCTCAGACCAAACGAGAGGAACGCGCAAATGCGAAGACAGATGATCCTTTTCGTTTCATTGATGATCGCGGGGAGTGTCGTTGCGCCTGCAACAGCCCTGGCTGCCCCAGCGCCCGGTCGCAGCGACCTCAGCGACATCACGAGCAGCCCGATCGGTCGGGAGATGGCCAGAGAGGCAGCCGAGCACCGAGTCCGTCTCGGTGCCCCCAGACAACCGCTCCGGGTCCTACGCGACCAGGCTGGTTACCTTGTCGTCCCGGCCGACACCGAGGTCATCCCCGTGTCGATCACCGATGAGTCGGGGCGGAACATCGTGATGTATGCACCCACGGTCACGGCATCGGCAACCGACGTCGTCGATCTCGCGCCGGACGGTGCATTGAGTCAGTCCTGGACCCAGGTTGGCGCGAACTGCTACGCACGGATCAGCGACAGCTGGTCATGGATGGATCATTGCGCGCGGATCTTTGTGCTGAGCAACGATGGCGACGGGTCGAAGGACTATTACGCGCTGCAGCACTACGCCACGGCGGCCGCGAATTCGCCCTGGCGTCTTTGGTGGGGCAAGATCTCGTCCTTACCGATCGTGACGGGGAGTTACGGCGCGCAAACCTGGGTTGACTGGAGTCCGAAGAGCGATTACTCGGGAAACTGCCGGCCGATTGGGCTTAGCGTCAGCGCGCTGGGATTCGGCCTTGGCTTCTCGACGCAGCAATGCGAGGCTTATCACTTCACAAAGGACAACCCCGCCGTCAATTACTCTCTCCAAGGGAACTGGTACGTCGGGCCGAACACTAACCGTGAGCTCGCATACGAGATTGCCGTGAGCGTTGCCCAGGGCAAGAGCGCGGCGTGGACCGTCCCAGCCGAAGTGCACGGAGGACTTTAGTGAGATGGCCCGAAGGCTCGGGCTTGGTGCTGTCGGCCTGGCCGCCGCGGCGATCGCGGCGTGTCAGGCAACAGCCCTGCAACCACCGACTCTGCAACCACCGACCATCATGCGAGCGGGGGTCGCCGCCAGCGTGAGCACTGACGGCTCCTCGGTCCATATCACCTTCGTTTCCGGGCCGCCCGTGACGCTGTCGCTCGACGGACTTCGGCTCGTGACCGGAGGGGTCGGTGGCGAGCTCGTGATCAGCGGTTCTGACGCGGACGGCCCGTTCCTGGCAGGCTTCACGACTCAAGATGGGCTCCGGGCCAACTGCTACGTCGACAACGCTCAAGGGATCAATCGCGGTCAATACCTCCAGCTCCGCGGGATCCTCTGGCAGAAGTCACCAGCGATCGACGATCCCGAGAAACCGGGCACCGGCCAGGCGTATCCCGGTGGGACGCGTTTCTGCTTCGATGAATCGGGGGCAGTCCGGGCGGTGCTGGCGCCCACGGCGTTGCCTCTGGCTTCGTCTCCGGATCCGCCCACGGTGGCGCCCGGATCCTCGGATTGACGGCTTCACGACGACAGCGAAACAGTACTGGTCGTTCGTGTCGGCGGGGAGCCTCTGCGGCACGAACGACTACCCGTTCCAGGCTCGCACGATCGTTGGTACCTAACGCTGTGGCACCACACAGATTCAACGCCCAGACACTCGCAGCTCTCTTCGCAATTGCGATCGGCCTTTCGCTTGCCGGAGTTCTCTGGGCGGTCCGCTCGCGAGCGCCACGCGCACGAAGATTGAAACTCACTTGGCCATTGGTGGTGCCGGGTCCTGGGGGACCACACTGCCGAGCTTCGCGAATGGGCCGGACGCAATCCTGGAGTCCGTCGAGCCGGCGGACGCCCCTGTCGGCCTAGTCGTCCTCGGAATCTCAGCATCTGATCCCCAGGAAGGCGCCGTGGGCACGGCGGCAACCCATCCGCTGCCATGACTCGAGCTCCGGCCGGTCGCAGGTACCGTGGTGACGTCGCGCAGCGGGGCGTCGCCCTATGTCCAGATTGTCGTCGGCGTTCGCCTGACGGGCCCCGCGGAAGGTCGGATCAGCGGGCTCCGTGTCCGATACCGAGTCGCTGGCCAGCTCTTCGAGACAGCGCTCGCCGACGAGTAGATCGTGCAGCCGACTCCCGCGTGAGGATTCCATACCCGGCTCGGTGGGCATGTCTGCTCGTGGTCACGACCGATGCTGGGCCAGCCCCGCGCGAACCCGCCGGGTTCGGGGCTCTCGCGGTCTTGGTCTCGCAGTCCGCCCCGGACGCCGATTTACGCCCTGGCAGTTCTGTACGGGCGTGCTCATCGCCCCGGCAGTCGTCGAGACTGCGGCACACTGCGTGATGGGGCGAACGGGGCTGCTCGACGTGGTGATCGGGGTGTCCGATCTCTGTCAGCGTCCTCGATCATCTCGACCTTGCAACGATGTTGCGCCCGAGATTCGATCGGGCTCTCGCGCTCGCCCGTCTAAGGCAGCTGGGCATCTCGCCCGATTCGGCTGGGAGCGACCTGTCTGGCGGCGAGCAGGCCCAGGTCTCGCTCTCAATCGCGCTCGGGACGCACGCCGAGATTCTGCTGCTCGACGAGCCACTCGCAAGCCTCGATCCTCTCGCACGCCGCGACCTGCTTGAAGTCGTGCGCGATGCAGTTGTGGGCGGTTCATCGACTGTCGTTCTGGCCTCCCACCTCGTAGCAGACGTTGACCAAGCGTGCGACCAGGTCGTGGTTCTCGGCCGGGGAAGCAAGCTGCTTGATACCTCAATCGCCCATGCTCTGGCGACGCACGCGATAGTCACGACTCCCCTTGTGTCGCCACACGACATCGTCGGGCGATCCAGCGGCAGAGCCGGTGAGGCCCTGGTGCTCGTCAACGGCCGCCCAACGGGTAGCGAGCGTGTGCCGACTCTCGAGGAGATCGTGCTCGGCTATCTCGCGTCTGCACGGGCAGCGCAGGTGGACGAGACATGATCAAACAGAACGCACGGTTGATCCTCAAGTCGCTGCGGTTTGAGGCGTCAGTTATGGTGGCTGTGAGCTTCCTGCTGGGGGTTCTCCTCCTTGGCGAAGGCTGGCGCCTGCTGTCGCTCAACGTGTCTGCTTGTGCAGACGCGGCGCCACCCACCGACTGCGCTGTTCGACAAGCCGAGTTCGACGGGCAGTTCATGACCGTGGTCGGCCTCCAGCTTGCGGCGGCGCTTGCCACCGTGTTCGGTGGTCTGGCCCTTGGGGCTGCGATTGTTGGGCGCGAGATTGAGCGCGGGACCACGTCGCTGGCATGGTCGCTGGCAAGATCGCGGATCCGGTGGCTCCTCGCACGCTGGCTCGTCGTGGGCCTTGTAATCCTCGCGTTGTCCTACGTCGTGGGCTTGGCCACCGAGCCGATGGCAGTCGCCATGCGAGCCACCGGTCGTGTCGGTGCCTTCGATGGCATCGAGGTTCGAGCACCGATCCTGGCGCTGCGAGCGGCAGTCGCGTTTACTCTGGCCGTCCTGACAGGCGCGCTCCTCGGGCGCGCGCTGCCTGGCCTGCTCGTCGCGGCACTCCTCATTCCGTTGCTCGTCCTCGCGGTTGACCAGGGGATGGGAATGTGGCTGCGATCCGAGGCCAGAGCGATTGACATCAACGCAGTCAACACCGCGAGGATCACCGATACCGAGTGGCGGGACCTCGGGACCGGTCGCGTACTCAGCCGCCTCGAATACCTGACGATGACTCCTCCGCCGGGCGCTCCGCCAGATTGGGATACCACGACCTTCGAGCCCATCCCCCTTGGCGTTCCGGACTCAGAGGCAGGGGCATATGTTGCGGTGGAAAGCCTGCTGCTCGGAGGGGTGGCAGCCGTGCTTTTGAGCGTTGCCTGCGTCGCCGTCGAGCGGCGGAGACCGTACTAGGCGGACGGCGAACGCCCTTGACTGACAGCAACTCAGATGTGCCTTGACACTGGGTTCGTAGTACGCACGGAAACCCTCGTCAAGCTGAACCTAGCCCTTGCTGCCCACGTGGAAGCCGGACATCGCGCGCATGGAAATGGGGCCACTCGATACCCTGACGCTGTTGATGTTGCAGTCGACAGCGGAGGAACGCCCGTGGCCCCGGCGGATAGTTTGGCACGCCTGCGGAAGGCCCTGATATCGAACCGAGCGTCGGGAGGCGCCCGTGACCCAGCTGTGCCGGGAGGCCGGCATCAGCCGCAGCCGGTTCTATGAGCTCCGGGCTCGCTATCGGGCCTACGGCGAGGCCGGCCTGCGGCCCAAGCCACGGCGGGGTGGCCAACGTCTTGTGCCGGGCCGGTCGCGGGCGACGCTTGGCCAGCCTCGCCGCGGCCGAAAGCCTGGCCGCCTCCGAAGGTGGCTCCCTGACCGAGCGGATCCCCGTGAGATCAGATCGATCGAGCGGGCCACGACCGTCCATAATCGCACGCAGGGCCGGACACGGGCCAGCGTCTTCTTCAACGAGCAGCCCCAGATTCTGCGGCAGATGGGAGCGTGAGACGATGACCGCCATGACACCTGACCTGTCCGGCCGGAACGTGGGCCGCAAGGTCTAGATGACAGCCGGCCAGGACGAGCGACCCAGCGCCGCGATCCCCGAGGAGACGTGGGGCGAGGCCCACGAACGCCTCGTCGCAAGCCTCGTCGAGCTGATCCGGATCCCGACGGTCAATCCGCCCGACCCACCCGGGCCCGAGCTTGAAGCCGCCCGGCTCATCGAAACCTGGCTGGTCGAGGCCGGGCTCGAGCCGACCGTCTACGAGCCTGTCCCGGGTCGCGGATCCGTCGTCGCCCGACTTCGCGGCGACGGAACAGGCGGAGAGCCGCTGCTGCTCCTGTCACACCTCGATGTCGTGCCCGCACCCGCGGGTCGCTGGACCCACGATCCGTTCAGCGGCGTGATCGAGAACGGCTATGTCTTCGGCCGCGGGGCCGTGGATATGAAGGACCTCGTGGCGATGGAGGTCGAGGTCATGCGGCTCCTTGCCGCCGAGACCCGGGCGGGCGGGCGTGATCCTGCTCACGATCCCGTGCCCGGACTGCGCCGCGACGTGCTGCTCGCGGTCACGGCGGACGAGGAGGCGGGCGGTGTGGACGGCGCCGGCTGGCTGGCGGACCACCATCCAGAGCACCTCCTCGCGGCCGGTGCCCTCAACGAATCGGGCGCGGTCAGCATCGACGTTGGCGGGCGGCGCCTGTACCCGATCCAGGTCGCCGAGAAGGGCTACGCCGCCTATGTGATCACGGTTGAGGGGGCTTGGGGCCACGGATCGATGCCGCGACCCGACAACGCGGCCGTCCTGGCGGCCGACGTCGTCCAGCGACTGTCCGTTCCCGGAACGCCCTCGATCAGCCCGGTCATGCGCGAGTTCTTCGAGTCCGCCGCGGGTGCGCTCGGTGGCGAGGTCGGGAGCGTCCTCCGGGCGATCGCCTCCGGTGACGCAGCACGCGCCGAAGTTGCGATCGACCGACTGTGCACCCCGGTCTACGCCAGGGCCGCTCGCGCCCTGGTGCGCGACACGATCTCCCCGAACGTCGTCCACGCCGGGATCAAGTACAACGTCATTCCCGGCGAGGCCGTGATCGAACTCGATTGTCGATTGCTGCCGGAGACTGATGAGCCCGCGATGCGAGCCGAGATCGAACGGCGCCTGGGGCCGGAACTTCTGACTGCCTGCCGGATCGAGCTGATCACGGCGGCCCCCGCTGTCGTCGCGTCGGCTGATACCGAGCTCTATCGGGTCCTGGCCCAGGCGGTCCGGGACCACGACCCGGAAGGTATCCCGATCCCCGTCATGGCCCCGTTCTCGACCGACAACAAGACCCTCGCCCGGATCGGCGTGCCGGCGTACGGCTTCTCACCCCTTCGACTGGACCCGGGTGAGGCCTACCTCGAGCGCTTCCATGGCGTGGACGAGCGGGTTGGACTCGAGGCGCTCCGCTGGGGATTGCCGGTCCTGTACGACGCCGTTCGCCGCTTCTGCGGCTGATCCGGGGGGCCGGCCGGGCCGAACCCCCCCCCGGATCGTCGAGTCACGCGCCGTCGCGATCGTCAGGCGTGCGCTCGGGAGCCATCGACAGGCGCCTGCGCGACACGGCAAGGACGCCAGCGGCCGCGGTAACCGCCAGGATCGCGAGGACGAGGGTCGGGGCCCCGGGTATCGTGCCGCTCGATTCAACCGTCGCCGTCGGAGGCAGCGTGGTGGCCGCCGTCGGAGGCGGCGTAGGGGCAGCTGCCACAGTCACCGCGAGCTGGCCTCGAAGCTCACCGCCCGGATTGGCGGCAGTGTGAATGTTGACGTAGGTACCGCCGGCGGCGATCGCGGCCACGGCGCCTGCCATGTCGGCCACGCTTCCGGTCGGCATCAGGTCAGCGGAGGTCAGTGTCCCGGTCATCGGGCTGGGCCCGACGGCGAGCGGGAGCATGACTCCACCGTTGGCTCCAACGTTGCCGAGATGAATGTGTGCCGCGGCCGCCGCCCCTGACAGACCGCTGTAGGCGACGTAGTAGGTGATGGTCGATCCATCGGCGCTGATGACGACCCAGGTATTGCCGGATGCCGATGTCGCGACGCCCGGTACCTCCTGGCTACCGGATAGCGAGCCGACGTGGGCATTGCCCTTCGAGACGACCTGGCCTCGGATCTCGCCGCTGGGATTGGCGGCGGTGTGGAGGTTGGTGTAGGTATTGCCGGCCTTGATCGCGGCGACCGCCTCGGCGAATGTCGTGATCGCGCCACTGGGCGTGAAATTGGCCGCGGTGAGTGTGCCGACCATCGGGCTGGCCGACGCGACCAGCGGCAGGATCACGCCGCCGTTGACGCCGACGGCGCCGGTGTGGATGTGGGCCGCGGCAAGGGCACCGGACAGGCCGCTGTACTCGACGATGTACCAGATGGTCGCGCCGTCGGCGGAGATGACCACCGTGGCCTCGCCGGTCGCGGCCGTGGCGACAGGCCCCACCTCCTGCGCTCCACCGATGGGACCGCCGAACGCGGCGGTCGGAGGATTTGCCGCAAGGGCCAGGGGCGCGGTCGCCAGGAGCGCGGCGATGGCGACGATGAGAGAGAGACGGGCACGCATTCGATTCCTCCTCTGGTCGGTCCATGGGCCTCTGGATCGTGCCGCAGGCTCGACACCCACCTATACGCCGTGCGTCCCGGATTGGATTTCTGAGATCCGGCGACCACGGGCGGGCGTATACAGGTCATGACCGCATCACGCGCCTTCGGCCGCTCGATCCGACGGCCCCATCATTTCTTCGCGACGGGGATCGCTGGCGCGGTCGTCCTGCTCATGGCGGCCGCTGGCGCCTCGGCCGCGACCTACACCGTTCAGGCCGGGAACTACGAGTTCGTCGCGCCCGGCGGAGGGTCATCGATCACGATAGCCGTGGGTGACAAGATCACGTGGGTGGCAAGCGGAGACCCGCACACCGTCACCAGCGGTGCGCCCGGTTCGATCAACAACCGGTTCCTCGATCACCCCGCATCGGTCGGTTTTCTCATCAGCGGGGACACGTTCACCGCGACGTTCTCGTCGAGCGGGACCTTCCCGTACTTCTGCGAGGTTCACCCCGAGCAGATGTCCGGCGTCGTCAAGGTCGTGCCCGCCGGGTCGACCACTCCCGCTCCGACCGTCAGGGCCACTCCACGACCGACGCCCCGGCCGTCGAAGCCACCAACGCCCGTGCCGACCGCGACCGCGCCGGCGCTACCCGGGCCGTCGCCGAGCCCAACCGAGGCTCCATCTGCCAAGCCCCAGCCAAGCGCGTCCCTGACTGCACCCGGCCCATCGGTGCCGCAAGGATCCACGACCCCATCGGGCCCGGATGGCTCGCCGGCGTCTGGCTCGCCGGCGTTGAGGCCGACGCCCGCCGCCGAGGCGGCCGAAGACAGCACGGGTCCGGGCATCATCATCGTCGGGCTCCTGGCGGGTGCCCTCGCGGTTGCCCTCATGATTCGATCCCGGCGAGGCGCCGGCATCCGCTGACCTACTCGGACGTTCGGGCTGTTCGGATGAGGCGACCCCGGCGGGAGATGGCGTGGGTCGCGAGCGACGCGACACCCATCGCCACGAGGGCGCGCTCGGCGGTCGGCAGAGGCCGAACCGCGGTCAGGAACTGATCAGCCCGGGCCCGGTCGACGACCCGCAGGAGGGCGTGGCCACGCTGGGTCAGCACGAGCAGCCGCTGGCGTCGATCCTCGGGCTCCTCCTGCCGTTCGACCAGGCGCCGATGAACGAGTCCATCGACGAGCCGACTCGTGGCGGACGGCGACCGCGCCAGCGCTTCGGCCAGGTCCCCGATCGTCGTTGCGGTGCCCTCCGCCAGGACGTACAGGGCGGCAAGCTGCGTGAAGCCAAGTCGAAGCTCGCCGAGCTGGGACGCAAACCCGATCACGAGTTCCCGCCACAGCGCGCGGCCCATCGCGACGCGCTCCGAGATCTGGCGGACGTTCGGGCTGCGCGGACCTGATGCGAGAGCCGAGGACCCAAGATCCGCCTCGAAGCGGCGGGCAATGGCCCGGACACTCACGGCTCGGGTCCGGCGTCTGGGTTCAACGGGCAGGGTCATGCGCACCCATCGTACCGCGGCCCATCCCAGGTCGCATGCATTAGTGCATGGACTTCACGCTCATGGTCTCCTGGTCGGGGCACTATTGGAGCCACCGTCGCCCGGCGGCGTTCCGTCGCGCCAGCCGGCCGGCCACTCGCAGGAGATCATGAACCAGGTCGCATTCATCTTCCCGGGCCAGGGCTCGCAGGCCGTCGGCATGGGCCAGGCACTTGCGGAATCATCACCCGCCGCGGCGGCGGTCTTCGCGGCGGCCGATGCCGCGCTCGGCGGCTCCATCAGCAGCCTCGCCTGGAACGGGCCCGAGGCGGACCTCAACCAGACCGAGAACGCCCAGCCGGCACTCCTGGCCGCATCGATCGCCTACCTTGAGGCGCTTCGTGAGCGCTGGACCGGTCTCGGTGTGCCAGAGCCGGTCCCGGCATACATGGCCGGCCACTCCATGGGCCAGTACACGGCGATGGTCGCCGCCGGCGTGATCTCGCTGGCCGACGGTGTCCGACTCGTCCGCGAACGCGGCCGTCAGATGCAGGCGTCGGGGCAGGGCCGCGATGGGGCGATGGCCGCCATCATCGGCCTCGATGACGCCGCGCTTCCCGAGCTGATCAGCCGCGCCGCGACGAGCGGCACGTTCGGCGTCGCGAACCGGAACGCTCCCGGCCAGGTGGTCGTATCCGGCGACCGATCGGCGATCGAGGCCGGGGCCGAGATCGCCCGGACCCTCGGTGCGAAGCGCGCCATCGTCCTGCCGGTGAGTGTCGCGGCGCACTCCCCGTTGATGATCGAGGCTGCCGCTGCGATGCGCCGAATCCTCGCCGACGTCGCGTTCTCGGATCCGGTGGTCCCCCTCCTCGCCAACGCGGATGGACACGTCCTCGATACGGCCGAAGCCTGCCGCGCCGAACTCGTGGAACACCTGACCGCCGGGGTCGACTGGATCCGGGTCGTCGAGATCATGGCCGCGGCGGGTGTCGACGCATTCGTGGAGGTCGGGCCTGGACGCGTCCTGACCGGACTCACGAAGCGGATCGCCACGGAGGCCCTTGTCTTCGCCCTCGATGACCCCGGAGCACCAGGCCGACTGGCAACGCCGGACCTGGCGACCACCATCCAATGAACCCCCGCGACTCCGCGAGCCGCTGACCGACCCGCATCAAGGAGCCCAGCATCGTGCGCACACCCGATTACCAGCGCCGCGTGGCCGTCACCGGACTCGGCGTCGTCAGTCCCGTCGGAAACGACGTCCCGACCGTCTGGAACAACCTCCTGAAGGGCGTCTCGGGACTCGGTGAGATCACCCGTTTTGACGCATCCGGCTATGACCATCGTTCGGCCGGCGAGGTCCGCGGATTCGAGCCGACCGACTGGATGGAGGCGAAGGCGGTCCGCCGAAGCGAAAGTGACATCCACTTCGGCGTGGCCGCGGCCAAGCAGGCTCTGGCCGATTCGGGCTTCGAGATCACGGACGAGAACCGGACCGAGGTCGGCGTCGTCTACGGCTCGGGCGCTGGCGGACAGCGCCTGATGATCGACTCCTACCGGACGCTCCATGAGAAAGGTCCCAATCGAGTTCCGCCCACGTTCATCGCCAACGCGCTCGTCGACTCAGCCTCAGGGATGATCGCCATCGAAACCGGGGCAATCGGTCACAACATCTGCATCGTTTCCGCCTGCGCCACCGGCACCCACAACGTCGCTGAGGGGGCCGAGGCCATCCGGCGCGGCGACTGCATCGCGGTGATCAGCGGCTCCACCGAAGCTCCCCTCATCGAGGTGGCCCATGCCGGCTTCGGGAACATGCGCGGCCTCGGCTCGCCTCGGCCCGGCGAGGATCGGGCGACGGTGTCCCGACCGTTCGACCTGACGCGGAACGGGTTCGTGCTCGGCGAGGGCGCCGGCGGTCTGTTCCTGGAGGACCTCGAGTTGGCGAAAGCCCGCGGGGCGAAGATCTATGCCGAGGTCGTCGGATACGGCTCGGCAGCCGACGGATGGGACATGATCCAGCCCATCGAGCACGGAACCGGCTCGGCCCGGGCGATGAAGATGGCGCTCGATCGACGCGGCGTGCCCGCCGACGAGGTGGATCTGATCAACCCGCACGGGACCTCGACGCCGGTCGGCGATGCGCGGGAGACCGAGGCCATCTGGACGGTCTTCGGCGACCGGTCGGCCGGAGCCCGGCGCTCGCTCGCGATCAGCGCGACCAAGTCGATGACCGGCCACATGATGGGTGCGGCCGGCGCATTCGAGGCCTTCGCCACGGTCATGTCGATCGCCACCCAGACCGTGCCCGGCACGCTCAACTACCGCGACCCCGACCCGGCCTGCGATCTGTGGATCGTGGACGAGACCATCGAGGCACCCATCCGCTACGCCCTTTCGAACAACATCGGGCTGGGCGGCCACAACGGGGCTGTCATCTTCAAGCGGTACGACGGAGATTGACCCGGCCCTGTGAGCGGCCAGCGCGCCGGTACAATCGCCCAACCAGCCGCCCGCGAGGTGTCGCCCGTGCCTAGCCAGGATCCAGCCCGCCGAGCCGTCGTGACCGCGATGGGCGCCATCACGCCCATCGGCAACGACGCCGAAACGTTCTGGGCGAATCTGCTGGCCGGAGTCTCCGGTGGCGGACCGATCACGACGTTCGATACGACGCACCACGACGTGAAGATCGCGGCCGAGGTCAAGAACTTCGATCCAACGGACACGATGGACCGCAAGATGGCTCGCCGGATGAGTCGGTTCATCCACTTCGCCGTGGCCGCGGCAACCGAGGCGATCGAACGATCAGGCATCGACTTCTCGACCTGGACGCCCGAGCAGCGTGATCGCGTCGGCGTGGTCCTCAATACCGGCGGCGGCGGCATGGAGCAGGTGGTGGAGGGTGCCCGAGTGCTCTTCGACCGCGGCCCGGGGCAGGTCAGCCCGTTCGCGATCCCGGCCGTCTCGGGGAGCATGGCCGCGGCCCAGGTCTCGATGAAGTACGGCCTGACCGGACCGGTGATCACCCAGGTTGCGGCTTGTGCCTCGGGCGTCATCGCGTTCCAGGATGCCCTTCGACTCATCGCCAGCGACGAGTGCGATGTGGTCATTGCCGGCGGCTCGGAAGCACCACTCCTGCCGATGGCGTTCGCAGCGCTCGGCAACATGGGCGCGCTGTCCAAGCGCAATGACGATCCGGCCGGCGCCTCGCGACCCTTCGACCGAACCCGGGATGGGTTCGTCTTCGGCGAGGGGGCCGGCGTATTCGTCGTCGAATCGGCCGCCCACGCCATTGCCCGAGGCGCAACGATCCTGGCCGAGATCGCGGGTGCGTCCCTGACCGCCGATGCGTTCCACATCTCTGCGCCGGAGCCGACAGGGCGCGGCGCGGCGCGGGCGATGGGCAACGCGATGCGGCACGCCGGGATGGGACCCACCGACGTCGACTACCTGGTGGCCCATGGGACCTCGACGCCGCTCAACGACGTGACCGAAACAAAGGCGATCAAGCGGGCGTTCGGCGAACGCGCTGCGTCGCTTCCGATCTCATCGCCGAAGTCGATGGTGGGCCACATGCTCGGCGCCGCCGGCTCGATCGCCGGAATTGCGGCCATCGGTGCCATTCGCGACGGCTGGATCGCCCCGACGATCAACTACCGGGAGCCTGATCCCGAGTGCGACCTCGACTACACGCCGAACGTCAAGCGCAAGCTGCGGGTCGACACGGCAATGATCAATGGCTTCGGGTTCGGCGGGCAGAACGCGGTTGCGATCTTCCGGCGGTTCGAGGGCTAGTCAGTCGCGGAGTCTTCGCCCTTCGAAGGACTCGAAGGCCTCGGCCAGCGACGACGGGACCGGGATCGGACGCTCCGCCCGGTAGTCGTACGACACCAGGACCGAAGCGGCGACCGCCACGAGCCGCGCGGATCCGTAGCGGCTCTTCGGCGCCGTGATGCGG
This sequence comes from Candidatus Limnocylindrales bacterium, assembly GCA_038328755.1. Taxonomy (GTDB): domain Bacteria; phylum Chloroflexota; class Limnocylindria; order Limnocylindrales; family CSP1-4; genus UBA5189. The sequence goes on from JBBQMH010000002.1 coordinate 32,862, forward strand.
TGGACCATCTGGAAGCTCGACCGGCCGATGTGCTCCACCCGCGTCTCCACGACGAGGGCCTCGCCGTAATAGGCCTGACTCCGATACGTGACCCGGATCTCGGCCAGGATCATGGCCTCCTCCGCCCCATGGACGCCGAGCTGGAACGGTTCGCCGGTCACCGTCTCGTAGTAGGCGGCGCGGCCGATCTCCACGTAGGTGAGGTAGGCGGCGTTGTTGACGTGGCCCATCGCATCGGTGTCCGCGAGGCGCACCTCGACCCCGTGGACGTGAGCGAAATCCCCCGGCAGATCACGGGCATCGTCGCCGCCGACGGCGCGCGACCGGGGCGCAGGCGCTGGTTGGTTCATGAGGCGAGTGTACGGCGCAGATCGCCGCGGTCCGGATCCTGGGCGCTATTCCCAGCGGAACATCCGGATCGCGAGAGCCGCGGACCCGACACCCCAGACGAGGAGCGTGAGAACCGATCGAGCCTGGTCAACCGGCCCCCCGAGGGCGGCCCGGAAGAGATCGGCGAGCGCGGCAGCCGGTAGCACGTTGGCGATGGCTTCGAGCGGCGCCGGAAGGTGGTCTACGGGCAGGACGATGCCGCCGATCATCAGGAAGATCAGGAACAGCGCGTTGGCGAGCGCGAGGGTCGCTTCGGCTCGAAGTGTTCCGGCCAGCAGCAGGCCCAGGCCGGCGAACGCCAGGGTCCCGAGCAGCAGGGCCAGTGTGAACATCGCCACGGACGTGCCCGCTGGAACCGTCCAGCCGAGCAGCCCGATCGCCATCGCGAGGAGGACGGCCACCTGGAGCAGTTCGAGGACGAGGACGGCGGCCAGCTTTGCGGAGACGAGTCCCCAACGCGGCAGCGGCGATCCGCCAAGCCGTTTGAGGACCCCATAGGACCGTTCGTAGGCCGTCGCAATTCCCAGGTTGACGAGGCCACTGGCGATGACCGCGAGGGCGAGCGCTCCCGGCAGGAGGAAGTCGACCGGGCGACCGGCGATGCCGGGCACGATCCCGACCGTGGCGAAGAACAGGAGGACGCCGGCGGGGATGACCATCGTCACGAGCACGTTCTCGCCGCGGCGGGCCGTCAGCCGCAGCTCCTGGGCAGCAAGCGCGGACACCGCCCGGATTGGCGCCGCGGGGCGGCTCACGCGGCGGACTCCACGGCGTCCGTGCGCTCTGCCGATCGGTCGCCCGTCAGCTCGAGATAGCGTTCCTCGAGGGTAGCGGCGGCGGCTCGAAGCTCGTGGATCTGGATCGAGGTGGCTGCGCACCAGGCGGCCACCGCCGCGATCAGCGGCGGATCCGGAGGCGCTCCGTCGATCACCAGCGAGCCGGGCGATCGTCCCGGGTCGGCCATCGCAATCGATCCGGGTACGGACGCGGACACCGCCGCGCCGAGTGACGACAGCTCGCCGGCGTCGAGCCCACGATCCAGGCGGATTCGAAGACGCGGTAGCGCGCCGGCGGCGAGGTCGGAGGGCGACCCATCGGCGACGATGTGACCGCCATGCAGGATCAGGACGCGGTCCGCCAGTCGCTCGACGTCGCCCAGGTCGTGGGTCGTCAGCAGGATGGTCCGGCCCTCGGCATGCAGGCCGGCGATGAGATCACGCGTCGTCCGTCGGGCCTCCGGGTCCATCCCGGCAGTTGGTTCGTCGAGGACCAGGATCTCCGGGTCGCCAACCAGCGCGAGCGCCAGGGCCAGGCGCTGACGCTCTCCACCCGACAACCGTCGGGCCCGCGTACCCGCGACCGCGTCCAGTCCGACCAGCCTGAGGAGCCCATCCACTCCGGCCGGATGAGCGGGCTCGTGGAATGCCGCGTACAGGCGCAGGGCCTCCCGCGGCGTGGTCCGCGGGTCGAGGCCCCCGCCCTGGAGCATCAGTCCGACACGCGACCGGAGAGCCGGACCGCCGAGTCGCGGGTCCATGCCCAGCACGCGAACGTCCCCGTCATCGGGGGCTCGATAGCCCTCGAGGATCTCGACTGCGGTGGTCTTCCCGGCGCCGTTGGGGCCGAGCAGGGCCACGACCTCTCCGTGGGCGATCTCGATGCTGATCGCGTCGAGGACGGTCCGGCCTCCATAGCGCTTGGTCACGCCATGGAGCGCGAGAGCCGGCGCGCTCGATGGGTCGAGCGCGAGAGCCGGCGCGCTCGATGGGTCCGAGCCCCCGACGGTCACGGACTGGTGGCCGCGGGTCCGGTGATCAGGGCGTAGAAGCGGTCGAACTCCGGGGCCGTCAGCTCGCCCACCTGGATGCCCCGTAATACCCCGTCACGGTCGATGAAGTAGGTCTGGGGCCGGGCAACGGCACGGTACGCGGCCCGGATCGCCCCGTCGGGGTCATCGACGGTTGGCCAGGTCGCCCCCTGGTCGCGGATGAAGTCCTGGGCAGGGGCGGGCGGATCGAACATGAGGACGCCCACGAGCGCCAGCCCTTCGGCGGCGTGCGCCGCGGTCCTGTCGATGAACAGCGCGAACTCGTCGCGGCAGGGAACGCACGAGGGTCCCCAGAAATTGACGATGACCGGGCGTCCGCGATACGAGGCGAGGGTGAGGGGCTGGCCGTCGAGGGTCGTTCCCTGGAATGCCGGGGCTGGCTGCCCGATGGAGATGCCCGACGGCGCCGCCGGCCCGCCACCCGGCGCGATGGTACTGAGCGCGATCAGGACGACCGTCGTGAGCAGGGCCAGGACAACCGCGACGATGACGGGGCGCCGCCGAGGATCGATGTGTGAACCCGTGACCGGCCCCTTACTTGACTGTCAGCGTCCCGGTCATCTGCGGGATTGGATGGATCGAGCAGATGAAGACATACGTACCCGGCGCGAGACCCTTGTACGAATAGGTGGTGGAGTCGCCACCATTGATCACGGCCTGGTTCTCGACCTCGGTGGTCTTGTCGGCAGCTCGAATCGCGATGTCATGGGTGACGCCCGGCGGATCGGCATTCGTGAAGTCGATGGTGAAGGGCGTATTCGCCGGCACGGTCAGGCTGGTGATGTCATAGGCGATGTCCTTGGCCGTGATCTTGAACGCGGTGCCAGGCGCTTCAGCCGCCCCGGATGGCGCGGGGCTTCCCGCCACGCCGTCGGCGGCCGTGTCGCTACTGCCCTTGGGCGGGATGATCCCGGCCTGGGCGAGGACAGCCAGCACGAACAGCGCAGAACCGACCTGGAGCAGGCGTCGCGGCCAGCGTGGTGGCGGGCCGTTCTCAAGATGACCGGTCTCGTCGGCCTGGACCGCCTGCGCATATTCGGTCTTGGCGTCAGGCAACCAGCCGAGCAGGGTCGTGATGAAGATGATCAGGCCCGCCGCGAGGAGCCAGCCGCCGAATACCAGGCCCGCCATCAAAGCGGCGGTCCCGAGGGCGCCGAGGACCGGTCTGAACGACGGACCCGGCATGTGAACACCCGGCGGGGGCCCGGCATGGACGACAGCCGGCAGGGTCTGGGCGTTCGTCGCGTGATCGAAATCACGAATGGCCTCGCGGCCCCAGTAGAGCAGCGTGAGGGCGAGAACGACCAGTCCGATGACGACCGCATCGCCACCCACGATGAGCCCCCACATCTGGGCTGCAAGCCCAACCGCCAGGAAGACGGGGGCGTACGTCGGACCGGGCATGTGGACGTCCGGCGGCGTCACCGGCGTCAGACGAGCCGGTGCGCGCCGCTTCGGTCCCGCGGTGGCGAACCGACGCGCGGTGAGGAGGAAGAACAGCACCACGAGGGCAAGGAGCGCCACCGGAATGAGCTTGATCAGCTCGCCCCAGTCGGGCGTCACCACCTGCGCGAGCAGGTCCAGGATCGACTGCCAGAGCTCCTGCATCGAGTGCCGGTCGCCCTCAGTCCTCGGTCGAGCCGGCGATCAGGACGTAGAACATCATCGCCGATGCCACGCCGAGAGCAGCCAGCATCGTCACTCCCGCCCACTCGATGTGGTAACCAAGGGGAACGGCGCCGAGCGCGTAGAGCGCCCCGGTTGTGATGAAGGCGAGCGCGACGATCGCGACGTTCCTCGGATGGCGGAGTGCATGCATGCGCGTTCCCTCCCCCTACAGGAAGTACAGGATCGAGAAGAGAATGATCCAGACGACATCGACGAAGTGCCAGTACAGGGATGCGGCCTCGACCGCGTCGTGGTGGCGGGATGAGAACTGGCCGGACATGCCGCGGTAGAGAACGACACCAAGCATGATCACGCCACCGAAGACGTGCGCGCCATGGAAGCCGGTGAGCGTGAAGTAGGTCGTCCCGAACGGGCCGGATCCCATCGTCAGGCCTTCATGGAACAGGAGGCTGTAGTCGTACGCCTGCAACAGCAGGAAGGTGATCCCGAGGATGAAGGTGACGGCCATGTTGCGAAGGAAGCCGCGTCGGTCATCCCGGCGGATCGCCCAGATCGCCATCTGCAGCGTCACCGAACTCACGATCAGGATGACGGTGGCGACGAGGATCAGCGAGAACGGATTGAGGATGCTGGCGAATTCCTGGGGCGGCCACTCCTTGACGCCGTTGACATCGACGAAGTTGGCCCGCGTACTGAAGTAGGCAGCGAACAAGCCGGCGAAGAACATCACCTCCGAAGTGATGAACAGGATCATCCCGAGGATCGGGTTGCTGATCCCACCACGGACATCGTGGGCCAGGCTCGCCATCGGGCTGTGCTCAATGGGCGTCAGGGCGTGGGTATCGGCGGTCACGTTGATGAGTGCTCCCTCAGTGTCCCGACCGCCCGTGGCGGGCATCGAAGACCGGCCGCTCCGAGCGGATCTCGGGCAGGTGATCGAAGTTGTACGGCGGTGGCGGTGACGACGTGGCCCACTCGAGCGTGTTGCCCTCCCATGGGTCGTCGCCGGCGATCTTGCCGTTCCGGAGCGAGATGAAGACGTTCCAGATGAACGGCAGGATGGAGGCGGCGATGGTGAAACCACCAACGGTGGCGAGCAGGTTCAGGTCGTTCCAGCCCGCATCAGATGCGTAGTCGGCGATCCGTCGGGGCATGCCCTCGAGCCCCAGCTGGTGCATCGGGAAGAAGGTCAGGTTGAAGCCGATGAACATGAGGACGAAGTGGAGCTTGCCGAGGCCCTCGTCCAGCATCCGTCCGGTCATCTTGGGGAACCAGTAGTACAGGCCGGCGAAGATCCCGAAAACGGATCCACCGAAGAGGACGTAGTGGATGTGAGCGACCACCCAGTACGTGTCATGCAAGGCGAAGTCCACCGGGACCGAAGCGCTGAAGGCGCCGTTGATGCCGCCGATCAGGAACATCGTCAGGAAACCGATCGCGAAGACCAGCGGCGTGGAGAGCGACAGCTGTCCGCGGAACATCGTGAATACCCAGTTGAACATCTTCACGCCCGTAGGAACGGCGATGAGGAAGGTCAGCAGGCTGAAGAACGGCAGGAAGACCGAGCCCGTGGTGAACATGTGATGGGCCCAGACCGAGAAGCCAAGAGCGCCGATGGCGGCCGTGGCGAAGATGAACGCCTTGTAGCCGAACAGCGGCTTGCGGCTGAAGACCGGCAGGACCTCGCTGATCACGCCCATCGCGGGCAGGATCATCACGTAGACGGCCGGGTGCGAATAGAACCAGAAGATATTCTGGTACAGGATCGCGCTGCCCCCGCCGAACGGATCGAAGAAATGGCCACCGTAGTTGCGGTCGATGAACAGCATCACCAGTGCACTGGTGATGACAGGCGTCGCCATGACCACGAGGACGCTCGTCACGAGCACGGTCCAGACCATGATCGGCATCCGGAAGAGGGTCATGCCCGGCGCACGCATCTTGAAGATCGTGACCAGGAAGTTGATGCCGCCGAGGATCGAGCTGGTCCCGATCAGGATGAGCGACACGATCCACAGATCCTGCCCCGAGCCCGGGGACTTCAGCGGGCCGTCCAGCGACAGCGGCGGGTAGGACGTCCAGCCGGCCGCGGCCGTGCCGCCAGTGAAGAAACTCGAGATCAGCAGAAGTCCGCCCAGGGGCAGCATCCAGAGCGACAGGGCGTTGATGCGCGGGAAGGCCATGTCCGGGGCGCCGATCATGAGCGGGACGATGTAGTTGCCGAGACCCGCCAGCATCGGGATCACGAACACGAAGATCATGATCGTGGCGTGCATCGTGAACATCTCGTTGTAGACGTGCTCGTCGGCCAGGAACTGCAGGCCCGGCTGGGCCAGTTCGGTCCGAACGACCAGGGCGAGGATGCCGCCGATCAGGAAGAACACGAACGAGTTGATGACGTACATGATCCCGATCTTCTTGTGATCGGTGGTCGTCAGCCACTCGTACAGGCGACCTCGACTGTAGGTCGAGGTCGCCGGGGTGAGGGCGTGGGTCGCCATTCCGCGCTCCTTACTTAACCGTCAGGGTGCCGGTCATGTTTGCGTGGATCGAGCAGAAGAACGTGTACGTCCCCGCCGGCAACGGGTCGTAGACGTAATTCGCGCTGCTGCCGCCGTTGACGACTTCCTGATTCGCGACAACCGTGCCGCTGGAGTCGCGGACGTCGACGTCATGCGTCACCCCGGATGGATCCTGGTTGGTGAAGCTGATCGCGAACGGCGCATCTGCGGGTACCTCGAGGGCGGCCGTGTCGTACTGGATATTGAGTGCGCTCAGGGTGAGGACCGTGCCGCTCGGTGCCGGCGCGGGCGTCGCGTTGGCCTTCACGATCAGGGCCTTGAGCCAGGTGTCGTAGTCGGCCGGCGTCAGGGCGATGACCGAGAAGAGCATCCGGCGGTGGCCGGTCCCGCACAACTCGGCACACTGGCCCCGGAAGACCTGGCCGGCTTCGGATGCATCGACCGTGAATTCGAATCGGTTGGTCTGGCCCGGCACCACATCGCGCTTGAACAGGAAGCGCGGGACATAGAACGCGTGGATCACATCCGGGCTGTCCAGGGTGACCTGGACCGACTTTCCGGCCGGGACGGCCATCCCACCCTCGCCCGTGTCGACGTCATAGACGGGAACCAGCTGCGTCGCGACTTTCGACCCGCTGGCATCGAGATACTCGAACTGCCATTGGAACTGCCCGGCAATCGCATGGATCCGGATATCCGGAGAGGCGCTGACCGCGTTGACGCGGTTCAGGCTCTGCCAGGAGATCACGAACAGGAAGAGCACGATCGCGGTCGGGATGAGCGTCCAGATGATCTCGACCGTGTTGTTCCCGTGAGTCTGGACCGGGAGTGACGTGTCGCTCGACTTGCGCCTGTAGCGCAGGACGCTCCAGATGATCAGTGCCTCGACGACGACGAAGATCGCCAGGCCAAACGCGAAGACGATGTCGTACAGACCCCGGACGTTGCGTGCTTCCGATGTGGCGGCTTGCGGCGGATAGAGGGAGGCTCCCCAGCCGCTCAGGAACACGGCGCCCACGAGCGCGACCAGGATTGCGACCACCAAGCCGGCGACGAGCGCGTCGGGCGCGGGCCGCTTCCTGGGGCTAGTCGACATCGGCTGTCCTCGGGTGGATGGAATATGACGGGCGCCGGCAGAGCGGGACGTCCCTCCGGCGGGGCGGGGCGCGAACTGGACCTCCCCATGGGGACGGGCCGTTCGACATGATACCCGAGGGCAACAGGTCCGCGCGATGCGCCGGGACGCACCGTGGGACGATAGGCTCGTGAACAGGCGCAGCATCGTTCGCGGGCTCGTGGCGCTGGCCAGCGCCGTCGTCGCCGGAGCGATCGCCGTCCCTTTGGCGGCAGCCCACGGACCCGTTCCGGATGCGCGCCCCGACGCAGTCAATCTGCTGCTCGACTGGGAAGTCGAGCCGCTGGTGGCGCTGCCCCTGCTCATCTCCGCTGTCGTGTGGTGGCGTCTCCTGGCGAGGGTCGATCGGCTCCACCCCGACCATCCCGTTCCCGCCTGGCAACGCTGGGCGTTCATCGCCGGCCTCGCTGCCATCGCCTTCGCCCTGCTGTCCGGCGTGGCCCGCTACGACACGACCCTGTTCTCGCTGCACATGGTCCAGCACCTGCTGCTGACCCTGGTCGGTCCGCCGCTCATGGCCATGGGTGCGCCCATCACGCAATTGCTGCGGGCGGTCTCATCATCGACTCGAAGGCAGCGGATTCTGCCGGTTCTGCACAGTCGCGTCGTGCTGGGGCTGACGCATCCGATCGTCGCCTGGCTGGTCTTCACGGCCGTCATGTGGGGCACCCACTTTTCGCCCCTCTTTGACCTCTCCCTGGAAGATCCCGTGGTCCACGATCTCGAGCACATGGCCTTCCTGGCGGCCGGGCTTCTGTTCTGGTGGCCGCTCGTCGCCCTGGACCCGGCACCAAACCGGATGCGGCATCCCGCCCGGATCGCCTACGTCTTCCTGCAGATGCCCCAGAACTCCTTCCTGGCGGTGGCGATTCTGTTTGCCGAGAGCCCGCTCTATCCGCACTACGCGACGCTCGGATCGCCCTACGGAATCCTGGCCCTCGACGATCAGCGCCTGGCCGCCGGGATCATGTGGTTCTTCGGCGACGTGATCTTCCTCGTGGCGACGCTGGCAGTCATGGCCACCTGGATGAGCAGTGAATCTCGATCCACCGAGGCAGCCGACCGACGCACGGACCTCGAGCGGGCAGCCCTGCGCGAGCGGGAGGAGGTGTTACGGAAGCGACGCGCCGACGTGGCGCCCGATCAGGCTGGCACCGGGGCGTCGATCAGCGAGCGGTAGCGCTCCGGGTCCACGTTGCCGCCGCTGACCACGGCGACGACTGTCCCCTCGAGACTCTCGAGGCCCAGCTCGACCGCATGATGGACCGCGGCGGCCAGCGACAGCGCGCCCGATGGCTCCACGACGAGGCGCGCCCCCTCCGCGGCGAGGCGCATCGCGCTCGCAATCTCGGCATCCGTGATCGTGATGATCCCGTCCAGCAGGCGAGACAGATGGGCGAAGGGTCGCCGGCCGATGGCCTGGGTACGCGTTCCATCAGCGATCGTCCGGGCGGTCCTGGCCCCCTCCCAGCGGACGATCCGGCCGGCTTCCAGTGACTCGGCAGCGTCGGCGGCGAGCTCCGGCTCGACGCCAATCACACGGGCCCCCGGGTGCAGGGCTCGAACGGCGACGGCGACGCCGCTGGCGAGTCCTCCCCCGCCGACCGGCACGAGGACGAGCGCGAGGTCAGGCACCGCCTCGGCGATCTCCAGGCCGCAGGTGCCCTGGCCGGCAATGACCCGGTCATCGTCATAGGGCGGGATCAACACGAGGTCCCGCTCCCGGACGAGGCGGTCGGCCATCTCCTCGCGCGCACCGCTCTCGACCGCGACGGTCACGATCTCGGCCCCATCGGCGGCAACGCGCGCGCGCTTGATCGCGGGAGCGTCCTCCGGCATGACGATCGTCGCCCTGATGCCGAGAAGCCGGGCAGCCCGCGCCACGCCCTGGGCATGGTTGCCCGACGAGTGGGTGACGACCCCGCGGCTGCGCGACTCCGCATCGAGCTGAGCCATGGCGTTGTAGGCACCGCGGATCTTGAAGGCCCCGATTGGCTGGAGCGATTCGGCCTTCAGCAGGAGCCGCGGGGGACCGGCCGCGTATTCGACCAGCGGTGTTCGGAGCGCGATCCCGTCGAGTCGTCGGACCGCGGCGCGAATGTCGTCGATGGTGACGAGCGGCTCCTCGTCGTCGCCCAACGGCTTCCCCGTGGTCGGGTCGAGGACCACGAATCGGGTCACCTCGGGCCGGATCTCGCGCAGTCGATGCAGGTGGCGGCCCACGGAATGGCCTCGAGGCGAGCGGCTGCGATGGCCTTGCCACAGTTTCGGCATGTGCCGTAGGTCCCTGCATCCAGCTGGGCGAGCGCATCCTCCACGAGCGCCAGCTGCGCACGCTCGTGATCGCGAAGGGCGAGGTCGCGCTGCTGCTCGAAGACATGGGTCGCCGCGGCCGCCTGCGATCCATACGTCATCTGCCCGGGGCCTTCGATCGGTTCACCGAGGGATTCCCGGAGACGTGTGGCCTCGGCCTCGAGGGCGGCACGGGTGGCGGCTGGCTCCGGAAGGCTGGCCATGTGGTGATCCTATCGCGCGGCGCCACCTCGCGGGCGGCTCTGCCGTCGCGGGCACGCGGGTAACGTGCTGCCGACGGTCCGGACGAACCTAGATCCGTCCGGCGCCCGAGCTGTCCGTCGTCAGGCGCGAAGCAACAAACACCGGGATCACCGACAGCAGGATCGCAGCGAGGCCGGCGACGTTGACCAGCGGGACCTGGTTGGCCAGCCGGAAGCTCTGGAAGATCCAGATCGGCAGCGTGGTGACGCCACCGGCCGTGAAGATCGTGACGATGACCTCGTCAAACGACAGTGCAAAGGCCAGGAGCGCTCCGGCCAGCATCGCCGACCGAATCGCCGGGAAGGTGACCCGCCGGAAGGTCTGCCAGGCATCCGCGCCGAGGTCCGCCGACGCCTCTTCGAGTGACGTCCCGGTTCGGCGCACCCGCGCGATGACGTTGTTGTAGACGAGGACGACGCAGAACGTGGCGTGGGCGACGACGATCGACAGGAGGCCGAGGGGAAGGCCGGTCGTGGCAAACGTCGTGCTGAGTGCCATCCCGGTGACGATCCCGGGCAGGGCGATCGGGAAGACCACCACGAAGGAAACGGCCTCACGACCGAAGAACTCGTAGCGAGCGACGGCGAAGGCCGCGAGCGTGCCCAGTACGAGGGCGATGCTCGATGCCGCCACGGCGATGCCGATCGAGGTCATGAACGCGGCCCGCAGGCCGGTGTTCTCGAGGGCCGCCTCGACCCAGCGAGTGCTGAAGCCGGACGGTGGCCACGAAGTCGTTCCGCTGGAGTTGAAGGCGTAGGCGATCACCACCACGAGCGGGACATAGATGAAGAGCAGGACGGCGACCGTCGAGGCGCGCAGCGCGAACCGGCCGAGCCAGCGGCTCACAGGGACGAAAACGCGCCGAGACGGCGCGCCACCAGCAGGTACACGAGCATCACCCCGAGTGGCGCGAGCGACAGCGCAGCAGCAAACGGGAGGTCTGGCGCCCCGAAGTTAAGGAAGATCAGGTTGCCCACGAACTGGGTCGTCGTGATCAAGGACGGCGCGACGTAATCGCCGAGCGTGAGTGAGAAGGTGAAGATCGACCCGGCGGCGAGCGCCGGAATGACCAGCGGGAAGATGACCCGCCGGAAGCTCGTGAAGGCACGGGCGCCCAGATCGGACGAGGCCTCCAGGAGCGAGGACGGGATCCGTTCCAGGCCCGCGTACAGCGGCAGGATCATGTACGGCAGCCAGAGGTAGGTGAAGACCAGCCACAGGCCGATTTCGGTCTGGCCCGGGCCACGCAGGCCCAACGGACCAAGGAGCCAGTTGAGGAGTCCCTCCTCGGACAGGATGAGGCGCCACGAGTAGGCCTTGATGAGATAGCTGGACCAGAGCGGCATCAGAACGGCGACGGCCAGGAGGCCACGGACGCGCGGCGATGCGACGCGCGCCATGTAGAACGCGATCGGAAACGCGAGCACCGCGCAGGTCAGGGTCACCGTGGCCGCCATGGTCACCGTTCGCAGGAGCACCGTGCCGTAGAGCGGAGTGGTGAGCAGCTCGACGAAGTTGTCCAGCGTGAACGTCCGCTGGACCAGGCCCGTGAACTCGTCGCGCTGCCAGAACGAGTTGACGAAAAGCACAGCCAGTGAGCCGAGGTAGGCGACGACGAGCCAGGCCACGGGCGCGGCGAGCAGCAGCGCGAGGCGAACGCGTGGCCGGGCGTGCAGCCACGCCGCAAAGCGGCGCGCAAGGGATCCCTGGTTGAGGGGTTGGGCTGTCATGTCCAGTTCGAGACGAGGGCCCGGGCGTGAAACGCCCGGGCCCTCAGTTCATCACCTCGGGCGATCAGCCCTTGATTTCGGTCCAGGCCTTGACCCAGTCGTCAAAGCCCTTGCACTTGACATCAGTGCGGCCATCCACACAGGCCGTTTCCGGGGTCTGCCAATACCAGACGTCCTTCCAGAAGGCGTCGTCGTTGGCATGGAAGAAGTCGCAGTTGTCCTGATCGGCCTGCGACAGCCCGCAGGACTTGCTGTTGCCGGGTGCCTCGCCGAACCACGAAGCGATCTGCGCGTTCACCTCGGGCGAGACGATGTGGTTGAGCCACTTGTATGCGCAATTGAGGTGAGTGGTCTTGGAGTTGATCATCCATGTGTCGGACCAGCCGGTGGCCCCTTCGACCGGCTTGATCACGTTGACTGGGATGGGCGGATCCTCGGACTGGAGCAGGTAGCTGATGACCTGCCAGGTCGTGCCGATGGTCGCGTCGCCCGACTCGAAGGCCTGCTGCTGCTTGGTGTAGTCAACCCAGTACTGGCTGATGTTCGGCTTCTGCTGCTTGAGCAGATCCACGACGGCCGCGAACTGCGTGTCGTCGAGCGCGTACGGGTTCGTGATCTTGAGGTCGGGCTTGGTGCTCATGAGGACGACGGCCGCATCTGCGATGTAGATCGGCGCGTCGTAGACGGACACCTGCTTGCCCCACGATGGGTTCGCGTCGAACATCTGCGCCCACGAGGTCGGCGCAGTCGCGATCTTGTCGGTCCGCCACATCAGCAGGTTGGAGCCCCGGCCGTGTGGCGCCCCGTAGTGGACGCCATCGACGGTGTTGTACGGCTTGTCCTTGAGCGCCGGGAAGATGTCGGCGTAGTTCGGTACCAGATCCATGTTGACCGGCTGGACATAGCCGGCCCGGACCAGGCGGAGGCTGGCGTCGCCGGACGCCGAGATCACGTCGAACTTGGTGGGATTGGTCGAGAAGAGGCTGAACGCCTCATCGGACGTCCCGAACACCTGGACCGTGACCTTGCAGCCGGTCGCATCCTCGAACGGCTTGACCCAGTTCTGCGTCGGGTCGTACGACCCGTCCTCGGCATAGCCCGGCCAGGCCAGGACCGAGAGCTCACCTTCGCCATCCCCGACGGCCGTGGGCAGGTTGATCGTCGGCGCTGCCGTCGCGCCGCCGCCGCATGCAGCGGCCACGAGGGCGACGACGCCGACGATCGCCGTGAGCCTTCCCTTGATCATGTTCCCTCCTCCATGTCCCCGCGTCACCCTTGGACGCGCAGGGCGTGTTCCCGCTTCCAGATCAGACGCACCGGGCGACCCTGCGCCGCGAGCGCCTCCATCGATGAAGTGGCTAGATTCTGCTGGGTCACGACGAGCTCGGCGCCCGCTCCCAGCACGACGACATAGCGTGTTTCCGAGCCGAGATACACAACGTCGCGAATGGTGCCGTCGGCAGACATCTCATCCGCGTCTACACTCGCACCCGGCTCAGCCAGGTGGATCTTCTCCGGACGGACCGTGTAGATCCCGGGCTGGCCGATGATCTGCGCCGCGACCTCGTCGCGAAGCAGATTCGACGTCCCGACGAACCCGGCGACGAAGGCGGTCGCCGGGCGCTCATAGAGGTCCGCCGGGGTTCCCACCTGTTCGATCCGGCCGTGGTTGAAGACCGCCAGGCGATCGCTCATGGTGAGCGCCTCGTCCTGGTCGTGGGTGACGTAGATGAACGTGATGCCCACCTGCTGCTGGATCGACTTGAGCTCGATCTGCATCTCCTCCCGGAGCTTGAGGTCAAGCGCGCCGAGCGGCTCGTCCAGCAGGAGCACGCGGGGCCGGTTCACGAGCGCGCGGGCGAGCGCTACACGCTGGGCCTGCCCACCCGAGAGCTGCCCCGGCTTGCGCCCTTCGTAGCCTTCGAGCCGGACCATCCGTAGCGCCTCGGTCACGCGATCCACACGCTCCGCCTTGGGCACCTTTCGGACGACGAGGCCGTAGGCGACGTTCTCGCCAACGGTCATGTGCGGGAACAGGGCGTAATCCTGGAAGACGGTATTGACGTCGCGCTCGAACGGTGGCTTGCCGGAAACGTCCTCGCCGTGCAGGAGGATCCGGCCACGCGTCGGCAGTTCGAATCCGGCGATCATCCGGAGCGTCGTGGTCTTGCCGGAGCCGGACGGCCCGAGCATCGAGAAGAACTCGCCGTCGGCGATCTCGAGGTCGATGCCGGCGACCGCGACGATGGGAGCACCGGGCCCCGACCCAATCGCCTTGGCCACTCTCCGGCCGGCGGCATCGCCGCCAAACTGCTTGACGACGCCCTCAAGGACGACGGCGGGCATGGAGGCGGACAGGTTCGCGGAGGTGCGGCCTGCAGGTGTGCCGTCGGCGATCGCGGGGCTCGACATGTGCGGTCGACTTCTCCATACGGTTTCCCGCCGCTGTCTGGCAGCCGGGGATCGCGATTCGAGGCGATGGGGCCGATCGGCATCGGTCCTCGCACGATTGACCCACTCCACGCATGAGCGGGTCGCCGCACTATCCGGTCCGCCGCTGCCGCGTGTCAAGCCAATTCGGAGCGCGACCGACGTAGACTGCGCTGCCGTGCACGCACCACCGACGTTTCGACGCGCCGCGCGCTATGTCCTCGCGACTTTCCTTGCGCTGGCCGTCCTCGGGTGCTCAGCGGATCCGGACTCCACGCCGGCGATCACCGCCGGCACCGCCGATCAGCCACGGACCGTGATCATCGTGGCCAAGGACTACTCGTACATTCCACCGATCGTGGATCTGGTCCCGGGCGAGCACGTCGTGCTCCAGATCGTCAACGGGGGGCTCATCGTTCACGAGATCGTGATCGGCGGGATGGGCGTGCAGGACGCCTGGGAGGCGGCCGAGGCGGCAACGATCGGGGCTCCGCCGGGCCCGACACCCGTGGTCTCAGTCAGCCCGGATCTGGCGGGGCTGCGAGTGGTGGTCCAGACCGGCCAGCGGGTCGATGTGCCATGGACCGTCCCTCTGACCGCGGGCACGGAGGCCGGCGGCTGGTTCGTTGGCTGCCACATCCCCGGCCACTGGGCGGAAGGGATGGTTGTTCCGGTCCGATTCGTCGGTCGCGACGGGCAGCCGCTGAAAACGTAGCGGTCGCTCGGCGCGCACCATGCGGTGGAGGCCGGTGGTACGCTTCGAGCACCTTCAACGGGCGGGCAAACGCGCAGTGACGCGAGAGGAGATTTCGAGCCAATGACCTATGTGATCGCCGAGCCTTGCGTCGACGTTCTCGACCTGTCGTGCGTCTCGGTTTGCCCGGTTGACTGCATCCACTACGAAGAAGGCGTCGATCGAAAACTGTTCATCGATCCGAACGAGTGCATCGACTGTGGCGCGTGTGAGCCCGAATGCCCGGTCAATGCCATCTTCCCCGAGGATCAGGTTCCCACCGAGTGGGCAGGCTACATCCAGATGGATGCGACCTGGTTCACGGATCGCGACGCCGCGCGCGTCGCGGTGGATGCCGCCAAACCGCAATAGCCGGGGGCCGATCCATGGATGATCGGCCTGAGCGCTAGGCGCATGACCTACCGGGGGACCTTCGATTGCCTCTGGTGTGGCGCGCACCACGAGGTTCGAGCCAGCGACGACCTGGAGGGCTGGGCCCACCTCTGTCCGGACTGCATCGGGCGGGCGGGCGACAACGAGTTCCTGCGGTTCCGCCTGCGTCATGGACTGCAGGATCGGGCGACGGCCGCTCGGCCAACCACGGCCCAGGACGGGAGGCCTGACGCCGCCGGGCCGCGCACTTCGAAGCCGCGGGACCCAGGTACCTGAGGCGTCGCTCGGGTCCATGCCGGCAATGACCCGAGCGCGTGGCATACTCGCGCCAATGTCCCCACTCGCTGAGCGCACGATCGCAACCGTCGGTTCGGGAGTGATGGCCGAAGCCATCATTGCCGGGCTTCTTCGGGGTCGTCTGGTCGAGCCGCAGCGACTGGTCGCGAGTCACCCCAGGGCTGAGCGACGCGACCATCTCACCTCCACGCACGGCATCCGGACGGTCGATTCGAACCTCGAGGCGATCGCGGGCGCAGATGTCGTGATCCTGGCGATCAAGCCCCAGATGCTGGGCCGGATCGGCAAGGAGATCAGTGGGAGCCTGCAACCGGGCCAGCTGGTCATCAGCATCCTCGCCGGCGCCACGACGAAGGCTCTCAAGACAGCCCTCGGTCACGATCAGATCGTGCGGAGCATGCCGAATACGCCGGCCCGCCTCGGCCGGGGCATGACCGTCTGGTTCGCGACGCCCCAGGTGACCGCGGAGCAGCGCGGGCAGGCAGCAACCCTGCTCGGTGCGCTTGGCGCTCAACTCGAAGTCGATGACGAAAAGCTCGTCGCCATGGCGACAGCGGTCTCGGGCACCGGCCCCACGTACGTCTTCCTCGTCATGGAGGCGCTCATCGATGCCGCCGTCCACCTCGGATTTCCGCGCCACATTGCCCATGACCTGGTCATCGAGACGCTCGAGGGCAGCACGCTCTTCGCCAAGCAGTCCGGGATGCACCCGGCTGAGCTTCGCAACATGGTGACCTCGCCCGGAGGCACCAGTGCCGCCGCCCTGCACGAACTCGAATCGGGTCGCTTGCGCACGGTCCTGTCCGAGGCTGTCTGGGCCGCCTTCCGCCGGACCGTGGAGCTCGGTGAGCAACTCGAATCAACCCTCGTCCCGGGGGATGGACCGCCGCGTTGACCCGCGCGGGATCCGACCATCGCTCCGGCGCCAGCCTCGTGGAGCGGGCGATGCGCGCCGCGCTGCTGGGCCTGTCGCACCGTCGCTCGATCGGGCGACTCGCCACCCGACTGCCGGTCACTCGTGCGATGGTCGGCCGGTTCGTTGCCGGCGAGACGATGGCTGCGGCGTTGCCCTCGATCAAGCTGATCGATGCTGCCGGGTACGGGACGACCATCGACATTCTGGGCGAGGCGGTCCGCTCGGCGGACGCCGCTCGATCCGCGGCGAACGGCTACGTCACGGCCCTCGGTGTCCTCCGGGACCAGGGCCTCGAGCAGAACGTCAGCATCAAGCTCAGCCAGATGGGACTCGCCCTGGACCCGGCACTCGCCCGCGAGAACGTCGGGCGGATCCTGACGGCCGCCGCCGCTTCGAGCGGTTTCGTCCGGATCGACATGGAGGACCACAGCACGACGGATGCCACGCTCGCCCTGTGGGACGAGCTCCGGCCGCTCATGGCCGGATCGGGAGACGTTGGGGTCGTGCTCCAGTCGGCACTCCTGAGAACTCCGGCCGATGCGGACCGGCTGATTGCCGCCGGCGCACGGATCCGCCTCTGCAAGGGCGCCTATCGGGAACCGGCGGCGGTCGCTCATAAGGACAAGGCCGATGTTGACGCGGCCTATCTCGCCGTGGCCCGGCGTCTCCTGGACGAGGGGAACTACCCGGCCCTGGCGACCCATGACGACGGCATCGTGGACGAACTCATCGCCCATGCCCGGGCGCATGACATCGCCCCGGATCGGTTCGAATTCCAGATGCTGTTCGGGGTCCGCCGCGATCTCCAGGAGCGCGTCCTGCGCGATGGCTGGACGGTCCGGATCTACGTCCCGATGGGCGAGCAGTGGTACCCGTACTTCATGCGGCGCCTGGCGGAACGACCAGCGAACGTGGTCTTCCTGCTCCGGAGCCTGTGGCGCGAGCGGCGGGCCGGCTAGGCCAGGGCGGGGCTTCGTCGCATGGCCGCGACGATGACGATCACGATCCCGACGCCGATGAGGACATCGCCCACGCTGAACACGTTCGCCATCGGGACCGCCGCGGGCAGGGCGTAGATGTCCGTCAGGAACCGAACCGCCGGGTCGGCAAGGACGATGCTGTTGGTGTGGTCGCCCGGCCCGCCGAACCCGGCCATGGCCAGGGCGCCGGGGTCGGCCGGCATGAACCCGCCGTTCGCCGAGATCGCGATGAGGTTGCTGAGCGCCCCCGCCGCCACGACGACCATCCCGGTGAGGCGCCAGTTCCGGACGACGGCCACGAAGACCGCCAGGGTCGAGACGACGTAGATCGGCGGGCCGAGGTCGCCCGCAAGACGATCACCCGTTTCGGTGAACAGCGCGATCTGAATCAGGAGCCCCCCGACGGCCAGCGGCGCCCAGCGAAAGCCGATGCTCAGGAACCCGTCGAGGCTGCCACGAAGGACCACCCCGAGGAGGAGCCCGACGGGGATCGCCCAGAGCATGAACACGCGGGTCAGGCTCCCCTTGCAGCGAGGATTTCCTGGAGCTGGATGACGTGCTCCTCGAGGTGCGTGATCACGTAGCGCTCCAGCATTCCGGCCACGGTGTCCGTGCCGCGGACGGGGTGTCGGCCGACGCGAGCAGCGTCTTCGTCGGATATCTCGCGCATGCGCGCCGCGACCCGAGCCCCATCGGCGGACAGCCGGGCGAACAACTCACGGAGCGGGATCGTCCGGTCTCGCCCGATGATCCCGATCCGGACGGTATCCGCGGCGACTCGACCGAAGTCCACGGGAGCCTCGCCTGGCCCGTCCACGATGCGCTCCGCCTCGGCGAGCCAGAACGGCAGCATCTCGTCCAGGTGGGCCAGCAGCTCGGGCGGTCCCCAACTCGCCTCGGCCTCGGTCCCGTAGAGCTCGGCGAGCGGCCATGGAGCCGCCGCCTCGACGCGCGGACGGAGCGCGAGCATGTCGGCAATGGCGCCTTCGAGGCGGACGGCAGGAGCGGGCAGTTCATTCATGCGCGGAGTTTCGCACGAACCAGGGGTCCGGCTCGACGGCCCGGCTACCATGAGAACCCAACGACGCTCGAACCAACGAGGCCAGCGAGGTATGCGTCCATGACCGACACGCTGAACCGGGGGGCGGCCAACCAGGCCGGTGCCCATCTCAACAAGGATGCCTACGCGGAGGCGAAGGACTTCCTTCCACTCAACGGGCTCGATCACGTCGAGTTCTGGGTCGGCAACGCCCGCCAGGCGTCGGCCTATTTCCGGACCCTGTGGGGGTTCACGCCCATCGCCTACGCCGGACTCGAGACCGGCGTGCGCGACCGAGCGAGTTACGTCATGCGCCAGAACGACATCACGATCGTGCTGACCGCCCCGCTGACGCCCGACGGTGAAATCGCGGAGCACGTTCATCGGCATGGCGATGGCGTCAAGGACATCGCCTTCGCGGTCGATGACCCGGCAGCCGCCTGGCGCGAAACGACCGCCCGCGGCGCGCGCTCGGCGATCGAGCCGGTCGAACTCGATGGCGGCGACGATGGCGTCCTGCGGCGCAGTGCGGTCATGACCTATGGCGAGGTTCGCCACTCGTTCATCGATCGAAGCGACTATCACGGCGTCTTTGCGCCCGGGTACCGAAAGGTCAAGAAGCCGGCCCGAGCGGCCGCAGGTCTGTCCCTGCTCGAGATCGATCACTGCGTGGGCAACGTCGAACTCGGCGATATGAACCGGTTCGTGGATTACTACCGCGACGTGTTCGGCTTCGCGCAGCTGATCCATTACGACGACAAGGTCATTCACACCGACTACTCGGCCCTCATGTCGAAGGTCATGACCAGCGGCAACGGACGCGTGAAGTTCCCGATCAACGAGCCGGCGCCGGGAAAGAAGAAGAGCCAGATCCAGGAGTTCCTTGACTGGTACCTCGACGCGGGAACCCAGCACGTCGCGCTCCGGACCGACGACATCGTCGCGACCGTGCGCGCTCTTCGGGACAGCGGGGTCGAGTTCCTGGGCATGCCGCACGCCTACTACGAGACGCTGGCCGATCGGGTCGGCGACGTCGGCGTCCCGATGGATGTCCTCGAGGAGCTCGGCATCGAAGCGGACCGGGACGAGGAGGGCTATCTCCTCCAGATCTTCACCCGTCCCATCCAGGATCGCCCGACCTTCTTCTTCGAGATCATCGAGCGCCACGGATCGCGCGGCTTCGGGGTCGGCAACTTCAAGGCACTCTTCGAGGCCATCGAAATCGAACAGGCCCGGCGCGGCAACCTGTAGGACGAGGTCTGGCCGGGTCCGCGAACGGCGAGCCGGTCAGCGACCAGAGGCTATTGGGAGAGAGTCGTGACCGTCGCCTCTGATCGGCCTCGAAGAATTGGAACCTGGGCACTGACCGGCGTAGCGGTTGCGGCCGCCCTTGGGTTCCTCGCCTGGCGCCTCTTCGGAGTCTCGGACGGGGCCGTGATCTCGTTCTATGCCGACGCCTGGAGCCCCGCAGGAGCCAAGGTCCAGGTCGAAACCGGCACGCCAGATGGACTCCGGGACGGTGACCTCGTGACGGGCGTGGCCGGCCATGGCCTCAACGAGTGGCTAGGCTCAGCGATCATCGGCGGCTTCGATCGCCTGCCCTCGGGCGCGTCGTCCGTCCCCTACTCCGTCGTTCGAGAGGGCACCGCGGTCGAAGTGCGTGTCGGCGTCGGCCGGGTGGACGTGGGCCAGGCGCTGCTCGCCAACTGGAGCGTCCTCGTATTCACGGTGGTCCTGCAGGCGATCGCCGGCTTCGTCCTGCTGCGCCGGCCCGAGGCGTCGGCTGCCGTGGCCCTCAGCATCGCCGCGGTCGGCGTCACCGGGAGCACGCTGCCGTGGCTCCTCGGCCTCGGGATCCGGGACATCACCGAGGGCTGGCCCTTCGTGCTCTACGCCCTGACCGCCGGGGGGCTGTACATGCTCCTCTGGCCCGCGGGGGCTCTCCACCTTCCGCTGGCGATGGCGTCGATCGACGGAGCCCCGCCGCGGCGGACGCTGCAGCTCGTGTACGCCGTTCCGCTGGGGGCATATCTCGCCGGGCTCGTCGTCGCCCGCGTCGCCAGCCCGTCGGCGACGGCCTGGCTTGGTACCTGGCCGGCCGTCCAGGCCCTGACGATCATCCCAACCATCGTCATGGGGCTGATCCTGTCCATCCGCGCGTTCCGCCTTGCGCCGCCGGATGTGCGCCTGCGGCTGCGGTGGGCGCTGATCGGCGGCATTGTCTCGTCCGCGGGTGGGTTGGTCCTGCTCCTTGGACCGCAACTGCTGACGGGCCGGCCGATCGTGCCCTGGAGTGCCGTCGGACTGCTCGCCCTTCCGCTGCCGGTCGGCCTCGCGGCCGGCATCCTGCGCCATCAGCTCTTCGACATCGAGGTCATCGTCAACCGAACCCTCGTCTACGGCGGGGTGACGGGATCGATCGTGGCGATCTATGCCGGCTCGGTCGCGATCCTCGGGACCTTGATCGGCAGCGACACGGGAATTTCCGCTCCCCTGCTCGGGACCGGGCTGGCGGCCGTCGCCGCGCTTCCGATCCGTGATGGGCTCCAGCGGACGGTCAACCGGTTGATGTACGGCGATCGTGACGATCCATCTCGCGCGATCACCCGGCTCGGGCAACGGCTCGAGGCCACGCTTGATCCCATCGAGGCGCCCGAGATCATCGTCCGCACGATCGCCGAGTCGCTCCGCCTACCGTGGGTGGGGCTGCGCGTCGGGCCGACCGGCAGAGGTGGGCGCCTCGTCACCACCGGGCAACCGCCCGCCGGAGATCCGATGACGGTCACGCTCGTGTATGGGGCCGAGACCGTCGGCGAGTTGCTGGTGAGCCCCCGGTCCGGCGGCGAGCCACTCTCCGCCGCCGACCGTCAGTTGCTGGAGGCACTGGCTCGCCAGGCCGGCGTGGCGGTCCGGGCCTTTGCGCTCACCACCGATCTCATCGACTCGCGCGGTCGCCTGGTGGCTGCTCGAGAGGAGGAGCGGCGGCGCATTCGGCGGGATCTGCACGATGGACTCGGTCCCTCGCTCGCCGCCATCGGCATGCGGGCCGAAGTGGCCGCCGACCTCGTGACCAGCGACCCCGCCGGGGCTCGGACCATGCTCGCTCAACTCCACGGTGAGGTCCAGTCGGCGCTCGGCGACATTCGACGCCTGGTCGACGCGCTTCGGCCGCCCGCGCTCGACGAACTCGGGCTGGTCGGTGCGCTTCGGGCGCAGGGCGAGCGCCTGGGGCCACGGCCGCAGTTCCTCGTGGAAGCCTCCGAGCGGTTCCCGGAATTGCCGGCCGCTGTGGAAGTTGCCGCCTATCGAATCGCGGTCGAAGCCATGACCAACGCGGCACGCCACGCGGAGGCATCCTCGTGTGTCGTGAAGCTGGCCATCAGCACCCGGGAAACCGCCGGAGACCAGATCCTCGAGGTCGAGGTGTCGGATGATGGGCGGGGGCTGCCATCGGCCCTGCGACCCGGCATCGGCCTGCTGTCGATGCGTGAACGGGCCGCGGAAGTTGGCGGCATCTGCGAGATCGGGCCCGGACCCGTAAGCGGCACGCTCGTCCGGGCTGCGTTGCCTGTTTCCGGGGCAAACACTGGACACGAGGATTCAGAGTGACCGACGAAGCGACGGACGCGATCGAAACCATCCGGCTCCTGCTGGCCGACGATCACGAAACCTTCCTGTCCGGGCTCAAGGCGCTGCTGGGGTCCATCGCCGGGCTCGAGGTCGTGGCTACCGCATCGAGTGGGACCCAGACCGTGGAGGTGGCCGGCGAATCTCAACCCGATGTCATCGTCATGGACCTGAACATGCCCGGGATCGACGGGATCGAGGCGACCCGGCGAATCGTTGCGACCAGCCCGCACATCGCCGTCCTCGTCCTTTCGATGGACGAGGACGAGGACCAGGTGTTCGGCGCGCTGAAGGCGGGCGCGCGCGGCTATCTGCTGAAGGGGGCGGACCGAGCCGAGCTCGTCCGGGCCATCCGGGCCGTGGCGCGGGGCGAGGCGATCTTCGGGCCCGCGATCGCCCGCCGCCTCGTGAGCTTCTTCGCGACCATGCCGGCGATGGACACGACCATCTTTCCGGAACTCACCGAGCGCGAACGCGAGATCCTCGACATGGTTGCACGTGGCTTGAGCAATCCTGATATCGCCAACCGGCTGGTCCTCGCACCCAAGACGGTCCGCAACCACATTTCGAACATTTTCAGCAAACTCCAGGTAGCCGACCGAGCCCAGGCGATTGTCCGCGCCCGCGAGGCGGGCCTCGGCGGAGCCACGCGACAGCGCTGAGCTCGCATCGGGCGCCCGGGCTGAATCGGGACGCTGGCCCCGTGACGACGGGACGTCGCCCCGCGGATGCTCTCCCCCGACGGCACGAACGCCGACAGGGAGGTCAGCCTGATCAGGTACGGCATCGGGCGTGCGCACGGGTGGATCGCGTGGGGGTTCGTGGCCTCGATCGTGATCCAGGTCTTCCTCGTGGGCCTCGCGCTGTTCGATGAGGGCTTCGGCTTCGGACTCCACATGGAGTTCGGCTTCTCGGTCATCGGACTCGTGGCCCTGGCCGTGCTCCTGAGCGCGGTGGGTGGCGGACTGCCTCGCCGGATTGTTGGCCTGAGCCTGCTGCTGCTCGTGCTGTATATCGTCCAGACCATGCTGCCTGGGGCGCGCGCCACCTACCCGCTCGTCGCTGCGCTCCACCCGGTCAACGCCCTCCTCCTGCTTGCGCTGGGCGTCTATCTTGCTCGTGGGGCCGGGCGAGCCCGAGCGTCATGACGGGGCGACCAGGCCGGCCGCTGGTTTCATCACGCTGTGACGTCATCCGGAGGCGATCGTGAGTCTGTACGACGTGGTGGTGCTGGGCCACGTTCTGACCGTCATCCTCGGCTTTGGGGGCCATGGCGCATCCGCGTTCGTGATGTTCCGCGTCCGGGCGGAGCGCGATCGAGCCAGGCTCGCAACGCTGCTCGAGCTGTCGGGATCATCGATCATGTTCACCTCGATCCTGCTGCTCGTGACGATCGTTCTCGGCATCGCGGCGGCGATCATGGGCGACCACTTCGCGAAGTTCTGGCCGTGGGCCGCGATCAGCGTGCTGATCGTGGTCATCGGCTTGATGACGCCCCTCGCCGGCATTCCCATGAACAACGTGCGACGAACCCTCGGGATGACGACCCAGGGCGACAAGAAGGGCGACCCGCCGCGGGTCCCTGGAACCGACGAGGAGCTGGCGGCCGTGCTGGCTCGCGTGCGCCCCGAACTGCCGGCGGCCATCGGCATCGGGGGGATCGCCATCCTCGTCTGGCTCATGGAAGTCAAGCCGTTCTGATGCGGGCATGAGCGTCGCGGCCGCACCCACGGCGTCTGCCCCGGCGGCCACCGTCGAGGTCGAGGATCTCGTCAAGGTCTATCCCGGTGGCACGCGGGCGGTCGACGGGATCTCGTTCAGTGTCGGTCGGGGCGAGTTCCTGGGTCTGCTCGGGCCAAACGGCGCCGGCAAGACCACGACCATCAAGATCCTCGCGACGCTCCTTCGTCCCACGTCGGGCCGGGCACGGGTAGCGGGCCTGGACGTCACGCACGATCCCGCCGCCGTTCGGCGGCGGATCGGATTCGCGACGCAGGCCGTCACGATCGACCAGATGGCCACTGGCCGCGAGAACCTCAGCCTCATCGGCCATCTCCACGGGATGTCGGGGCACGAGCTCCGGTCGCGTGTCGAGGAGCTCCTGGAGCTGATGGGGCTCACGGATGTGGCGCGAAAGTTGGCCGGAACGTACTCGGGCGGGATGCGGCGTCGCCTGGACCTGGCCTCGGCGCTGGTCCACCAACCCGAGGTGCTGTTCCTCGACGAGCCAACGGAGGGCCTCGACCCACAGAGCCGCCTCGTCCTCTGGGAGGAGCTCGTTCGCGTCAACCAGGCCGGCACGACGATGGTCCTGACGACGCACTACATGGAGGAGGCGGATCGCCTGTGCGAGCGCCTGGCCATCATCGACCACGGGAAGATCGTGGTCGAGGGCTCGCCAGCGAGCCTCAAGCGGACGATCGGGGCGGAGACCGTGAGCCTGCGGCTCGTGCCCACCGCTCGGATGGCCCTGCTCGAGGGAGCCACAGATCTGGCGGCCATCCGGTCGAAGATTGCGGAGCGCCTGAGAGACCTCGATACCGTCTCGGCGATAGAGGACACGGACGAGGGCATTCGCCTGTCGGTCCGGAGTGCCGGGGAGGTCGCGCCGGAGATCCTGCGTCGGATCGACCTCGACGGGGTCCGCGTCTACGGCCTGACGATGGACACGCCGTCACTCGACGACGTCTTCCTCCACCACACCGGGCACCGGATCCGCGCCGAGGAGGCGGACCAGGTGATCCCGATGGGCTGGTGAGAGCGTGAGATCGACGACCGGGACCGTCGCGCGATGACGACCTTCGCCGCGCAAACCTGGTACCTGGGGCTGCGTGCCTGGCGACGGTTCTACCGCGTCCCGGCCAACCCGCTGAGCGTCGTGCTGTACCCGTTGATCCAGCTGTTCGTGTTCAGCCAGCTGTTCAAGGACATCGTCCAGCTGCCCGGGTTTGCCGCGAGTGGCAACGGAGGCGGAAGCTACCTGGCCTATCTCGCTCCTGGGCAGATCGCGTTTACGGTGTTCTTCGCGGTCTCGTGGTCGGGCAGCAGTCTCCTGTACGACTATCGCAACGGCATGCTGGACAAGCTGCGCGCCACGCCGGTGGGCCGCTACGCCATCCTCGCCGGCGAGTTGGTCCCGCTGTTCCTCGAGTGCATGATCATGGCCGGGGCAATTCTCGTGCTCAGCCTGCTTCTCGGGGCGCGGATCGAAACCGGGATCCCCGGCGCCATCGGGATCCTCCTCCTGTCAGGGGCGTTCGGGGTGGCCTGGGCGGGCACCTCGTTCGTTCCGGCGCTGCTGACGAAGAACGAGCAGGCCACGGGAACACTTTCGATCCTGTTCTTTCCGGTCGCCTTCATGTCAACGGCGTTCGTGCCGGTTGCCCTCATGCCCGACTGGCTCAAACTCGTGAACGACTGGAACCCCATCACCTTCGTCATCGAGGCCATGCGGGCACTGATGACCGTCGGATTCGAGTGGGATGTGATCGGCCGTGCGATCGTCGCGATCGTGATCCTCGGGCTGGTGCTCCATTCCGTCACGCTGTGGGCGTTCCGGAGGCTCACCGCCTGACATCACCCGCTGGTTCAGCGTCCCTCGGGCGCCGGATCGGGACCACCGCTGAGCGACACGACCATGTCCCACAGGCGCCTTCGATCCGCGGCGGATAGCCGGGTCTTCGCAAGGCGATCCAACGGCCTCACTCGTCGGTCCAGGATCAGGCTCCCGTTGAACTCAGGCGCATCAGTGGTCGTCGCCAGCCAGGTGACCGTGTCAGCGGCTTCGGCTGGGGTCCGGAGGAGCGGCTTCATCAGGCGATAGAACGACGGCAGGGAGTCCGCGAGGCCGGGGGTATCGGCCCAACCCGGATGCATCGCATGGAACGTGACGCCCGCCCGTGGGAGCCGACGCGCCCACTCTCGCATGAGCGCAACCTGGGCACGTTTGGCTCGCGCGTACGCTCGCGAGCCGGAGTATGGGGTCGCCTCGAACTGCAGATCGTCCAGGTCGAGCACCTGCGTGTACATCCCGCCGGAGGTGACGGCGATGACCCGGCCCCCCGGCGTTCGCTGAAGCAGTGGCAGGAGGCTCCCGACCAGCACGAATGGGCCGACCACCAGCAGCGCCAGGGTCGATTCGATCCCGTCAGGGCCATTGGTCTGCTCGTGAACGATGGCACCCGCATTGTCGATGACGACGTCGAGCCGGTCCTCGGTTGCGATGATCTCGGCAGCGGCCGCGCGAACGGATTCGAGTGAGCCCATGTCCGCGACCACGATCGGGAATCGATCCTGGCCGTGGGTCGCGACCAGCGCGTCCCGCACGCTCTCGAGGCGCTCGCGATTTCGGCCGACCAGGATCACTCGCGCGCCGAGCGCGGCGAGCTGCTCGGCGACCGCACGCCCGAGTCCGGATGTCGGGCCGGTGACGAGGGCGGTCCGCCCTGCGAGCGAGGCCGGATCCGGGGCGGTCCAGCCAAAGAGCCGACGCCGGACAGCAGGTCCGACTCGGCTGAAACTCGCAACGACGGTGAGCTCCAGGAGCCCGTCGAGTGCTGTACGAAGGTTCATGTGAGGCACGGTACCAGACTTCCAAACATTGTACAAAGGCTTGACAACGTGCGTCAGATGCGCAAAGATCGCCTGACGAAGGATTCCACAGTTCCTCAACGCGCGTCGACGCCTTCCTGGTGTGAACCGGCGGTCGCGGCGCAGATCGGAGACACCGGCCATGCCCATCCTGCGGGAGCACATCCAGACCTCCTTGCCCATCGACGAGGCGTTTGCCTTCGTCGCCGACTTCGCCAACTCGAAGGATTGGGACCCGGGCGTCGCGACGGCATCCAGGATCGACGACGGGCCCCTCGGCGTTGGAGCGCGCTTCGACCTCGGTGTTCAGATGCGCGGCCGCGTCACGCCGATGGAATACGAGATCACGACGTTCGATTCACCGAACCGCGTTGTCCTCACCGGTTCCGGATCGGGCGTTGCCGCCGTTGATGACATCCGTTTCCAGTCGACCGAAGCCGGGACCGACATCGAGTACATCGCCGACATCCGGCTGCGCGGCCTGATGCGCCTCGTGGAGCCGTTTGCCGGAGGCGCCTTTGCCGAAATCGGGCGGAATGCCCGTGACGGGATGCAGCGCAAGCTCGCGGAAATCGCGGCGGGTCGCCGGGCATCGTGATGGATATCGCCGTCATTGGATCCGGCGTCAGCGGCCTGACCGCCGCCTACGCCCTGCGCCAGGATCACAACGTCGTCGTCTACGAGGCCGATTCCGAGCCTGGGGGCCACGTCAGGACCGTGCCCGTGGATCGTTCGGGTGGCGCGATCGCGATCGATACCGGGTTCATCGTCTACAACGAGCGGACCTATCCCCGTTTTGTCGGCCTGCTCGCAGAGCTCGGCATCGCCACCCAGGCGAGTGACATGTCACTGGGTTCGTCCTGCCGCCGATGCGACCTCGCGTTCAGCTCGCGAGGCTTCCGCGGGTTCTTCCCGGAGCCGTCCATGCTGGGTCGGCCAACCCATCTGCGGATGATGGCGGACGTCGCGCGGTTCTATCGCGATGCCCGACGGACCCTCGATGCTCCTGAACCGACCCGCGCCTCGCTCCAGGAATGGCTTTCCGAGCACCGCTACGGGCGAGGCTTCCGTGAGCACTTCCTGATCCCCATCGTGGCTGCCGTCTGGTCGACAGCGCCCGACCGCGTCCTCGAGTTCCCAGCCGACTATCTCCTCCACTTTCTCGACAACCACGGGCTCATCGGCATCGGCAACGCCGTCCAGTGGCGAGTCATCCAGGGCGGATCGCGCGAATACGTCAGGAAGATCGTCTCGGTGCTCGGTTCCGATGCTGTCCGCACCGGTACCTCGGTCACGAGCGTCGTCCGGGACGGTCGGGGTGTAACGATCCACGCGGACGGGCTCATGCCGGTACGCTTCGATGCGGTCGTCGTGGCGACCCACGCAGACGACGCCCTGGCCCTGCTCGGTGATGCCGACGATCGAGAGCGACGCGCGCTCGGAGGGTTCGAATACTCGACCAGCCGAGTGGTGTTGCACACCGATGAGCGGGTCCTGCCGGCAAATCGACGAGCGTGGGGCTCCTGGAATATCGAGACCCCGGACTGCCATCGGCCTGGCGACGCCCTGACGATGACCTACCACATGAACCGCCTGCAGTCGCTGGCTGGACCGACCGAGTATTGCGTCTCGGTCAACCCGAGCCAGGCAATCAGGCCCGGGCGCGTCATCGTGGAGCGCGCGTTCAGCCACCCGATGTACACGTTCCGGACCCTGAATGCCCAGGGTGCCCTCCGCTCGCTCCAGGGTCACCGCCAGACCTGGTTCGCTGGCGCCCACCTGGGCTACGGCTTCCACGAGGACGGCTGCCGCTCGGGGTTCGAGGTCGCCGAGCTGCTGACGGCTGCGGCCGACACGGAGTCCCGGGCAGCATGAGATCCCACCTGCTCGAAGGCACGGTGCGCCATCAGCGCGCACAGCCCTTCAAATACGGCCTCGCCCACGACGTGTATTACGCCGCGCTGGATCTCGGCGAGCTCGATCTCGTCGATCGCTCGCTCCGCCTCCTGGGCCGGAATCGGCGGAGCGTCCTGGAGTTCCGTGATGCCGATCACCTGCCGGTCCCATCGAGCGACGTTTCGGTCGATATCAAGGGCCGTCTCCGGTCGGAGGGGCATGACCCCACGGATTGGAGGATCACGCTGGTCACCAATCTCCGTGTGTTCGGCTACGTCTTCAACCCGGCCAGCTTCTTCCTCTGTCGTGACGGGTCCGGCGACCTTCGGATCGTGATCATCGAGGTCCACAACACGTACGGCGAGCGGCACCTCTACACGCTCCGTCCGGAGCAGGACGGAGGACCGTTTCGAGCCGCGATGGACAAGGACTTCTACGTTTCGCCGTTCATCGAGCCCGACGGTCGCTACGCCGTCTTCGTTCAGGAGGACGCCCGCGGACTGCGGATCGCCATCAATGAGCGACGCGATGGCCAGCCCCTGCTCAGCACCTCGCTGGTCCTTCGCCGCTTGCCGTTGACCGACAAGTGGCTGCTCCGAATGCTGTTCCGTCATCCGTTCGTGACCCACAAGACCGTTGCGCTGATCCACTGGCACGCGCTCCACCTCTGGTTGCGCGGCGCGAGGTGGATCCCCCACGTGACACGCCCGTCACAATCACGGCCGGAGGTGCGCGCATGAACGAGTCCACGATCACGCGCCGGACCGGTCGGGCGCTGGGTCTCGGAGACCGAATGGCTCGGCGGGTCATGCTGGCCGCAGCCTCGCGCCTCAAGGTGGGCCAGCTGACCGTGGTCATGCCCGGCGAGCCGGCCAGGATCTTCGGGGATCTCGACTCCCGGCTGGCGGGCGAGATCCACATCCACGACTCGGCTGCCACGATCCGGATGCTGCTCGGCGGCGACACGGGAGCCGGCGAGGCGTACATGGATGGGCTGTGGTCCAGCCCGGATCTGCCGGCGCTGCTTCGGCTCGCGTCATTGAACAAGGAGGCCATGGCCATCACCGGCGGCTGGTGGCAGACGCCTCTGCGAACGCGCAAGGCCATCGCGCACCGGATGCGACGCAATACCCTGACCCAGAGCCGCAAGAACATCGCGGCCCACTACGACCTGGGCAACGATTTCTATCGGCTCTTTCTCGACGAGACGATGACCTACTCGAGCGCCGTGTTCGATGCTGCGGATCAATCCCTCGCGGATGCCCAGCGTGCCAAGTACCGGGCCATGGCCGAGCGGGCGGGGCTGAAGAGGGGCGAGAACGTCCTCGAGATCGGCTGCGGCTGGGGCGGTTTCGCGATCTACGCGGCGGGCGAGCTCGGCTGCCGGGTGACCTCGATCACGATCTCCGCCGAGCAGCACGAGCTGGCCACCGAGCGGATCGCCGCGGCCGGCCTGTCCGATCGCGCGACCGTTGAGCTGCGGGACTATCGCGAGGTCGAGGGGACCTACGACGCGATCGTCTCGATCGAGATGCTCGAGGCCGTCGGGGCCGAGTACCTGACCACGTTCTTCGAAGCCTGCGACCGGGCCCTGAAGCCGGGCGGCCGGATGAGCCTCCAGTCGATCGCCTTCCCCGATATCACCTACGAGCCGCAGCTGCGCGGCGCGAACTGGATCCAGACGTACATCTTCCCGGGTGGATTCCTGCCATCACTGTCCGCCATCGAGCGATCGCTGCATGGGACGAACCTGCTGATCCGCGACGTTCGTGACATCGCCGACAGCTATGCCCGGACGCTGCAGCTCTGGCGCGAGCGCTTCCTCGGCCAATTGGATGCCACCCGGGCCCTCGGCTTCGACGATCGGTTCATCCGGATGTGGGATTACTACCTGTCGATCAGCCAGGCCGGATTCGCGACCGGCCGCGTCCAGGACTTCCAGATCTCACTCGAGAAGGGCCGCGCGCTCGGCTGATCGCGCAGTCGCCGGCCTCGCGGCGTGCGCCAGTTGGCGCCCGTCGTTAGCGGACCCGCCGAACGCGCCAGATCTCCTCGGCCGGCCAGCGCCGAGACCAGGCAATCTGCTCCGCGTCCCGATAGGTGCTGGTCGCATCAGCGGGAGCCTGGATCTCGAGGAGGTCCTCGACCACGAACCCGTTCTCCCGGAAGAGCCGGATCCATTCGCCGTGCGGCAGCTGGAACGAGACGTCCTCGCCGTCGTCGAGGCTGTGCATCCCGAAGTAGTCGAGGCTCAGGGTCTCGCCGCCGCGGTCGGCGTCGAGTGGCCAGCAGATCGAGAGGATCGGCGATTCGTGGCTGAACGCCAGCAGCCCGCCGTCACGCAGCAGGCGGGCCGCCTCGGGGACGGTGCGATACGGATCTGCGAACGACATGGCTCCGTGGTCGCAGAACACGATGTCGAAGCTGGCGTCCGGCAGGGGCACCGACTCGGCGCTGGCGTGGACGAGTGGGAAGTCGACGCCCGCTTCTGCCTGGAGTCGGCGGGCATGCTCGAGCTGGCGCTCGGACAGGTCGAGCCCCACGGGTCGCGCACCGGCCCGCGCCAGGGCGATCGACCACTGGGCGGCGCCGCAACCGAATTCCAGGATGTCCCGCCCAGCCACGTTGCCAAGTACATGGAGTTTTGCCTCGGGGATCTGCCAGACGCCCCAGGCCGTGCCGCCACTGTCGGCGAGCTGCGGACCGTGTTTCGCCTGGTACTCATCGCTCGTGGCATTCCACGATGCGCGGTTGCGGCTCGCGTGGGCCGTGAGGCCGGAAGGCTCGTCTGACGCGATGTTGTCGGTGTTCATCGGCGCAGGATACGTCGCGACTGCGGATGCGACCGCTAGACTCGACACGTGCGAGTCGCCCACATCCGTGAACGCAACGGCCCGAAAGGCGCGCGGTGGCGCCTTGCGGCGGCCATCGATCACGATGGCCTCCGCTGGCTCGATCTCGAGGTCGCCCGGCGGCGCGCCGTGGGTACGGATCCCAACCTCGCCCACGACAGTGCCCTGCATCGGCAGCCGCTGACGACGCTGGACGATCACCTCGGGCGCGGGCTGCGGGTCGAGGCCCTGGCAGAGCTGGTCGAGACGTTCAGGCCACGGGGCGGGCCGGGCGAGGACGACGCGGTCCTCGTGGCCGACGAGGTCCGTTTCGGCCCGCCGATCCTGCGGCCGCCCGGGTTCCGCGACTTCTACGCCTTCGAGCAGCACGTACGCACGATGTGGGAGCGGCGGGGCGGCGAGATCCCCGAGAACTGGTACCGCCTGCCGGTCTTCTACTTCTCGAACACATCCGAGGTTCGAGGTCCCGGCGACCCGGTCTGGGCGCCGTTGGGTTCGAACGAACTCGATTTCGAGCTCGAGGTCGGGGCGCTCGTCGATACGCCCGCATTCAACCTCTCCGAAGCGCGAGCCGAGGAGGCCATCGGCGGCTACTTCGTTCTGAACGACTGGTCGGCACGCGACCTGCAGCGGGACGAGATGCCGGTCCGGATGGGCCCCGCCAAGGGCAAGGACTTCGCGACCTCGATTGGGCCGTGGTTGGTCACGCCGGACGAGCTGTCCGACGCCCATCCAGCCGGGGCGACGGGGCCCGACCTGGCAATGACCGCGACCGTGACCGGCGTTGACGGACGAGTCACGCAGGTTTCGGCTGGCCGCTGGTCGGCCGCCCAGTACTCGTTCGGCCAGATGCTCGCGCGGGCCGCGGCCGACGTGCACGTGCGGCCCGGCGAGATCCTCGGTTCCGGGACGGTCGGCACCGGCTGCCTCCTCGAGGTCAAGGACAGCACTCTGGGCCGGTGGCTTCAGCCCGGAGACACCGTCACGCTCGAGATCGAGCGGCTGGGCATCCTCAGCACGGCTGTCGTCGCCCGACCGAGCTAGCTCCACGGCGCATTCGGCCGGCCTAGACTGACTTCCTCACGCGAGGAGGTCAGTCGTTCCATGTACTACGTTCGCAACGGCAGCGTTCCGCCGCAGCGCCACATCCAGCATCGACGGCCCGATGGCGGGCTCTATGCCGAGGAACTGTTCGGTGTGGAGGGCTTCGCCGGCCGCAGCTCGTTGCTGTACCACCTCGTCCCGCCGACGATCACTCACAGGATCGAGCCGGTTCGACGAGTCAAGATCGAAGCCGCCGACGAGGACGTCCATCGCCATCACCTCGTGAACGCCTGGGGGCTCGAGCCGCGTGGAGACGTGGTCACGGGACGTACGCCGCTGTTCTTCAACCACGATGTCGTGATGGGGATCGTGCGGCCCGCCGGTCCGATGGCCGACGGCCTGTTCTACCGCAATGGCGTCGCCGACGAGATGCTCTACGTCCACGAGGGAACCGGGGTCTGCGACACGATCTTCGGGCCGCTGCGCTACGGCCCGGGCGACTACCTGGTCCTCCCGATCGGGACGACATGGCGCCTCGATCCGGACGAGGGCTCAGCGCAGCGGATGCTGTGGCTCGAATGCCCCGGCGAGATCGAACCGCCAAAGCGCTACCGGAATGACTACGGCCAACTCCAGGAGCATGCCCCGTACTACCAGCGGGACATCCGCGCCCCCGACGAGGTAGCGCCGCGCGATGAAACCGGGGAGTTCGTGGTCCACGTCCGTTCGACCGACATGGTCACCGCCTACCACTACACGACCCACCCGTTCGATCTCGTCGGCTGGGACGGCTATCTCTGGCCGTTCCGCTTCAACATCGCCGACTTCCAGCCAATCACCGGGCGGGTCCACCAGCCGCCGCCGGTCCATCAGACGTTCCAGGCCCGCGGTTTCGTCGTCTGCTCGTTCGTGCCGCGCAAGTTCGACTACCACCCGCTGGCGATCCCGGCGCCCTACAACCATTCGAACATCAACAGCGACGAGGTCATCTACTACGTAGCCGGCAACTTCATGAGCCGCCGCGGCGTGGATGTCGGTTCGTTCACGGCCCATCCGGCGGGCATCCCCCATGGGCCGCACCCGGGGACAGTGGAGGCTTCGATCGGCCGCGATGCAACCGAGGAACTCGCCGTGATGGTCGATACCTTCAGCCCGCTCCACCTCACGAAAGAGGCGATGGCCCTCGACGACGATCGTTACCCGTACTCGTGGCTGCCACCAACCGCCGCCGAGGCGGCCGCGGAAGCCTCCGACCTCGCGGAGCGAGGCCCGGAGGCATTCCCGGACTGAGCCTCAGGCCGCGATCGGATTCCTGAAGCGAAGGCCCGGAAAGCGCGCGAAGCCGCGGTCGGCCGACATCAAGGTTGCCCCGTGCTCGATCGCCAGGGCGGCGATATGCGCATCCATGACCAGCGGGCCTCGGGCCTGCCCGCTGGCGGCGATGTTCTGGAAGATCTGCCAATGCCGCTCGGTGGGCATGGCGACTCCCACGTTCGGTTGCGCCAGCCAGCCGGTGACGACGTCGATCGCGATGTCCGGGCCCAGGGGCGCGGGATACAGCCGCGGGTTGGTCACGATGCGAACGAACGCGAGCAGCGCGACCAGCGGAATCGCCACAGCCTCGGTTCCACTCAGTGTCGACTCGAGCCACGTACGAGCCGCGGAATGATGCAGGCTCCGGCTGTCGTGTGCGTAGACGAGGAGGTTCGCGTCGATGAGGATCATCGATGCATGGGTCCTTCCAACCGCTCGATGAGGCCCCAGATGTCATCGACATCGACGGTTGCGCCGAGATCGAACGGCGTCACCTCGAATGGAGCGGGAGCTCGCGCTGCCTCGGCCTCAAGCCCCGCTCGGAGGGCCTCGTTGACGATGGCTCGGAAGGGACGCCCGGTCGAGCGGGTGACTCGCTGCAGGCGGGCCGCCACGTCATCATCGAGGGTCAGGGTCGTTCGCATCGGCACATCTTGAAGTCTCATCTGAAGGCATCATGATGTCAAGCCCGCTCTGACGAGGAGGTCAGGCCGCGCCGAACTGCCACAGGTCACTGTCATCCCAGTCGTCATTCCCTCCCCAGGACAGCACGCCGTCCTGTAGGGCGAACGGATCGAGCATGAGCGGGTAGGTTGATCCCGACTCGAAGTCGACGACGATCTCCCCGGCAAGGCGCGGCGGGATCCCGGGAGCGAAGCTCAGGAGGGTGCCCCGGCATGGGGCGGCGAAGGCCTGGTCATCGTCGCCGAAGAGCCGCCGCAACTCGTCCGGGACCAGGAGGATCGACGATGCCCAGCCGGATCGGTCCTTGATAAGTCGGAGCTGATGGCCGCTCATCGTCGCGGTCATGACGACCCGTGGCTCGAGCGCCGCCGCCCAGCGGCGGAGGTTAGCGGTGGCGACGTCGCGGATCTGCTCGGCGGTGCACTCCCAGCGAGTCGCCACCTCTTCGTCGATGAGCGGGAAGGCCGCGCCGAGGTCGATCGCGAAGACGACCGCGATGCCCGGGTCCATCGCGACCCGGACCAGGCTCTCCCCCTCGGGGTCGATCATGGGACCCGCCAGCAGCGGCACCAGCCGCGGCCGCGCCCATTCCCACGTGACCGGCTTCGGCATTCGCCGTATGGCGCCGGCCGCGGCTCGCTGCTCGCGGAGGATCTCAAGCACCCGACCCACACTGATCCGCATGGACAGCCGCACCTCTGACCCACCGAGCCGCATTCGCATCCGTGCCAGCATGTCCGGCAACGCTCACCTGGTGGTTATCGGTGGCGGATGTCACCGCCGTAGCTCACGGCGGCAGCATCCGAGCGCCGGGGTGGTACCGTGCGCCCCGTGCTGCACCTTCCGGACGAGACGCCGCGAGCGGGCGCGTCCGCCGAACCCGACCCGCCCGAGGGACCCGTCGAACCCGCAACTCCATCGCCCACGAGGGGGCGTCAGCTCCGATGGGTCGCGCTGGACGGCATCGTGCCCGGCCTCGGGCATCTGCTCGCTGGCCGCCGACGCCTGGCGGCGCTGTTCGGGATTCCGATTGTGCTCGCGGTCATCGCGGTTGCCGTCATCGTGGCCGCTATCCCGCTCGGCGTGCTCGCGGCTGACGCACTCAATGCCTTTGCCATCCTCCTCGCCATCCAGGGCCTGGTGCTCGTCTGGCGACTCCTGGCCGTTCTCGCCGGTCTTCGTGCAACCTCGAGACCGGACTGGACCCGAATCCAGAATCTCGGGGCAGTCGCGCTGGTCCTCGCCGTCGTCCTGCCGCAGGCCTATCTCGGGTACGTGACGAACGTGGCGCGCGAGGAGATCGATCGCGTCTTCTCCGGCCAGTCCGGCGGCGCCTGGGTTCCAGAACCGACGCCTGACCCGAGCGCAACACCGATGCCATCCGGGGTTGCACCCAGCCCTTCGGCCGCACCGGCGATCACCCGCCTCAACGTGCTCCTGATCGGGGTCGACAGCGGCGTCGGCCGCTCCACGTCACTGACCGACACGATGATCGTGGCCTCACTCGATCCGGTGACCGAGACGGTCTCGATGGTCTCGATCCCTCGAGACATGGTGGACGTGCCGCTGCCCGACGGGACTGCGTACGCCCCGAAGATCAACGGCATCGATGCTGACGCACGCCACAACCCGTCGCGATTCCCGGGCTCGGACGGCTCCGGCCACGATGTCCTGATTGCGGCTGTGGGGACGCTCCTGGGCCTCAAGATCGACTACTACGCGCTCGTGAACCTCGGTGGGTTCGTCCGGGTCGTGGATATCCTCGGCGGAGTCGACGTGTCGGTCTCACGGGCACTCTGCGACCCGCGCTATTTCGAGTACGGGTTCTCCAGCGGGTTTTCGATCACGGCCGGGCTGCACCATCTGAACGGGCAGCAGGCCCTGGCCTACGCCCGGATCCGCAAGTCGAGCGGCGAGTCGGACTTCACTCGCGCCGCACGGCAGCAGGAAGTGGTCTCCGGCCTTCGAGACGCGATCGTGAAGCGTGGATTCCTGAGCGACCCGGTCGCGCT
The DNA here is from genome assembly GCA_038328755.1 of Candidatus Limnocylindrales bacterium. Classification (GTDB taxonomy): domain Bacteria; phylum Chloroflexota; class Limnocylindria; order Limnocylindrales; family CSP1-4; genus UBA5189. Next base: position 69,459 of record JBBQMH010000002.1, read on the forward strand.
CCTCCAGGCGCTGGGCCGGTCGCTGGAGACCAACGTTCCGCGTGATCTCCTGCCGCAGCTTGCTGCAGTCATGAACCGGATTGACCGGACGAAGACGTATCGAGCCGTCATTCAGCATCCGCTCGTCAAGGAAGGCTTCGACGTACGGGGGTCGATCCAGATTCCGGACGTTGCTGGGATCCGAGCCCTGGTCATGAAGCTCTTTCCTGCGAGCGGCACGTTGGCGGACGCTTCGTTCCTTGCCCCGGCTCCGGCGGCCTCGGGCAGCGGTTCATCAACCACCTCCGGGGTGAGAGGCTGCGCGCCTATTCCGACCGCGCGCCCTACGGCGGCACCAACGCTCGCGCCCCAGCCAAGCGCGACCGCCGAGCCGGCGCCGAGTGGAAGCCCCGAAGCGACGAGTTCGGCGTCACCTGCGCCAACCGGCTCGGCGGTGCCATCTCCCGCGGCCTCGCCCGCTGCGTCGGCGTCGGTCTCGCCGCCCCCGGCCGCGTCGCCGTCTCCGCTACCTTCGCCTGCACCGGGCTGACCGGAGCCCGGCGGGCACACGCGCCCGGCTGGAGTGCATCATTACGACCATGACTGAGACCGCCCGAACCACGATCCGGAAACGTATCCTCGCAGGCGAGACCCTGTTCGGCGCATGGACGGACACGGCCTCACCCCTGGCCACGGAAATCACGGGCAGGGCAGGGTACGACTGGCTGCTCGCCGACCTCGAGCACGGCACGGCAACCGAGGCAGAGCTCCTGCCCGTGCTCCTGGCCGCGGAACTGAGTGGCGCGGCCGCGTTCGTTCGGCCGCAGTCGGGGGAGCGACTACGGATCGGACGAGCGCTCGACATGGGAGCGGCCGGGATCATGGTGCCCCGCCTCGATACCGCGGCCCAGGCCGAGGAGGCGGTCTCGTTCCTGCGGTATCCGCCCGATGGCGTGCGCGGCGTGGCACTCCGCACCCGCGGGGCGCGGCTCGGAACCGTCAAGCATGCGGATATCGCGACACTCAATCGAGACATCGTCGGCATCATCCAGATCGAGACGCCGAGCGCGGTCAGCGAGGCCGATGCCATTGCCTCGATCGACGGGGTCGATGTCCTGTTCGTGGGGCCCGCGGACCTCTCCCACTCCCTCGGCGTCCCGGGGCGTTTCGACGATCCGACGTACCTCGCGGCCCTGGATACCGTGGTCGCTGCCTGCCGGGCGCATGGCAAGTCGCCCGGGATCCTGCTCTACGACCACGCCGCGTTCGGGCCGCACCTGGAGCGCGGGTTCCGGTTCGTTGGCCTCGGCTCCGAGGGTTCCTTCATCGCCGAGGGGGCCAGGGCGGCGCTGGCAGACGCGCGAGCGGCAGTCCGACCGTAGGGCGCGATGAGCGGGCCTATTCGTCCGCGATCCGCAGCTTGCTGGCCCTGAGTGACGTCCGACCGGTCTGGGCGATGACCACGCCCCCAAGGATCATGGCGCCGCCAACCAGCTGGATCGGCGAGAGGTGTTCCCCGAACAGAACGGCCGCGAGGACGATGGTCCAGATCGGCTCAACCGTGCTGACGAGCGACGCGCGAGCGGCACCGATCCGGTGGGCGCCAGCGTAGAAGGCCTGGATAGCGATGAACGTGGCCACGATCCCGACGCCCGCAATGCCACCCCAGGCATCGGCCGGGATCTGTCCTGGCAGCACTGGCCGCCCAACCGCGAGGGCGGAGATCCAGAACGCGGTCGCCGTGGTGGTCATCATCACGGCCCCGGCGGCCAGGGGATGGGCGCCGCCGGCTCCTCCGGCCGATGCCCGTCCCACGCCCGTTCGTCGTTCACCCGCGAGCCGGGCCGACAGGACGATCCAGACGGAGTAGATGAGCGGCGAGGCGACCATCAGCACCAGGCCCGAGACAGGCGGCGCCGTGGCCGCATCGATCGTGCCGACGGCCAGTGCCACTCCGGCCAGTGCGAGCCCCAGCGATGCCCACGCGCGGCGACCCTCGAGGCGCCGGCCAAACCGCAGCGCGAGCACGGCAACGACCGCCGGGTAGATGTAGACGATCAATGCGGCAAGTGAAGCGGGCACCGTTTCGAGGCCCGCGAAGTAGGTCGACGAGTTGCCCGTGTACAGGACGCCGAGGGCGATGGCCACATAGACAGAGCGGCGGCTCAGGGTCCTGACGGCGGCTCGGCCTCCGGGTGTGGCGATCACCCAGGCCCAGGACAGTGCCGCGCCGAGCGTGAACCGCCAGGTCATGAGCGTGTGCCAGTCCACCCCAGCGGCATAGACGGGCTTGGCGAACAGCGCGCCCGACCCGAATCCAAACGCCGAGACGACAGTCAGCAGGATCCCAAGCACGAACGGAGACGGCATCCCGCGAGGCTACCGTGTTTGCCCCGGGCGGGATGGCGCCCACGGAATCGCACTTCTCACAGAACGCCCTACACTGTTACCTCGTGACCAATCTCACTGAACGAGCTGTCTCGGCTCGCCTTCCCAGCGTCGCCGACGCGAAACTTCGCGTCCTTGCGCGCAGGGATCCCGTGACGGTCCGCCCCGGCACCAGCCTCGATGCCTGCATCGACGTCATTCAGGACACAGGCAGCGGCGATTCAGTCTTTGTCACGGATGAGGACGGGCGTCTGCGTGGGGTCCTGACGGAGCGCGACATCTTCGCCCGCCTCGTCGGACAGGACGTTGACCTCAATCGCCCGGTCGAGTCGTTGATGAAGGAGCATCCATGGACGCTCCACCTGGACCAGCCGATCCGACATGCCATCGACCTGATGCAGACGGGCCGATATCGCAATGTCCCGCTCGTGGACGACGACGATGTCCTCGTCGGCGTGGTCCGTCCGGTTGACATCCTCAAGTACCTGGCGGAGGCGTTCCCCGAGGAGCTGCTGAATCTGCCGCCACGCCCCCACCAGGTGATGCCGGAGACGGAGGGCGCGTGACCAACCTCAGAGGCGCCGCGTGACCGAGGTCGCCAGGGCGCCCGTCGAGCATCGCGAGGTCGAGCGCGTCACGATCCGGTTCGCCGGTGACTCGGGCGACGGGATGCAGCTCACCGGGACGCAGTTCACCCGGACCGCTGCAGTGTTCGGCAACGACATCAGTACCTACCCGGACTATCCCGCCGAGATCCGCGCCCCAACAGGATCCCTGCCCGGTGTCTCCGGGTTCCAGCTGAGCTTCTCATCGACTGCCATCCACACGCCGGGCGATGAGCCCGATGTGCTCGTCGCGATGAACCCCGCCGCGCTGAAGGCGAACATCGGGGATCTGCCGCACGGCGGGGCGCTCGTGGTCAACCTCGACGCGTTCACGAGCGTGAACCTCACCAAGGTTGGCTACACCGAGAACCCGCTGAATGACGGCTCGCTGGCCGCCTACAACCTCTTCTCGATCCCGATCTCGACGCTCAACGGCCGGGCGCTCGACGGCCTCGGGCTGACCAGCAAGCAGGTCGATCAGTCGAAGAACTTCTTTGCCCTGGGCGTGATGTTCTGGCTGTACGAGCGGAGCCTCGAGCCCACGATCGAGTGGATCGAGCAGAAGTTCGCGCGCCGACCGGTGATCGCCGAAGGCAACAAGCGGGCGCTCAACGCCGGGTACAACTTCGGTGAGACGACCGAGATCTTCCATGAGCGGTACGTCGTTCCGCCAGCCCGACTCCGACCCGGGCGGTATCGCAGCATCACTGGCAACGAGGCAGCCTCGCTCGGCTTCGTGGCTGCATCAAAGCTCGCGGGTCGCGGGCTCTTCTACGGCTCCTACCCGATCACGCCGGCCTCCGACATCCTGCATTCGCTCGCCAGCTACAAGCGCTTCGGCGTCAAGACGTTCCAGGCCGAGGACGAGATTGCGGCGATCGGCGCCTCGATCGGTGCTTCATATGGCGGCGCGATGGGCATGACCGGCACCTCGGGCCCGGGCATTGCCCTGAAGAGCGAGGCGATGGGCCTCGCCGTCATGGTGGAACTGCCGCTCGTCATCGTTGACGTCCAGCGAGCCGGTCCGTCGACCGGCATGCCGACCAAGACCGAGCAGGGTGACCTGCTCCAGCTGATGTTCGGGCGGAACTCGGATTCACCGATGCCGATCGTGGCGCCGGCGACCCCGAGCGAATCGTTCGACATGGCGATCGAGGCCTGGAGGATCGCGCTCAAATACATGACGCCGGTGGCGTTCGTGACCGATGCCTTCCTCGCCAACGGTGCCGAGCCGTGGAGGATCCCCGACGTCTCGACGCTCCCTGACATCGCTGTTCCGAACCGGACCGAGAAGGCCGGCTTCTACCCGTACATGCGGGACCCGGAGACACTCGCCCGTCCGTGGGCGGTTCCCGGCACGCCCGGACTCGAGCATCGGATCGGCGGGCTTGAGAAGGGTGATGTCCTCGGCAACGTCAGCTACGACCCGGACAACCACCAGCGCATGCAGGAGCTCCGGCGCGACAAGGTCGCGGGTATCGCGAAAGACATCCCTCCGCTGGATGTGTACGGCGCCGATGAGGGTGATCTGCTCGTGCTTGGCTGGGGCTCGACCTATGGCGCGATCCGCAGCGCCGTCGAGCGCCTGCAGGGTCGCGGCCTCGCCGTCAGCCATGCACACCTGCGCCACCTGAACCCGTTCCCCGCCAACACCGGCGACGTCGTGCGGTCGTTCAGGCAGGTCCTCATCCCCGAGATCAACCTGGGGCAGTTGCTGATGCTCATCCGGGCTCGCTATCTCGTGGACGCAGTCGGCTATAACCGCGTTCGCGGCAAGCCGTTCCGGATCGGCGAGATCGAAACCGAAGTTGAGCGCCTCCTTGCGGCGATGAGGGAGCCCATCGCATGACCAAAGCCACCAGGAACGAATCGGTCCTCGAGCTGCCCGTCCTGACACGCAAGGATTTCGTCTCGGACCAGGAGGTCCGCTGGTGCCCCGGTTGCGGGGACTATTCGATCCTCGCCCAGACCCAGAAGGTGATGCCCGACTTCGGGTATGCCAAGGAAAACATCGTCTTCATTTCGGGTATCGGCTGCTCCGGTCGGCTGCCGTACTACATGAACACCTACGGGTTTCATTCGATCCACGGGCGCGCGCCGGCCATCGCGACGGGCCTGCGGGCCGCCCGGCCGGACCTGATGGTCTGGGTGATCACCGGCGACGGTGATGCCCTGTCGATCGGCGGCAACCACCTGATCCATGCGATGCGCCGCAACGTCGACATCAACCTGATCATGTTCAACAACCGGATCTACGGGCTGACCAAGGGTCAGGCCAGCCCAACCTCCGAGCTCGGAAAGGTCACCAAGTCCACGCCGAATGGCAGCGTGGACCACCCGATCAGCCCGCTCGGCATCGCCCTGGCGGCGGAAGCCAGCTTCATCGCCCGATCCGTTGACACGCACACGGAGCACCTCCAGACCACACTCGAGCGGGCCGGCCACCACCACGGCTCCGTCTTCGTGGAGGTCCTCCAGAACTGCAACATCTTCAACGACGGCGCTCATCGCGAGTTCACGGACCGCGAGGTTCGCGATGACCGGATGCTGGTGCTTCAGCACGGCAAGCCGATGATCTTCGGGAAGGAGCAGAACCGCGGGCTCCGCCTGAACGGCCACCGTCCGCAGGTCGTCACCATCGGCGAGGACGGCGTCACACTGGATGACATCCTCGTCCACGACGAAGACGATCCGCTGTTGGCTGCAATGCTCTCCTCGATCTACTGGCCGGAGTTCCCGGTACCGGTCGGTGTGATCCGGGCCGTCCAGCGCCCGACACACGCCGAGTTGCTCAACGAGCAGGTCGCTGATGTGATCGCCCGGAAGGGGCCCGGCGACCTCGCAGAACTCCTGGAGGGCGGAGAGACCTGGCTCGTGAGTGGAGATGAATCATGATCTGCCCCGTCTGCCACGCACAGAACTACCAGGGCGACGACTTGTGCGACAACTGCGGGGCCGACCTGCGGGCTTCAGACACCCCGGAGCCGGCGACCGGCTTCCGTGGCCCGCTCCTTGGCTTCCATCTCGACGAGCTCGGGGCGCCGCTGCCACAGCTGATTGACGGTGACGTCGACATCACCACGGCGATCGAACGAATGCACCGCGAGGGCATTGACTGCTTCCTGGTGACCGTGAACGGCGAGCTCGCCGGGATCTTCACCGACCGTGATGCGCTCCTGAAGCTGGCGGGACGAGATCCCGTGCACCGACCGATCTCTGAGTTCATGACGGCGGATCCCGTGGTCCTCCGCCACGATGATCCGATCGCCGTGGCGATCCACAAGATGGCGGTCGGTGGCTTCCGGCACGTCCCCATCGTCGAGGACGGCCGTCCGATCGCGGTTGTCTCGGCGAGCGACATCTTCCGACACATCGCCGCGCGCCTCTCCTGAGGCGGGAGCCTTCATGGGCCACGATCCGGTCCCGTCGGCGATCCCGGACGGCCGGTATGGCGAACGCCTGGTCCGCGCCCAGGAGCTGATCAGGGACGGCGGAGCCCGGGCGATGCTCATCGGGCACGGCGCCGACCTGCGGTATCTGACGGGCTACCAGACCTGGCCCACCGAGCGCCTCACCATGCTCGTCGTCCCGGCGAAGGGCGATCCCTTCCTCGTCGCTCCAGCTCTCGAGGCAATGGCGGCTGCCGACAGCCCGGCGGGACGCACCGCGGGACTTCCGGTCGTCGCCTGGGGCGAGACCGACGACCCGTATGCGACGGTGGCATTGCGGCTCGCGGAGGCCCGCGCGTCGGCCGCTGGGTCGGGTGGCCCGGTCCTGATCAGCGACCGCCTCTGGGCGATGCACGTTCTCGCCCTGGAGCATGCCCTGCCCGATGCATCAATGGGGCTGGCGAGCACCCTGCTGCGCGAGCTGCGAATGACCAAGGACCGTCATGAGATCGCACTGCTGCGACAGGCAGCCCACGCGGCCGATCGAGTCGTCGCGCAGATCGCGGCTGGCCGGCTGGTCGGCCGGACGGAGGCCGACGTCAGCGCCGAGGTCCGGGATCGCCTGGTGGCCGAGGGTCACGAGACGGCTGAGTTCGCGATCGTGGCGTCCGGCCCGAATTCAGCCTCGCCCCACCACGAGGCCGGTGGGCGGGTGATCGCGGCCGGGGATCCGATCGTGCTCGATATCGGGGGCACGCTCGGCGGGTACTGCTCCGATACGACGCGGACGCTGTGGGTCACTGGCGCAGATCCCGCGCAGGGGCCCACGCCGGAGTTCCGTCGCCTCTTCGCCGTGCTCCAGGAGGCGCAAGCGGCTGCCACGGCAGCCGTCCAACCCGGTATCTCATGCGAGCAAC
>JBBQMH010000003.1:0-74057 GCA_038328755.1 Candidatus Limnocylindrales bacterium
GGCGAGAACGACCTTTGGATAGCTGCCTGCGCGCTCTCACAACCGAGCTCTCTCGAACTGGCGACAGGCGATTCTGATTTCGATCTTATTGCGGAGCGGTTCCCGCTCATGGTGGTTCGGCCAGCACAGATCCCATAGGCAATGTGACCCAGGACGATCTTGACAGGCTTAGCAGTTCTGCTAATATCCCCAAGACACGAGGGATAAGCCATGGCGATCGCAATCGAAGCCCCGCCGACGAGCCCGATCGGCTCGACCAGCAATGAAGCCGCCGCTCGCCGCTATCGGCGAAGCGTCACCTATCGCGAACACCATGATCGTCTCGCGCCGTACCGGGCGATCGCCGCAATCGTGATCCACGCCCGAGCCGCTAGGCAATGGACCCAGCGGCAACTCGCCGATGAGATCGGAACGACCAATACCGTGGTGTCGCGGATTGAGAGTGGGCGCCACGCCGTGAGCCTCGACACGCTGCAACGACTGTCAACGGCCCTCGGCGTCTCATTTACGATCGGTCCGGATCGATCGCGATGATCACGTCGGCGGTCCCGTTGACTTGGATCGACGTTCGTCGTGGACACGGCAGTGGCCGAGTGGTGATCGTCTCGCGCAAGGGCTCGAAGCGATGACGCACCTGCTGCGGTCGGCGAGCTCATAGCGAACGGCTGATGGCTAGTTCCGCATCCTTGAACCGACCCCGCTGAAGGGATGGGCGCAGACGAGCCGTGCCGCTTCCTGAGCTCGACCTTCACCGCATCCAGACCTTCGCCGAGGAGCGCGTTCCCGCTCGCGCTCGCACTCAGGTGCGGATGGAGGTCTACGTGAGAGGCAGCATCGTCACGCTCTACGAGCTGCGTGCGCCAAGGTACCCGAAGTACGGGCCGGCCTGGACCCGCTCCGCCATAGCGAGCCTTCGCTACTCGCCGACGCGCCGGCGGTGGACCCTGTTCTGGATGGACCACAACGGCCGATGGCATCGCTACGGTGACAGCGGTCCAACGCCGACGGTCAGCGCGCTGTTGGCCGAGTTGGATCACGATCCTACGGGCGTCTTCTGGGAATGATGACTCCAGGCTCCGCCGAGTTCCGCATGGCAATATCGTGATAGCGAACCGGCTGGCCGACTGAAGCGGAGACCGAACCGCATTGCATCTGTATCAAGGCACGACGGAGCAATTCATCGCTGACGCGGTCCAGGCGCGTCTGGCGAACCAACTCGCGGATCGCTTCTTTGTTGAGTTTCGCTACCGGCCCGCACCATCCGAGATCACGTCCTGGCGAAACTCCCTCGGTGCCATGGCGAACGTCCTCCAGCTCGCCGACCTGCGCGACCAGGGCATCCTCGTCGAGCTCAAGCTCCCGCTCTCCTCAAAGCGCCTCGACGTCCTGATCACGGGCAGCAACCCGAGCACGCGTGGCGACCACGCGGTCGTCGTCGAGCTCAAGCAGTGGACCGAGGTTGGTCGCTCGAACATCACCGACTGCGTCGTCGTCACCTACGGCGGGGGGCACGAAAAGGACGCCCTGCATCCATCGCGCCAGGTTGCGCAGTACCAGCGATACCTGATCGACACCCATCCGGCGTTCTCCGATGGCGCCGTCGCCCTCGATGCGTGCGCCTACCTCCACTACGCGCAGCACGACCCGGAGTCGCCCATCTACCACCAGGACTTCGCTAGCCTGCTGGCGACCAATCCTGCGTTTGCCGGCGACCAGACTGACGCCTTCGCGAGCTTCCTCGATCAGCGCGTTTCAGGCCCTGACGACGGCTCCATCCTCGATCGCGTCGCCACGTCCGCGTTCCGTCCCCACAAACGTCTGCTCGACCACGTTGCGGCTGTCATCCGCCGCGAGCCCGTCTTCACGCTCCTGGACGAACAGCAGGTCACCTACAACGCGATCATGGATTCGGTCCGGGCGGCCGGCCAGAACCAGCAGTCGGTCGTGTTCCTCGTCCAGGGCGGACCGGGGACGGGCAAGTCGGTCATCGCGGTAAACCTCGTCGCCGAACTGGCCGAAAAGGGTCTTCGAATCCTTCACCTGACCGGATCCAAGGCGTTCACCGAGAACCTGCGCAAGGTCGTCGGCCCGCGGGCAAGCGCGATGTTCAAGTACTTCCGCGACATGGCGACCGTCAACGAGCAACTCGACGTCGCGATCCTCGACGAGGCGCACCGGATCCGGACGATCAGCACGAGCCGCTTCACGCCGGCGAAGGCGCGCACGGGCAAGGCCCAGATCGACGACATCCTCGACGCCAGCCGCGTATCGGTCTTCTTCATCGATGACCTGCAGGTCGTCCGGCCGGGCGAAGTCGGCAGCACGGATCTTATCCGGGAATCCGCCGCCAAACGTGGGCTCGAGATCCGTGAGTTCGAGCTCCAGGCCCAGTTCCGCTCGAACGGCTCCGATTCGTTCATCCAGTGGGTCGACAACACCCTGGAGCTGAACCGGACACCGCAGATCCTGTGGCCGATGGACGACGACTTCGACTTCCGGATCGTCGGCAACATCCGGGAGCTCGAGCGAATGATTCGCGGCAGGGCAGGGGAGGGGGCCACCGCGCGACTGGTCGCCGGCTTCTGCTGGCCGTGGTCGGACCCGGACGATGCCGGCCAGCTCGTTCCGGACGTGATGGTCGGGGACTGGTCGATGCCCTGGAACGCCAAGGCCGACGCGAAGCGCCTGGGCCCCGGGATCCCGAAGTCGGACTTCTGGGCGAGCGCGAAGGAGGGGATCGACCAGGTCGGCTGCGTCTACACGGCCCAGGGCTTCGAGTTCGATTATGTCGGCGTCATCGTCGGCCCCGACCTGGTCTACCGCCCAATGGATGGGGGATGGGTCGGCCAGCGCGCCCAGTCGCACGATCGCGTGGTCCGGAGCGGAGTCACGGACGAGCAGTTCACCGACTTCGTCAAGAGCACCTACCGCGTCCTGCTGACCCGTGGCCTCCGCGGCTGCTACGTCTACTTCATGGACGCCCCGACACGAGACTTCGTGCTCAGTCGGACGGAGCGGACGACGAAGCTCGCCCGGGCAGCCGAGCTCAGCGCCGATTACAAGGCTTCCCGTGGCGAGTCACACTGACGAGGGCCCCATCTCGAGGTCAATAACTAGGGGCAACGGAGATGCGTATTCGCGACATCCACGTCCACAGTGTGAAGTCCCAGCACTTCGTCCGCACCCGTCCCAGATCTTTGGCGGCCGAATCCCGAGTTCTGTCCGAGGAATCCCAGGTTCTGTCCCCGTTCGCCCCGTCATTCACCCTATGCCGTCCCAAGCCGCATGATCGCCCGGGGCCTCTTGATCAATGCCCGGTCTTCGGATGCTCCACGACCGGCGAGTTCCCGGTACCCGGGGCAACATCGACCACATTGTCATGGCGCCTGCCGACGTGTTCATCGTCGATGCCAAGAACCACAAAGGCCGGATCGAGATTCGCGATCGTGGCTCGTTCTTCCGGACCGACTACCGGCTCACCGTCGGCGGCCGTGACTGCTCGTCGCTGGCGGACGGGATGTCCTGGCAGCGAGTGCTCTAACTGTGGGGCGGTTGCTTCCGCAACAAACTAAATCCGTCTCTTTGAGCCCGTTGCAATCCATTCGACACTTCGGCAGAGGGACTACGCGAAGTACTACCCAATCTGACCGGCAGGCAACCGATGACACAAGAATTGCGATGGCAAGGTCTGTCGGATGAGTGGCAGGTAATTGGTCACTGCTATACCGGCAGCGCACCGCGCTCCGGTCTCGGAGCTCGTGGATCGGCGAGGCGACGCCGAGCGTCACCAGGTCAGTCAGATCCGAGCCGACGCGGTGCCATGACGCTTCCTCGCCGGCCACCACCGTTCAGATGGCCGACACCATCAAGAAGCTCGAATCCGGCAACTGGGTCATCTCCCACGCCAACACGTCCAAGCTCGGTCCGCGCAGGCGCAGGCGCAGCACTTCAGGCGGTGTGGTGCATCTCGTCCGGGGACTTGCCGACGTGGCAGCGCTATCTGCGGAGGTCGAGCAGCCTACCTGAGCGCGGAGCCGATCAGTCGATCTGGAGTCCGAGGGCACGCCAGAAGACCGGTTCGGCGATCTTGCGCACGCCGAGCTCGTCGGCCAGCTTGGATTTGCCCGAGCGCGAGTCGGGATCGGCCAGGACCACGATGTCGCACTTGCGCGACACGTTGTGTTTCACGATCAGGCCGGCATCGGTCGCGAACCGCTCCTGATCTGCCCGTTCGAGGGACAGCCCGCGGATGGTGACGACGCTGGCGCCCGTGAAGCACACCGACCGGCCCCGGAAGTCCTCCGTGCGGGCGATCGGGACGCCCGGCGTGGCCGGCTCGTCGAGCGACACGCCGAGGAACTCGGCCAGGATCGACAGATCGCGCGCCTCAGCGGCGGTGATCACCCCGTCGGCTCGGGCGAGGTCTCCGATGCCCTGAAAGTAGGCCACGTGCAGGCCCCGGACCGACTCAGCGCTCATCGCCCATTCCCGGGCGATCGAGGCCAGGGCCGAGACCTCGTGATCGGTGACGTTGCGGTCTTCGAGTACCCGGTCGAGCAGCGCGAGGTAGGCCGAGGCCGCTTCATCGGAGATCGTGAGACCGTCCGGCACTCCAACGCGATCAGCGATCGCGCCGAGCGCGGTGTCGAGCCGCGGCGGGGCCGGTTCGGTGCGCAGGCGTGACGGCGGCGGGACGGGCGCGTCCATGAGCCAGGGGACGACTGCCGGTGTCCTGTCGAGACGGCCGAGGATGCGAGCGAGCAGCCCCGCGGCCGCGCGGGCATCGGTGATCGCGCAGTGCGCGTCGGGGTGGTCGATCCCGAGTTCGGCGCACGCATACGATAGCTGCCGGCTCGAGGTGAGACCCAGGCGTGAGACCGCATTCATCGTGCAGAGTGCGTCGGGCGCCCCCCAGTCGATCCCCACGCGCGCCAGTTCGCAGGACAGGAAGTTCATGTCGAAACGAGCGTTGTGCGCGGCAAGCCGTGTGCCTGTGAGCATGGCCAGCAGCGACGGGGCGAGGTCCGAGAAGCGTGGCGCGCCGCGCAGATCAAACGCGGTCAACCCGTGGATCTCCGACGCACCAACATCGCGGTCGGGATCCACGAGGGTCGTCCAAGAGGCGATCTCCTGTCCGGCGGCTGAGAGGCGCACCACCCCGATCTCGACGATTCGATCCACGGACGGCCACAGCCCGGTCGTTTCGAGGTCAATCACCGACCAGTCGGTGACGGACGGATCGCGCGGCCAGGGCACGGTCGCCGTGATCGCTCGGGCCGCCGGCAACCCGCCGGCCCGACAGGCCGCGCAGCGCACCGGTGGCCGGCCTCGTCCGCCGGTCTCGATCGACCCGCCGCAGTCCCGGCACCGGCCAGTCGCCCGAGCGTGGAGCTGCCTCGCCCGGTCGCGATCACGGCTGGCCCGCTGCGACGCCGCCTCGCCCGAAGTCTGGTAGTCGGCCGCGGGGTCGGCATGGAGACCGACGGTGATCTCGCCGCCATGCCTAATCACCACGGCCTCCACCACTGGCACCAGGTCCTCGGCGGCAAGGCGGGTAGCGAAGGCGTGCCACGGCGGAGCCAACGCTGCTGGGATTGCCCCAACGACCTCGCCGACGATGCCGACGATGACCATGCCCGGGTTGTCGTCGGACAGGACCAAGAACGCATCGGGGTGGCCTGGCGCGACCACTGGATCGACTACGAGGTCTATCGCGAATGCGTCCTCAGTTCGCTTGAGCCTGAACTTCTCCACGTCGCCCCCACCCCTTCCTCAGTCCCACACCCAGCGACCCGTCCAGGCCCGGTTGAGCCGCTTCTGCTCCTTCGTGAGCCGGGCATACGGGGCCTTAGCCGAGGAAGATCGGGGCACCGCCGCGAATTCGTGGTAGGTCACCGGGCGAATCCCCAGCAGCTCCGCCCGGGCGATCTGTCCAGCCTCGATGAACCACGCTCGGGTCGGCCAGCCGCACACATAGTGGACCCACCAGTCGCGATCAGCATCGAAGGAGTACCCCGATGGCGAACACCCGCAGAAGCGAATCGGCGGCTCACGGCCGCACGCGTCGTGGAGAGTCACGCGGTGGGCGCGCACCGAGCAGGGTCGCTCAGGGAAGCCACAGCCGTCGGGGTGGTTGAGCAGCGTGCCCGCCCCTGTCGCGGTCCAAGGGGCATCCGGGCACGAGCACCAGTCGTCCCCGAGTGGGGCCAGCCTCCCATCAAGCACGCCATCCACTGCAGGAGGTTAGCAGCGCGAGCAAGGTCAGTGTCTGCCGGCGCGCTTGCGTGTGCCATGCCGTCAGTTCCTGCTCTCCGCGTCCGAGGTCTCGGCCGACTCTCGCCAGGGTGCGTCTGGGTCCTCGAGGGTATCGAGAACGAAGGTGGCATAGGCCGCGGCCGAGCGCGCCGCAAACTCGGCGTGACGTGGCTTGATGCCGCTCACTCGACGACCGCGGCCATGGCCAGTGCCATAGCCCATGTTCCGGAGCTCGGCGAGCCCGCCTGCCACCTGAGCAAGCCCGCCGAGGAGCTTCGTCATCACCTCCGCACCCTTCGTCGTAGGTGCAACCGTCACGGGATGGAGCTTGAGGCGCATCAAGGCGCGTTTTGACAAAGCCGCGAGGTCCTCGCTGTCACCAACCGGCTCGCCCAGTTCCAACAGCGCGAACTTCGCCGTGGCCTCGACGAGTTCCTTCGCTGCCCCGATCAACTCCTCAGGGGCTTGATCCAACCTCTCGAGCCGCTCGACGTGGAGACGAATGCCGCTCTCCGACGGCATCGATGCGAGGCGGGCGGACAGGGACAGCGCTGCAGCAGGCAGGCGAAGGTGGCCCTTCGAGTCTCGCTCGATCCCGGCACGGCTGATGGCCTTCGCCAGTTTCTCGAACCTGCTTCTGCCGTCGTCGTTGTCGTGATCATCGAGGATCCGCTCGACCACGCGCAGGTAGCGACCGACCTGCTCGGGCGAGGTGAAGTCGATGGCCGCGTGGTAGCAATCGGCTTCCCCACGGCGCGCTCCGCTGGCCGTCGGCACGAAGTCGAGGGCCGGCTGGAAGTCCTCGACCAGGAACAACTCGCCGATTGCCGCCACGCTGTAAAGGCCCCAGCCCCCAACGCAGTCGCGGACCGCGTAGCGCACACTCAGGGGCACCAGGTCACGACGTGCTTGCGGCATAATCCTCGTCCTCAGCGCCGGGCGGTCACCGGTATCTGACGCGCGCAGCGGTGACACGATGGTAGCGCCGAGGCCACCCATCCAACCCGGATGCGGTGGCAACGGTGGTACGTTCAGCAGGACCGACAGGACCCATCCGAAGATTGCGTGTGGCATGGCAGGACACGCCGGTCCTCTGCTTCCTCAACGTGGAGTGGCCTTTGCTGGGCGCGCCCGATAGCTTTCGTGGCGTGCGGCTTGAGAGCCACCGGTCCATCAAGCGCCTGGAAACGAAGACGACGGTCCAGATCGAGCCGCAGGCCGACTACCTCGTCGCCCTCGTGTCGGAGGCTCTACCGCCGAAGTGTCCGAGGACTGCGACGCCACGCGCCTCGTCGCCCTGACGGCGGCCAACCTTGGCCGTTGGAGGATTGCCTTCCAGGCCGCCAAGCGCTACCTGGCCATGTCTGATCACGATTCTGCTCGGCATCGGCGCAGATTTGAGGACCACATTCTTCCTACGGCGCTTGACAAGGCTGGCGAGGCTGGCGCTGAGGAACTTGAGCATGCCGTCGACGCCGCGGAGCGGCTGGTTGGACCAACCGAACTGATCAAGCAGCGGCGCGCTTTCTCGCATGCCATCCGCGGCGACGTCGACGCCGTATGCGCGGCGTTCGGAGAGGATCGCTCACGAGTCGACGAACTGCGCCCGGTTGATCAGCTCATGGTTGGACTTGGTTACTTCTACTGTCAGGAGTACGCGTCAGGCCTCGCAATCTGGTTGCGGCATGAAGCACTCCTGCCAGAGCCGGATGGATTGGTACGCCTGGCCGAATGCGCCGTCGGCGCCGGGGACGTCACCACGGCTTGCCGCGCGCTCGAGCGTTTGGCGACTGTTGCTGGACCGCACTCCGACGTTGCCCGGGTTGCGTCCACGATCTTGCGTGCCAAAGACAAGAAGGCGGTTCGAGCGCAACTCTCGGGTTTGAGCGTCAGCGACCAGGCATGGTTCCAATCCCGGCCAGAGACGCCTGCGCCGGCTCGATCCTCGTGGGAAGGTAGACATCGACCGACGTCCTCCGTTCTTGACGGCATGACGCGATCGCTACCGAACTGATCGCGCCACCACCGGGGTTTGCTAACAAAGGGGCGGTTGCGCGCGCAACAATACGGCTGGCCCGTGGGAGTGAGCATCTGGACGAGCGCGTGGGGCGAGGGCTCCCGCAGATGACCTACAGCAGTCGCACTGGCTCATCGCTCCCGTTGTGCTGATCCTACGCGTCGATGACCGTCAGGTGGCGCCAAATGGTGACCTTCACATGCCACACGGGAACACCACGTTTCTAAGACATTTCTACGAGATTTCACACCACAGGTAACCGTTGCCAAAGACGCCGCAGACATAACTTACATTATCGGCAGTGCCATTCTCGTACCCAAAAATGCCGGCGTGGCGCCTGGGTGTCGTTCGCCGTGTTGGTCAGGCGCGCAGGACTTCGACGTCGTAGGCGTCGAACATTCGGTCGCGGGTAACGACGACCGCGTTCAATCGGGCCGCCTGGGCGATGATCATGCGGTCGAATGGATCCCGATGGTGGCGCGGCAGGCGCCCGGCGTCGACGGCATCGCTCCCCGTCACAGGGAGACAGGAGAAGCCCTCATCCTCGATGACCGCGACGAGATCGGAGGGCGCTTCGAGTTTGCCGAGGGCTCGCTTGATCTCGAGCTCCCACACCGTGGCGGCGGACACGATGACGTCATTTGCAGGATCTGCGATCGCCCCGCGCGCCGCGGCGCTCAGCGTCGACTCGTTGCGCATCCACCAGAGTGTGGCGTGGGCGTCGAGCATGAGGATCATGGGCCCGGACCTTCGAAGTCCTGGATCAGTTGTTCATTCACGTCATCGAAGTCCGGTGCGATGACGATCTGGTCCCGCCATCGACCCGGCACGCGTGGCGTCGTCCGACTCCGATATGGTACGAGTCGCGCTACGGGCCGGCCCGCCCGGGCGATGACCACCTCTTCACCCGCCTCGACCCGTTCGACCAGGCGCGAGAGGTGTGTCTTCGCCTCATGGATGTTGACCGAATCAGCCATGGGAGGAGCCTACACGAGTTAGTCCGTGTTAGTCAACATTGGTCCAGCAGGTGGGTTCTCGGCGGTCTGGCGTTCGTCAACGTCGGCGCGGCTCGCTCACGGTGACGGAGACAGCAAAACGCCCGAAGGAACCGCCTCCGGACCAGGGACCAATCCAACTCGGAGCAAGCTCCAGGTCGGGACCGATGCAAGCACCAGTCAGTCCACCGATCGTTTCGGGGCCCCTTCGGGCAAGACCTACATTACTTGGCAGGGCGCTGCCAGGAACAGGCCCTTATCCACGAAATTCGCAATTGGTGGCCGGATTCCGGGTGAGTCGTCCACAGGGAATCCACGGAACGCTCGTTCGGTCCTACTGGACCACCAGCGTTCTCGTCGCTCGGCCCGGGGATCGCGAGTGCCGAGACAACTGCCGGCTAGGCCGGCGGCGGGACCCGGCTGGCATCCAGGCGCACACCCTCGCGGGCATACAGAAACGCCCGGAGAAACCATTCCCCGTTCCCGATCCCGCCCGCCTGGTGCAAGCACCTGGCGCTTGGTGGTCACTGCAAGCACTGACCTGACCGTTCTCGGTTGTTTGCCTCTCCGGGCAAGACGTAATGTACCCCGGGCCCTGGTAGGTGCGATACCCACTTATCCACGACTTTTCGCGATGGGAGGGCTATTTCGAGGTGGTCGTCCACAGGCCGTCCACGAACGTGCCCGAATGGCGCGTCGCAGAGCACATCCCAGCGGTGTCTTAGGTTGCGCGATCCAGGCGCGCCGTGGTCGACAGAGCCATCTTCTCCTCGAATCGCTGGGCGGCCAACTCGAGCTTGGCCAGGTGTTCGGCGAGAATCCGCCGGGCATCCTCGGCAGCGGCATCGAGGTTCGTCAGCTCGAAGATCTTCCAGTGATTGATGATCGGCAACAGGACTTCGTCGCGATGGATCCGGAGGTCATAGATGCCCGCCCTGGCCATGGTGGCAGCCTTTCGAAGGAATCCCGGGATTCCATTTCCCGGCATCTGGAACGCCAGGACCTCGGCGACGATGGCCTGGACCGCTCGCGACGGTTGGATCTTCAGGGCGGCACCCAGGATGTCCCGGTAGAAGACCATGTGCAGGTTCTCGTCGGCGGCGATCCGGATCATGATCTTGTCGGCCACAGGATCGTCCGAGTAGCGACCGGTATTCCGATGCGAGATCCGGGTCGCCAGCTCCTGGAAGGCGACGTAGGCCAGCCCGCGCAGGGTGTCGATGCTGTCGCGCTCATAGCCGTGCTGCAGCTGGGTCATCCGTCCCCGCTCGAGCAAGGTCGGATCGAAGTTGCGGGTCACCGTGAGGTAGTCGCGGAGCACGATCGCGTGGCGGCCCTCTTCGGCGGTCCAGCGGCCGATCCAGTTGATCCAGGCACCATCGCCAGACCCGAACATGCCATGAATCAGCCGGTGATAGGAGGGCAGGTTGTCCTCGGTCAGCAGGCCGACCTCGAACGCGGTCTGGGCAACGCCGGTCAGTCGCGGCTGCTCTGGCGTCCACGGTTCCTTGTCGAAGTCACGCCCAAGCCGGTATGGGATGAAGTCGTGCGGGAACCACTCCTCGGCGACGCGTGCGTGCCGGTCATACAGCCGGGCGGCTTCGGGCTCCAACTCAAAGAGCAGGTCCCGGTCCCTCGGCAGGTCTTCAGTGTCGCGCTCGGCCAACGTGCTACTCCGCGGGCCGAGGCCCCCGACGTGGACGGCTTCTCATCGGCCTGTTGGGTGCAGGGTACTCGGCCAGGCGGATATTCCCGGCGAACGCGTGCGGACCTGCACGCACCCGCGTCAATCCGTTGTCGAGCCGCCGGAGGCGAGCGTTTCGGACCAGGCCGCGGCCACCCGTTCGAGTTCGGCGGCCAGGACCGGCGCAACGCGTCCGAAAACCCGAACGTCACGCGGCTGGTAGTCGAGCTCGACCGTGCCCCGTTCACGGATCCGGGCGATGAGTTCCCCGGCGGTATATGGCACGTGGACGTCGACGTCGACCCAGAGCGACCCGAGAAGCGCCGACAGTTCGACCTTCAGGGTGTCGAGCCCGTACCCGGTCAGCGCGGATACGAAGACGGAGCCCGCGATCGCCGGAACCGGTGCGGCGCCGTCCTGTGCCGCGGCAGCAAGCAGGTCGGCCTTGTTGAAGACGACCAGTCGGGGCTTCTCCCCTGCCCCGAGGTCATCGAGAACCTCCTGCACCGTCGCCCGATGCTCGGCGAAGTGTGGATCCGAGGCATCGACGACTTCGAGGAGGACGTCGGCCCGGTTGACCTCCTCGAGGGTGGCGCGAAACGCGTCGATGAGCTGATGCGGCAGCTTGTGAATGAACCCGACCGTGTCGGTCACGATCGCAGACTGGCCATCGCCGAGCTTGACCTGGCGGCTCGTCGGGTCGAGCGTTGCGAAGAGCTTGTCCTCCGCGAGGGCGACAACCGATCCGACCATCGTATTGAGAAGGGTGGATTTTCCGGCATTCGTGTAGCCCACGATGCCGACCGTCGCGACCAATCGCCGGTCCCGTCCGCGGGCCGCCGTCTCGCGGTTCTGGCGAACGTCCTCGACGCGTGCCTTCATCCGCTTGATCCGCTCGCGAATGAGGCGACGATCCGTCTCGAGCTGCGACTCACCCGGTCCCCTCGTGCCGATCCCGCCACCGGTTCGAGACAGGTGCGTCCACAAGCGCGTCAGCCTCGGAAGCTGGTATTCGAGCTGGGCGAGCTCGACCTGGAGCCGACCCTCGTGGGTTCGCGCATGCTGGGCAAAGATGTCCAGGATCAGGCGACTCCGATCGATCACCTTGACGTTGAGCAGACTCTCGAGCGCCTTCTGCTGGGATGGTGAGAGCTCGTCATCGGCGACCAGGAGGTCGAACTTGGTCTCGTTCCGGGCCGCGACGAGTTCCTCGGCCTTGCCCTTCCCGATGTACCAGTTCGGGTCGATATGGCGCCGGTTCTGCCACTCGGCACCAACCACGTCCGCGCCCGCGGTCTTCGCCAGGTTGGCAAGCTCCACCAGCGAATCCTCGGCCGACCAGCCGGCATCGGAACCGGTATCGACGGCAACGAGAAACGCCCGCTCGACGGGCGGCGCGAGATCGATCGATGTGGTTCGTGACACGCTCGTGAGAATACGCGGGGCGGGCGGTCGTCGCCTCGGGCGTCGCTCAGCGTGTCGCGGGGAGCCTCAGATCCGGCCCCGGGCCTGGTCGAGCAGCGCGTGCGCGACCGCGAGGGCGCGATCATCGAGTGCGTGGTCTTCGGGATCGATCCACTCGATGGCTCCCTCGCGTCGGAACCAGGTCCGCTGGCGCTTGGCGAACGCGACAGTTCGTCGGACGATTTCGCTGACCCCCTCCTCGAGGCTGAGTCCCCCATCGAGGACGGCCCACGCTTCACGATAGCCCATCGCGCTGAAGGCTGGCAGACCCGGGTCATAGCGCTCCCGGAGCGCGCGGGCCTCCTCGAGCAGACCGCCGTCGAATTGCGCCTGAGCGCGCTGGCGGATCCAGGACTCGTGCGTCCCTGGGTCGGTAGCCAATCCGAGCCATGAGATTGGGCCGTTGTAGTCGCGAGGCGGTGGCAACGGATCGTCACCGCGCAGGACGGCGATCTCCAGCGCTCTCGCGACCCGCCGAGGGTTTCGCAGATCCACGCGTCCGGCACGGGTTGGAGCGAGGGAGTGCAGGCGCGACGCAGCCGATTCCAGCCCGTTCGCGAGAATGTCCTCCTCGATATCCCTCCGGGTCGCCGCATCCGACGGCAGTGCCTCGACGTCGAGGCCACGGACGATGGCGCGTAGATAGAAGCCAGTGCCCCCCGCCAGGATCGCAAGCCCGCCATCTGCCGCGATGACGGGCAACACGCCAGCGACGTGGCTGGCGAAGGCGGCCACGGAGAAGCTCTCGTCGGGATCGACGAGATCGAGGCCGTGGTGCGGAATGCCCTGTCGCTCCCCCAGCGGGACCTTGGCCGTCCCGACGTCGAGCCCGCGGAAGACCTGTCGCGAATCGGCCGAGATGATCCGGGCCTGGACCCCCTCGGATCGAAGGGCGAGGGCCACGCGGATCGCGAGTCCGCTCTTGCCTGTCGCGGTTGCCCCGGCAACCACCAGCAGTGCAGGCGCGAGCGTCACCGTAGCGGGGTGCCCCGCAGTGCGTACGGCCCGGCATGATCCACGACAACCGGGATGCGCTCGCCGAGCCACGCCGCTCGCCCGGCGAAATGGACGAGCTTGTTGCCACGCGTCCGTCCTGACAGAGCCACCTCGCCAGGGCCTGGCTGGACACCCCGCTGGGGGGTCCCCTCCCCTGCCGCGTCCGGCTCGGCGTGGTCGTGCGAGCGCTCACGCGCGATGGTGTCCGCGAGGACCTCGACCTCGCGCCCGAGCCAGGCCTCGTTGCACTCCAGTCCGATCGGCTCCTGGAGCGCGAGCAGCGTGTTCAGCCGACGACGTTTCTCGGCTGCCGGCACGTCATCCGCCAGTCGCGTGGCGGGCGTACCTGGCCGTTCCGAGTACGCCGCGGCGAAGACCTGGTCGTAGCGGACAGTGGCCAGGAACTCGAGCGTTCGCTCGAACTGTGCCTCGGTCTCGCCGCAGAACCCGACGATGATGTCCGTGCTGACCGTGATGTCCTTGACCGACGCCCGGATCCTCGTCAATCGCTCGAGGTAGTGCTCGGTCGTGTACTGGCGACCCATCCGCCGCAGGACGTCGTCATCGCCGGATTGGACCGGCAGGTGGAGCGATTCACAGAGTGATGGACAATCGGCCATCGCGTCGATCAGGCGGTCAGATAGGTCCCAGGGATGCGAGGTGATGAACCGAAGTCGCGGGATGGCTGGTGCGCCGTCTGCCGTCCGGATTCCATCGATGGCGCGGATCAGGGCGGCCAGGTCCGGTCGTGATCCAAGGTCGAGCTGCCGGCCGGCCCAACGCTCGGTATCGATCCCGGCAAATCGCGGATCGGGCTGGAGGTCATGGCCATACGAATTCACGTTCTGCCCGAGCAGCGTGACCTCGCGATAGCCGGCCGCGGCGATGGACCGGGCCTCGTCGACGATCTCGTCGAACGGTCGGCTACGTTCCGGACCACGACTGAACGGCACGATGCAATACGTGCAGGTCTTGTCGCAGCCGTAGATGATCGGCAACCAGGCGGCGACGTGAGATCCCCGATGGACCGTACCACTCGCGACAGCCGCCGCGCGGGTCTGCGCCAGGTTGTCGGCGACGCCGACAACCGTCCGGCCGACCATTGTCGTGGCACCGACGACACCAACCGGCGCCTGCGCCGAAGCGAGCCCCAGGCGATCGAGCAACTCGGGTTCCTCGTCGGGTCGAAGGAACAGATCAACTGCGGGGTAGCGGCGCTCGAGCCCGTCGCGATCGCGCTCCCGAACGGCACATCCAGTCAGGACGACCCGCATCGAGGGGTTCGCGTCCTTGAGGCGTTGGAGATGCCCCTGGCGGCCGATGACCTTGGCCTCGGCCAGTTCACGGATTGCGCAGGTGTTGATGACGACGAGATCGGCGCTCTCCATCGTTGCCGCCTCGGTGGCACCTGCGACGAGCAGACGGCCGGCCATCTCCTCGGAGTCGCTCCGGTTCATCTGGCAGCCGAGCGTCCAGACGTAGAACGCCGGCAGCGCCCGCGGCTCCGGGCGGAACTGACCGAGCCGCGCGTCCGAAGGTGGCATCGGCGAGCGCGCTGCAAACGGAGCGGCGGGCACAGTGTCGAGCACCGGCAGGGCGGTTCGGGTGGCGCGCGGTAGATCCATGGCCCCGAAACGATACCCTGTGGGCATGGAACTGCTGACCAACCCGGAAATCTGGGTCGCGCTCATCACCCTGACCGTGCTCGAGATCGTCCTCGGCATCGACAACGTCATCTTCATCTCGATCCTCGTCCAGCGCCTTCCGACAGGCGACCAGGATCGTGCCCGGCGCATCGGCCTGGGCCTGGCCATGGGCATGCGGATCGCTCTGCTGCTGATGATCTCGTGGATCATCGGCCTGACCGAGCCGGCCGTCCGCCTACTGGACCACGACTTCTCGTGGCGTGATCTCATTCTCATCGGCGGCGGCCTGTTCCTGCTCTGGAAGGCGACGACCGAGATCCACGAGTCGCTCGAGGGCGAGGTGGCCCACGCTCCGGGCGTCGGTGCAGCGACCGCCTCGATGGGTGGCGTCCTCGCGCAGATCGTGCTTCTGGATATTGTCTTCTCGCTCGACTCGGTGCTGACCGCCGTCGGCATGGTCGAGGAGGTGGCGATCATGATCGCCGCGGTCGTCATCGCCGTCGGGGTCATGCTCGTGGCGTCCGGTCCACTGTCCCGATTCGTGCACGCCCACCCGTCGGTCAAGATGCTGGCGCTGTCGTTTCTGCTCCTCATCGGCGTCACGCTCATCGCCGACGGATTTGGCCTCCACATCGACAAGTCGTTCATCTACGCCGCGATGGGGTTCAGCGTGTTCGTGGAGGGCCTCAATCTGCGAGCCCGGCGACGCCGCCAGCCGCCGGTCGAATTGCGCCCCACGTTCGTGAAGGAGGAGGCGGAGCCCGAGGCCGCCGGCTGACGGCCGCGTAGGCGCTCGCGACCGTTGCCGACGATCGCGACGTCCCTTAGCGCTCCATCGCCGCGCGAAGCGGCGACTCGACCTCTGGTGGAACCCACAGGCGGGCATGGGTGGCAGCGTACGGCTCGAGGTCGCCGTGGTAGTCGCTGCCGCCTGTGGCCAGGAGCGCGCGGGCGGACGCAAACTCGGCCATTGACGCGACGGTCGACGCGTCGAAGGAGCGGTAGTAGACCTCGAGACCATCCAGGCCGAAGTCGATGAGTTCATCGATGATCCCCGGCTTTTCGGGCGCCTCGCTGAAGTGGGCCAGGGCCGAGAGTCCACCAGCCGATCGGATCAGCTCGATGCATTCCCGGGGCCCCAGGCCCTCCCGTGGCAGGTACGCCGCCTGGCCGGCCGAGAGATAGCGGGCGAAGGCGTCCTCGATGGACGTGGCGTATCCCTTCGCGATCATGGCCCGGGCCAGGCGCGGACGCCCGAGGGCATCGTCATCGCCAGTCGCGGGTAGTGCCTCAAGGGCATCGTCGACCGGGCGCCCGATCTCCCGCAGGCGTTCCACCATGCGATCGAACCGGGTTCGACGGCGCACACGCTGCAGGGCGAGGGCGTCCTCGAGGCGCTCATTGTCCGGGTCGATCCCCAGTCCGAGGATGTGGATCTCGCTCTCGCGCAGGTCCGGGCGACCCGAGACAATCGCATTCAGTTCGATCCCGGGCAGCAGCTCCAACCCTGGCGGAACGGCTCGTGCCTTGAGGAGCGCGCGGACGCCGGCGACCGTGTCGTGATCGGTGATGGCCAGGAGTCGGACCCCGGCTGCCGCGGCCTGCCGGACCAGCTCAACAGGTTCCAGCAGGCCATCCGATCGGGCCGTGTGCGAATGCAGGTCGATCGTGGCAAGCCCGGGCGGGACGACCGGCGAGGCAGGCGGGGCGTGGCGGGGGCGAGCCACCGTTCAGGCCTCGAAGATGCGGGTGATTCGCTCGATGGCGAGGGCGCGGCCAGTCGCGGGGTCCACGTCGACCTGGCAGGCGTTGAAGATGACCGGACCATCACCGACCGCGAAACGCGTCGGGAGGGCGTTCATGAACCGCGGCAGGACGGTCTTGGGATCAAAGCCGATCACGCTCCAGATGGGGCCGGTCATACCCAGATCCGTCTGGTAGGCGGTCCCGCCGGGCAGGATGCGCTCATCGCCGGTGACAACATGGGTATGCGTCCCGACGACGACCGAGGCGCGGCCATCGAGGTGCAGGCCAAAGGCATTCTTCTCGGATGTGATCTCGCAGTGGAAATCCACGAGCCGAACCGGCGGCAGGGCTTCGGATGACTCGTCAAAGAGCCGATCGGCTTCCGTGAATGGGTTGTCAATCGGCTGCATGAACGTTCGGCCCTGGAAGTTGATGACCGCCAGATCCGTGCCATCGAGCGCCTGATAGACGCCCCAGCCGCGACCAGGAACTCCCTGCGTTCCGTAGTTCAACGGTCGCAGGATCCGTTCATTCCGCTCCAGGACCTCGTAGATCTCGCGCTTGTCCCAGATGTGGTTGCCCGACGTGATGACGTCGACGCCATGTCCGAACAGTGCGTCCGCGGTGGAATCTGTCAGGCCCATCCCGCCCGCGAGATTCTCGCCGTTGGCGGTCACGAAATCGATGCCGCGCTCTTCCCGGAGAGCGGGCAGCAACCCCTCGATCGCCAACCGCCCCGGCTTGCCGATGACGTCACCGATCAGAAGAAGCCGGCACGCCCCAGGCGGGCGCGGGGCATTCCCGTTGGGCGGATTGCCGAGTCGAACGCGGCCGGCGTGGCCGCCTGAGACGTCTACTTCGCGTACTCCACGGCCCGGGTCTCGCGGATCACCGTGACCTTGATCTGGCCGGGGTAGGTCAGTTGCTCCTCGATCTTCTTCACGATGTCGCGAGCGAGGCGTGTCGCCGTCAGGTCGTCGATCTCTTCAGGTCGGACGAGGATCCGGACCTCGCGCCCGGCCTGGACCGCGAATGAGCGCTCAACGCCGGTAAAGGACTCGGCGATCGCCTGGAGATCCTCAAGGCGCTTGATGTAGGTATCCATGGTTTCGCCGCGGGCGCCTGGACGCGACGCGGAAATGGCGTCGGCCACCTGGACGATCGGCGCCTCGAGGCAGGCGTACTCGACCTCCTGGTGGTGAGCCGCGATCGCATTGACCACCTTGGCCGGAAGCTCCGCCTTCAGGGCGATGGCAGCGCCGATGGCCGCATGTGGTCCCTCGACCTCGTGGTCGACGGCCTTGCCAAGGTCGTGGAGCAGTCCGCCCATCTTGGCGATCATGATGTCGGCGCCAATCTCGCCGGCGATTGCGCCAGCCAGCGCGCTTGCCTCGACCGAGTGCAAGAGCACGTTCTGGCCGTAGCTCGTGCGGTACTTCAGCCGGCCGAGGAGCTTGACGATGTCGGCTGGGAGACCGGGAACTCCGGCATCGTAGGCGGCCTGTTCACCGGCCTGGCGCATGATGACGTCGACCTCGGCGCGGGCCTTGGCGACGACTTCCTCGATCCGACCCGGATGGATCCGACCGTCGCTCATCAGCTTCGTCAGCGCGACCCGCGCCACCTCGCGCCTGACTGGATCGAAGCCGGACAGGACGACGGTTTCTGGCGTGTCGTCGATGATGAGATCCACGCCCGTGGCCTGCTCGAGGGCTCGGATGTTGCGCCCCTCGCGCCCGATGATCCGACCTTTCATCTCGTCACTTGGCAGGTGAACCACGGTCACCGTGTGCTCTGCGGTGTGATCCGCGGCAACACGCTGCATGGCGGTGACGATGATGTCGCGCGCCTTGTCGGTCGCCTCGTCCCGGGCTCGCCGCTCGATCGATCGAGCGAGCTTGACCGCATCGTGTTCGGCCTCCTCACGGATCGCGTCGAGGAGGACCGACTTGGCATCGTCGGCCGACATGCCGGCGACGTGCTCGAGCGCGACAACGCGGGCGGCATTGAGCTTGGCGACTTCCTCGCGCTGGCGTTCCAGATCGAGCTCGCGCTCCAGGAGCTTTCGGTCGCGCTGCTCCAGCATGTCCGTTCGCTGGTCCATCTGCTCATCGCGGGCGACCAACCGCCGGTCAATGGCGCTCAGCTCGGCACGACGAGCGCGGCCATCCTCCTCGGCCTCGCGCTGGAGGCGGATCTTCTCCTCCTTGGCCTCGAGGATCAGCTCCTTCTGCTGGGTGCGGGCATCGGCGACGATGCGCCCGGCCTTCTCAATGGCGACCTTGACCGACTGGTTCGCCCACTGGCTTCGTGCGACGAAACCTACGGCGACGCCAGAGGCCAGCGCCACGAGGGCGACGGCGAGGTATTCCATCTGTTCCTCCCATCCGGCGACCAGCCGGACGTGTGACGTTCGTAAAGCGGTCGCCGTAGTCGAAGGAAATCATCCCGGGGCTCTGGGCGAACCGTGGACGTAGCCTACTACGGACGCGCGGCGGGGCGCCTGACCGGCCGTCCGAGAAGCCGCATCCTCACACCGAGCTGCGGTCAGTCTCCGTCCGGCTTGCCGTCCGTGACCTCGCGAGCGAGTCGACTCGCAAGCTCAGTGGAGAAGCCACTGCGCGCCAGCAGGGTGTAGGCCTTCTGTCGTCGAGCGCGTGGATCGGTAACGCGAGCCAGGGCCGCGGCGCTTCGATCCAGGCGACGCCGAGCCCCGGATTCATCAGGCGATGGCGCCCCATCGTCAGCCTGAACTACGGCGTCGCGTCGGGTTTCGAGGGTCCGCACGATCGTTTCGGAGTCGACGCCCTTTTGCCGTAGCTCCGCCTGGAGCGCCCGCTCGCCTCGAGGGCGCGAGCGATCGCGCGATTCAACCCACTGCCGGGCGAATGCCTCGTCATCCAGAATGCCAAGGTTTGCCAAACGGTCCAACGCAGAACTCACCAGGTCGTCCCGGTATCCCGCCATCGTCAATCGCCGGCGGACTTCGGCCACCGACCTGGGCCGCGTCTCCAGGAACCGGAGTGCCGCGTCCAGGACGACCGTTGGGTCTTCGACCGCCCCCCGTCGCGCGCGCCGATCCGCGAAGGACTCGCGCTGGCGTGCCGTGTTACTCCGCCTCGGAAATGCCCTCGACGGGCACTGGCACCTCGTCGACGCGCCCCCGGATCTGCGCCTCGATCGAGGCGGCAATTGCCGGGTTGGCCCGGAGGAATTCCTTCGAGGCCTCCCGGCCCTGACCGAGACGGGTTTCGGCGAAGGTGAACCAGGACCCCGTCTTGTCGACGACATCCATCGCGACACCGACATCAAGGAGGCCACCCTCCTTCGAGATACCCTCGCCGTACATCACGTCGAATTCCGCGACCCGGAACGGCGGAGCGACCTTGTTCTTGACGACCTTCACGCGGACCCGGTTGCCGATCGAGTCGGTACCGTTCTTGATGGTCTCGATCCGGCGGATGTCGAGCCGGACACTGGCGTAGAACTTCAGCGCTCGTCCGCCGGGCGTGGTCTCCGGGTTTCCGAACATGACGCCGATCTTCTCGCGAAGCTGGTTCGTGAAGACCAGCGAGGTGTTCGAACGGCTGACTGCGCCGGTCAGCTTCCGGAGCGCCTGGCTCATGAGCCGAGCCTGGATGCCGACGAACGAATCCCCCATCTCGCCTTCGATTTCCGCCCGCGGCACGAGGGCTGCCACGGAGTCGACGACGACGACGTCGATCCCGCCCGAACGGATCAGCGTCTCGGTGATCTCGAGCGCCTGCTCGCCGGTGTCCGGCTGGCTGACGAGCAACTCATCGACATCGACGCCGCAGGACCTCGCGTAGCCCGGATCGAGGGCGTGCTCGACGTCGATGAAGGCCGCCACCCCACCGCTCCGTTGGGCCTCGGCGATGACGTGCTGGCAGACCGTGGTCTTGCCCGAGGACTCGGGACCGAAGATCTCGGTGATCCGACCGCGCGGAATTCCTCCGACCCCAAGGGCCAGGTCGAGTGCGATGGAGCCCGTGGGAATAAAGTCGACTGACTGCCGTTCGCGCGAACCAAGCTTCATGATGGCCCCGCGGCCGAACTGCTTCTCGATCGACAACAGAGCGGCGTCGACTGCCTTGCCTCGCTCGGCGACACTCCGCTCGTACGTTCGCTCGGTATTCCGCTCGCTGCTTACCGCCATGGTTCCGTCACGCTCCTGTCAATGCCGATGCCGACGGAGCGAACGAACACGTCCACCCGACGGGTCAGTCTTCTTCCCTGTTGTCGTCGGCTACGCGCGGCTTCCGCGGCTTCCGATAGACCTCGACGTTGGTTGGCCCCTCCGACAGCGGCTGCAGCTTGGGCAGACCGGACCTGTCCTTGGGCTTCTTCTTGGCTTCCTTGCTCGGCCGATCGCGAGATCCCATGGGGGGCTCCTCCGCGCTGCTGCGACTCTACGGGGGGCTGCTTCACGCCAGTTCCCCTGCGGCTGCACCGGGCATTTGCCGGCCCGCGTGTTCTCGCAGTGAAGCGAGCGATTCAGGGAAGGTCCCAGCCGCCAATGCAGCCCGGATCCTGCCCATGAAGTCTAGGGTGAAGGTCAGGTTGTGACAAGTTGCCAGTCGGTAGGCGAGAAGCTCCTTGGCCCTGAAGAGATGTGCTAGATAGGCCCTTGAAAACGTCCGGCACAACCGGCACGGACATCCGTCCTGGACCGGTCGCGGATCGTCGAGAAACGCCTGATTGCGCAGATTCAGCTTCCCTCCGGGCACCCAGAGCTGGCCGTTGCGGGCCACGCGCGCCGGAAGGACCGAGTCGAACAGGTCAACACCGAGCCGAACGGCGTCGAGCAGATCAACGGGCGAGCCAAGGCCCATGAGATACCTTGGCCGTGGGTCATCGGCGAGCATCGGCATGACGACGTTGAGCGCGTCCGCTCGCTGAACCGGCGTCTCATCCCCTGCCAGGCCCCCGATACAGAGGCCATCGAACGGGAGATCGGCGATGGCCGTCGTAGATCGGGCCCGAAGTTCCGGGTCGATGCCACCCTGGATGATTCCGAACAGCGCCTGGTCCTCCCGGCGATGCGCGATGACCGAGCGCTCCGCCCAGCGGTGGGTCCGCTCCATCGCGTCCTCTACCTGGACTCGTGGCGATGACGGATAGACGGGATGATCGAAGGCGACCGCGATGTCGGCGCCAAGTGATTCCTGGATGCCGATCGCGATCTCGGGCGTAAGGCGGCGGGTCGATCCATCGATATGACTTCGGAACGTGGCCCCATCCTCGTCGACGACTCGGGCATCGGCGAGCGACACGACCTGGAAGCCGCCGGAATCGGTCAGGATCGGGCGGTCCCAGCCCATGAACCGATGCAGTCCACCGAGCCGCTCGATCCGCTCGTGCCCGGGCCGCAGGAACAGGTGGTAGGTATTCGCCAGGATGATCGAGGCTCCGACCTCGACCAGATCGTCGGGGTCGAGTGCCTTGACCGTGGCGTTCGTGCCAACCGGCATGAACTGTGGCGTCTCGATAACCCCGTGCGGGAGAGTCAACCTTCCAAGACGGGCTCGCGCACCGCTGGTGGGATCCGTGGTCGCCACGACCTCGAATCCGACAGGCCGAGGCTCGGCGCGCGGTGGGACGGTTCCGGCAGTCGCGGCGTATCCCGCGACCGCGATATCAGTGATCGCTGGCCCCTGAACCGTCCGCCCATAGGCTGGGCATGTCAGGTTCTGAACGTCGCGGGGGCGGGATCTCGAATCCGAGACCGGACAAATGAGCCCGAGCCAACTCGGTCGCAATCCGACCCTGTGGCGTGCGATCGAGGAAGCCAAGGCGCAGGAGGAATGGTTCGTACACGTCTTCGATCGTCTCGACCTCCTCGGACAGCACCGCGGCGAGTGCCGCGACGCCAACGGGCCCCGATCCAAACTTCTGGACGATGGCTGCCAGGAGCTTGCGGTCGGTCGAGTCAAGCCCTTCGTCGTCGATCTCGAGCAGGCGCATGGCCTCGTGGGCGGTGGCCTCGGTCACTCGTCCATCACCATGAACCTCGGCGTGGTCGCGAACGCGCTTGAGCAGGCGATTGACGATCCGCGGCGTTCCCCGACCGCGCCGCGCGATGGCGACAGCAGCCTGCGGCTCGATATCGACCCCGAGAATCCGGGCCGAGCGATGGACGATCTCGGTCAGTTCCGTGTCCGAGTAGAAGTCGAGACGATACGTGGCCCCGAACCGATCGCGGAGCGGCGACGAGATTCGACCCGCCCGGGTGGTCGCGCCGACGACCGTGAAGGGCTTGAGGGTCAGTCGCAACGAGCGCGCCGAGGGCCCCTTGCCGATCATGACGTCGAGCGCGTAATCCTCCATCGCCGGATAGAGGATCTCCTCGACCGCGTGGTTGAGCCGATGGATCTCGTCGATGAACAGGACGTCCCGCTCGTCAAGCGAGGTCAGGACGGCAGCAAGGTCTCCAGGCCGTTCGATCGCCGGACCGGACGTATACCGGACGTTGACACCCAACTCCCGCGCGATGATCGTGGCCAGGGTCGTTTTGCCGAGGCCGGGCGGGCCGTACAAAAGGACGTGGTCCGCGGCTTCTGCTCTGGCCCGGGCAGCCGACAGCAGGACCCCGAGGTTGGCCTTGACCTCCCGCTGGCCGATGTACTCGTCCAGTGAGCGTGGTCGCAGCGATCCCTCGACGGCCACTTCCGCCGGGTCCTCAGCATCGGCTGCGAGCAGGTTCATCGCGTCGTCTGTCACGGGTCCAATCATAGCATTGCGATAACCATATCGTACAGATGTTCTAGTCGACAGATCGGACGCCGACGAGGATCCCGCGATCCTTGCGGGATCCCGGGATCAGTCCCGGGCGAGGCCCCGCAGCGCGGCCTTGACCCGGTCCTCGAGTGATGAACCGACGCCGGATGTGGCGAGCGCGGCCCTGGCGGCATCCCGGGCTTCGGCCAGTGAGTACCCAAGGGCCTGCAGGGCGCCGACGACGTCGCCATCGCTGGCCGAACCGGGAAGCACCGTGCCCGCAGCGGCCACACCGGCAGCGGCGACCTTCTCCTTGAGCTCGAAGATGACCCGCTCCGCAAGTCGTTTGCCAATGCCGGGGATCGTCACCAGGACCGCCTGGTCCTGCTGCAGGATCGCGATCTGCAACTCGGCGGTTGGCCGGCTCCCAACGATCGCAAGGGCAACCTTCGGCCCGACGCCGGTGACCGTCAGGAGGAGGGTGAAGAAGCCAAGCTCCTCGACCGTCCGGAACCCGTACAGCGCCTGCTGATCCTCCCGGACCAGGTGATAGGTGTGAACCTTGAGGCGCCCGCCGGGTGTCGAGGTGGCGAGCAGCCCGGGGGAAGCAAATACCCGGTAGCCAAGACCGCCGACCTCAATGACAAGTGAATCGGCGGCGACCGCACCGACGATCCCGTCGAGCGATGCGATCATCGGCTGCGACTCGGCGTCCGGGCCCTCGCCGGCCGTGGAGAGGACTTGCGCTCCTCTGCCAGCGCCGCACGGACGGCGCGTTCGTACGACGACTCTCCGACGACCTTCGGCGCAACGGCCGCGCGGTCCAGGATCGCCGCACCGGGGACCGTGCCTCCGCCTTCTCGTTCGCTGTTGGCTGCCCAGATCGCAACGGCCAGCGCATCGGCCGCGTCGTCCGGACGGGGCGCTTCGTCCAACCCGAGGCAGATGGCCACCATCCGGCCCACCTGGGTCTTGTCCGCCGCACCAGAGCCGGTGACCGCGAGCTTGACTTCGCTCGGCGTGGCTTCCCGGATCAAACGGCCGGATTGAGCGGCCGCGAGCAGGACGACCCCACGCGCCTGGCCCACGGCAAACGCGGTCTGCGCGTTGCGCGAGAAGAACAGACGCTCCACGGCCACGAGGTGCGGATCGTGACGAGCGATGAGGTCGGTGAGGAACGTGTGGATCGCCAGGAGTCGCTCCGGGAGACCCAGCTCCGAGCTCGTCTCGAGACAGCCGACGTCGATGAGTCGCAGTTTCGCGCCGGTCCGTTCGATGAGCCCCCAGCCGAGGGCTGCGGTGCCTGGGTCAATACCCAGGACGATCATCCGGCGACCTCGGTAAAGACGTCCTCGGGGATATCGAAGTTGGCCGTGACCCGCTGGACGTCGTCGAGATCCTCGAGCATCTCGATCAACCGCAGGTTCTGCCGAGCCCGGTGGGCGTCCAGCTCGACGGTCGTCTTGGCGATCATGGCGTTCTCGGCCGACTCGATGGTGATGCCAGCCACCTCGAGCTCCCGGCGGATCCGCTCGAGGTCGGATGGCTCGGTATA
This sequence comes from Candidatus Limnocylindrales bacterium, assembly GCA_038328755.1. GTDB lineage: Bacteria > Chloroflexota > Limnocylindria > Limnocylindrales > CSP1-4 > UBA5189. Next base: position 25,097 of record JBBQMH010000003.1, read on the forward strand.
GACCTCGATGGACCCGGGATCCGAGGTATCCACGTCGGCTGCGCCGGCATCGATCGCGGCGAGCGCCACCCCATCCGCATCGGCGGCCGACGAGGTGACGGAGATGAGTCCCCGAGGCTCGAACTGCCAGGCGACGGCGCCGCTTCCGGCCAGTGAGCCGCCCGCCTTGGTGAACATCGAACGCACATCGGACGCCGTGCGATTGCGGTTATCTGTGGCCGCTTCGACGAGGACGGCCACGCCACCGGGGCCGTAGCCCTCGTAGACGATCTCCTCGTACGCATCGCCCTCGGCGGCAGACGTGGCTCGCTCGATGGCTCGTTTGATGTTGTCCAGCGGCATGTTGACCGCGCGCGCCTTGTCCATTGCCAGCCTGAGACGGTAGTTGGCATCGGGGTCGCTGCCGCCGGTCCTGGCCGAAACCATGATCTCGCGGGCGACCTTGGTGAAGAGTGCCCCGCGCTTCGCGTCGGTGACACCCTTCTGGCGCTTGATCGTGGACCACTTGGAATGACCAGACATCGGGCGCGAGTATACCGGACTATCATGGTCAGACCGCCCGCGGCGTGTCCCCCCGCGGCCTGCTTCGACCCCTTCGCCAGCAGAGAGGACCGATCGTTCATGACCATGAAGAACGTCGACCTGCCCCACCTACGAAGCGTCGTCCTGGCCGGTCACGCCGGCTCCGGCAAGACGACGCTCGGCGAACAGCTCCTCTTTCGAGCCAGCGCCATTCCTCGCCTCGGGCGGGTGGACGACGGGACGTCGCACCTCGACTTCGAGCCCGAGGAGCAGAAGCGGCACGAATCGCTGAGTCTTGCGGTCGCGACGTTCGAGACCGACGACACCCGGATCACCATCGTCGACACGCCCGGCTACCTTGATTTCGCGGCCGAGGTGGTCTCCGGCTTCCACGCCACGGACGGTGCCGTCCTCGTCATGGATGCGTCCGGCGGGGTCGAGGCGGGACTGGAGAATGCGGTCGCGCTGGCCCGGGCGACCAACACGGCGACCTGCTTCTTCATCAACAAGTGCGACCGGGAGAACGCGGATCCGACGGCCGCCCTTGACGCACTCCGTGTCGCCTTTGGGAACAAGGTTGCGCCACTGCAGCTCGCCATCGGTGCCGGAGAGACCTTCACCGGGTACGTGGACCTGGTCCATCGGCGCGCGTATCGCTGGGACGGGTCGGAAGGCGTCGAATTTCCAATTCCGGCCGACCTTGAGCCGGAGGTGGCGCTCCGTCGAGATCAGCTGCTGGAAGCTGCTTCCGAAGCGGATGACGACGTACTGACCAAGTACCTGGAAGGGGTCGAGATCTCGGACGCGGAGCTCGAGGCCTGCCTGCGAAAGGGCGTCAAGGAGTCGGTCCTGGCTCCGGTTCTCGTCGGCAGTGGTGCCATCGGGATCGGCCTGCGCGGGCTCCTCGATGCCATCATCAGGTACCTGCCGTCGCCCGCCGATGAGGCTCCCGCAACCACGACGGACCGGAAGGGGGTGACCGTCGAGGTCGCGGCGGACGCCACCGGCCCGCTCGTCGTCCGGGTCTTCAAGACGGCCGCCGATCCCTTCGTCGGGCGGATGACCTACCTGCGGGTCCTGTCGGGAACACTCCACTCGCAGGGGCACATCTGGAATACGACCCGCAACGAGGACGAGCGCATCGGCCAGTTGCTGCTGCTCCATGGAAAAGAGCAGGAGTCGATTGGCGAATTGAAGGCCGGCGAGATCGGTGCCGTCGCCAAGCTCGCGGTCACCGCCACCGGCGATACGCTCGGCGACAAGGACCACCCGCTGGTCCTCGGGGCCCTCCAGTTCCCGACTCCGACGCTGATCGTCGCAATCGAGCCCCAGACGAAAGCCGACCTCGACAAGATGGGGCCGGCCCTTCAGCGGATGCTCGAGGAGGAAACCACGGCCCGATTGGAGCGCAGCGACGCCGGCGAGCAGATCCTCGTCACCATGGGCGAGGCACACACCGCGGTGATCGTCGAGCGGCTCAAGCGCAAGTTCGGGTCCGCGATCGTGACGAAGATGCCGCGCGTCCCCTACCAGGAGACGATCCGGGGCAAGACGCAGGTCCACGGCCGCTACAAGAAGCAGACCGGTGGCCACGGCATGTTCGGCGACGTCTGGCTGGAGCTGGAGCCGAACCCGGGGGCGGGCATCGCATTCGCCGAGCGCGTGGTCGGAGGTTCGGTTCCCAAGCAGTTCTTTCCGGGCGTCGAGAAGGGTATTCGCGAGGCGGCGGCCGAAGGCGTCATTGCCGGGTACCCCCTTTCCGACTTCCGCGCGACGCTCTATGACGGGTCGTTCCACAACGTCGACTCGAACGAGCTGTCATTCAAGATCGCCGCGTCCATGGCGCTCAAGGATGGTGTTCATCAGGCCAAGCCGGCCCTACTGGAGCCGATCATGTCGGTCGAGGTCCGGATCCCGGAGGCCTACATGGGCGAAGTGAACCGGGATCTCAACGGCCGTCGCGGGCGGGTGATGGGCATGGATATCGTGGACGGGATGCAGGTGATCACGGCAACGGTGCCACAGGCCGAACTGTTCTCCTATGCGACCGAGCTACGCTCGATCACCGGAGGCCGGGGGACATTCACCGCCAGCCTCGATCACTACTACGACGTTCCGTCGCATATCGCCGAGAAGGTGATCGAGGATCACCGCAAGGTCGGAGAGTCACACGGCGGGCACTGACGGAGTCGGCTCGCGGATCGTTCAGACGCCGCGGGGCTGACCGCAGGCCTCGAGCGCCTCGGCGAGGTCCATCGTGCCGTCGTAGAGGGCTCGGCCGACGATTGCGCCAGTGCAGCCGATGGCACGAAGGGCACGGAGGTGATCCGGCGTCGCAATTCCCCCTGCCGCGATCACGCGAGCCCGCGGGTCCTGCAGCGCCTGGCCAAGCAAGGCGACATCCGGCCCACTGAGCATCCCGTCCCGGGCAATGGCCGTGACCTCGAACCAGCGAATCCCGACGGCGAGCAGACGTTCCATCGCTTCGCTGAGGGCGATGCCCGGTGCACCAGGTCTCCAACCGAGTCCCACCGCGACGCCGTCGCGGACGTCGAGGGAGACGACGACGCGATCGGCGCCCTGCGCATCCACCAGATCGCCGGCGAACGCTGGATCGGCCAGGGCGCTCGTGCCGACGACGACCCGCGTGGCTCCGGACTCGATCGCAGCTTCGGCGGCAGGCGCGGTCCGGAGTCCACCGGCGATCTCGACTGACGCTCGTGATCCAGCTGCATCGGTGATTGCCCGGATGGCCGGCAGGTTCGTGGGCGTGCCGAGCCGGGCGGCATCGAGGTCGACGACGTGGAGCCAGCGCGCTCCCCCATCGATGAACATGAGCGCTACGGCCACCGGATCGTCCGAGAAGACCGTCTCGCGGCTGAAATCCCCGCGCTGCAGTCGAACGACGAGTCCACCGCGGAGATCGATCGCGGGCAGCATCTGGAACTCCGGGATGCGCTTCCCTTCGCCGTGTTGCCGTGTTAGCATGCTACAACGCTACCACAACCGCACCAATTTCTCGAACCACATCCGCGAGGTACCCGTCATGGCGACCGACTCCTGGCGAACCGACGAAACGGGCGCGCTTTTCGACGCAATCCTGCAGCTCGACTCAGCCGCTGAAGCAGACCGATTCTTCCGCGACCTGTGCACGCTGGGCGAGCTGCGCGACCTCGGCATGCGATGGGCCGTTGCGCGTCTCCTCGATCAGGGACTGCACTACGCAGAGATCTCCGAGCGGACCGGAGCGAGCACCGCAACCATCACCAGGATTGCGTCATGGCTTCGCCACGGGGAAGGCGGGTACCGCCTTATGCTGGACCGCATGGCGGACTCCCGAGACCGCGGGGCGGACTCCCGAGACCGCGGGGCGGACTCCTCATGACCCCTCGTCTTCGGCTTGCGGTACCGAACAAGGGACGCCTCGTCGAGCCGACTCTTGCCCTGCTGCACGGGGCAGGACTCGTCTTTGACGAACATGACCGAAGTCTCGTCGCGCGCGTTCAGAACTTCGACCTGGACATCCTGTTCGTGCGCGCCGCCGATGTCGGCGAGTTCGTGCGTGACGGGGTCGCGGAGCTGGGTATCACCGGTGCCGATCTGCTCGAGGAAGCCGATTCTCATCTGCCGATCACGCGCAGCCTCGGCTTCGGGCAGTGCCGCCTTGCCGTGGCCGTTCCGACCACGAGTCCGATCGAGCGTGTCGAGGAACTGGCCGGCCAACGGATTGCGACCTCGCACCCGAATGTGGCCCGTGCCTTCTTTGCCCGTCGGCAGATCGAGGTCGATGTCGTTTCCCTCTCGGGAGCCGTGGAAGTTGCGCCCCGCCTCGGGCTCGCAGAGGCAATCGTGGATCTTGTCTCTACCGGATCGACCCTGGCAATGAACGGGCTCCGCTTGCTCGAAACCGTCTTCGAATCCGAGGCGGTCCTCGTGTCCGGCCCCGCCGTCGACGAGAGCCGGGCTGCCGAGGTACAGGCGCTCGATACGATGATCGGCGCGGTCATCGCGGCACGCGGCCGCAAGTACGTGATGATGAATGCGCCTTCGGAGCGGCTGGCTGCCCTCGAGGCGCTGCTCCCGGGTCTCGAGTCCCCGTCGGTGATCCCGCTCGCCCATTCCGGGATGATCGCGATCCACTCCGTGGTCGGCGCGGACGACGTCTGGGACCTTCTCCCGAGACTCAAGGGTGCGGGCGCGTCCGGCATCCTCGTTCTGCCGATCGAGAAGATCGTCTCGTGACCACGAATGTGGGCTCTGAGGTGAGGACCGCCCCGCTCCCGAGGATCGAGCGACTCGACCTCCAGGCGGCCGGGCTGGCGGCTGTCCGGGACCCGGCGTTTCAGGCCCTTGCTCGACGCGGAGCGGTGCCTGATCCGACCACGAGATCGGCCGCACGGGAGATGCTTGACCTGGTGTCGGCAGAGGGATCGGCCGCGGTCCGGGAACTGAACCGGCGATTCGGTGGCAGCCTGGCGGACGGTCGCCTCGTTCTGACCGGCGCGGACTGTGCCGTCGCTGCTGCGGCCTTGTCTCCAGCAATACGGACCGCGCTCGAGGCGGCAATTGCCAATGTTCGACGGTTTGCCGAGACCCAGCGGCCCTCCGGCCGGACCACGACCATCGTTCCGGGTGTCGATATCGAGCGACGCTGGGTGCCGATCGAGCGCGTTGGAGCGTATGTCCCAGGCGGCGGGGCCGCGTACCCATCGAGCCTCATCATGACCGTCGTTCCAGCCCAGGTTGCCGGCGTCGGATCCATCGTGGTGGCCACTCCGGCCGCGGCCGATGGGTCGATCGACCCGGTCCTCCTCGGCGCGGCAGGGCTGCTCGGAGTGCAGGCGATCATCGTGGCGGGCGGAGCCCAGGCGATCGGCGCCCTGGCCTTCGGCCTGGCTGATGAGGGGATCGAACCCGCCGACCTGGTGGTCGGTCCGGGCAATGCCTGGGTCACGGCGGCCAAACTGGAGCTGGCGGGACGGACGGCCATCGATCTACCGGCCGGTCCGTCCGAAGGACTCGTCATCGCGACGCCCCCCGCCGATCCCGATCGAGTCGCCGCTGATCTGCTCACGCAGGCCGAACACGGTCCCGATTCGCCGGCCATCCTCATCACCACGGATGGTGCGTTCGCCGATTCCGTTGAAGGTGCCATGCGAGAGCGGCTCCGGTCGGCCACGAGGGCCGAGGTGCTGGTGCGCGCACTGCGAGACCACGGCCGGATCATCCTCGTGGCGGATGTCGGGACGGCAATCCAGCTGGCGAATGCGTATGGCCCGGAACACCTCTCGATCGACGTGCCGGATCCGGAGACGGCGGCCTCGTTGATCCGCAACGCCGGATCCGTGTTCGTCGGGCCATGGGCTCCAGAATCCGCCGGCGACTACGCGACCGGTGCCAACCACGTGCTCCCGACCGGCGGCCTGGCGCGTGGCTGCGGCCCGCTCGCGGTGGAAACATTCGGGAAGTACCTCCAGGTCCAGCGGATCTCCCGTTCCGGGCTGGAGCGGCTCCGCCCCACGATTCGCGCCCTGGCTGAGGCCGAGGGGCTGTTCGCGCATCGCGATGCCGTCGAGGCACGGTTCGCCGACGAGCGCACCCGATGAGTCCAACACCCGTGACCTTCAGTTCACCGACCGAGTCGGGGTCCTATGCCTGGGAAGCGACCGACGAAGAGGTCTCGCTCCGCTATGGCATTCCCTTGTCGCAGGTCGCCCGGTTCGATCTGAACACCTCCCCTGCCCCACCCGAGTTGGCGATCCGACTGCTCGCGGCGAATGCCTTCGATCGAGCGATCTCCGAGTACCCGCCCTCCGACTACCGCAGGCTCACGGCCGCTGCGGCCGGTCGCTACGGCGTTGAAGTTGACGAGCTGATCGTCGGTGCCGGCGCGGACGAGATCCTCGACCTGATTGCCAAGGCCTTCATCCCGCATGGCGGTTCGGCGGTCATCCCGACGCCCTCGTACGCGATGTACCGCGTTGGTACAGAGCAGCGCGGCGCCGAGGTCCGCTCCGTGCCACGGCTCGGGTCGGACGCGGACTTTGCCATGGACCTGCCGGGCGTCCGGGCCGCCGCCCGTGGAGCCGATGTGGTCTGGCTGTGCAGCCCGAACAACCCGACGGCCATGGCGGAGCCCGACGGTGCGGTGGAGGCGCTCCTGGGCCAGCTGCTCGAGGACGCTCAGGCCTTCGGGACCGAACCGCCGGTCGTGGTGATCGACGAGGCCTATGCCGAGTTCGTCGGTCGGACGCTGGTCGGGCTCCGGGCGGGCTACGCGCGCCTCATCGTCATCCGCACTGCCAGCAAGGCGTACGCGCTCGCTGGTCTGCGCGTTGGGTTCGGACTCGCGAGGTCGGAGATGATCCAACGGATGGCCCCCTACCGACCCCCTGGTTCCGTCGCCGTTCCGTCGGTCCATATCGTGACCGAGGCGCTCCTCGACGACGGCATCCTGGCCGCCAATCTCGATCGCGTCGAGCGCGAGCGCACGCGCCTGTCCAACGAGCTGGGAACTGCCGGTTGGACGGTGTTTCCGTCGGTCACCAACTTCATCCTGGTGGACTTCGTGAACCGCCAGCGTGCGGCTCACATGGCCGAGGCACTCTTGCGGCAGGGCCTGGTTCCGCGAACCTTCGGGGCGGCCCATCCGCTTGCTCATTGCCTCCGGATCACCGTCCGCAGCACGTCCGAAAACGATCGCCTCATCGAGGCCGCCCGGCACATCAACCTGGAGATCGAATCATGACCACACCGCTTGGGACACTCGAGTGGATCGAGGAAGGCAACCGCGTCGTCGCCGTCAGCCGTCAAACCCGCGAGACCAGGGTTTCGGTCAAGGTGGCCCTCGATGGAACCGGCTCGACGTCCATCAGCACCGGGATCGGGTTCTACGATCACCTCCTGACGTCCCTCGGACATCACGCCCTGATCGACCTCGAGATCGAGGCGACGGGAGACCTCGACGTGGACGACCATCACACGGTCGAGGATGTGGCGCTGGTCCTCGGGGCCGCGATTGCCCGCGCGTTGGGCGATCGCGCCGGCATCCGGCGATTCGGTGATGCCGTGGTCCCGATGGACGAGGCCATCGCCTCGGTCGCCATCGACCTCGGGGGACGCCCATACGCCGTGATCGATCTCCCGTTCCGCGCTGAACGGATGGGTTCGCTTTCGACCCAGATGGTCGAACACGCGCTCGAGGCCTTCGCGCGGGCAGCGGGTGCCACCCTCCACGTCAGGGGCACCGGGCGCAACGACCATCACCTGGCGGAAGCGGCCTTCAAGGCTCTGGCCCGCGCGCTCCGGATCGCGTCTGAAGCCGATCCTCGACGGAGCGGGGTGGCGTCTACGAAGGGCTCCGTTTCATGACGACGGGCCACCGCGACCGCACCTTGCGGGTGGCGGTCGTCGACTACGGTGCCGGAAACCTGGTGAGCATCGACCAGGCGCTGACCTTTGTGGGCGCCGAGGTCCACGTTGCGACCAGCGCGAGCGATCTCGACCGGGCGGACGCGGTGATCGTCCCGGGGGTCGGTGCAGCAGCTCCCGCGATGGACCGCCTTGCGAAGGCCGGACTCGTTGATCCGCTCCTTCGCTGGATTGCTCTGGGTCGGCCCTATCTCGGCATCTGTCTCGGCCTTCAGCTCCTGTTCGATGGCAGTGACGAGGACGGCGCCTCGACGTTCGGCGTGCTCCCGGGGAGAACGGTGATCCTGGCCGACGCCCCGACCCTTCCCCATATCGGCTGGAACCAAGTGGAGCGGCGTCACGAGCACACGCTCTTCACCGGCATCGATGACGGCGAGGACTTCTACTTCGTCCATTCCTACGCCGGTCGGCCGGAGGGTCCGGGCGCTGAGTCGGTGACCATCGCGGAGACGACCCACGGGTCCACATTCGTCTCGGCGATCGATCACGGCAACGTGCTCGGGGTCCAGTTCCACCCGGAGCGGAGCGGCGGGGCGGGCCTGCGCCTGCTCGGGAACTTCACCCGCTGGGCCACGGCCCTGGCCGCCGGTGCGGGCGCTGAACGCAGTCCGGTTGGCGCCGGCGGCACGGCTGGGGGCGACTGAGATGCTGCGTCGTCGGATCATTCCCTGTCTCGACGTGGCGAACGGCCGCGTGGTCAAGGGCACCCGGTTCGTGGATCTCGTCGATGAGGGCGATCCTCCCGAACTCGCCGCTCGATACGCGGACGAAGGGGCGGACGAGCTCGTATTCCTCGATATATCGGCAGCTCCCGAGGGCCGCTCGACGTTGCTCGACACCGTCGAGCGCACGGCGCGGCGGGCGTTCATTCCCCTCACGGTTGGCGGCGGCGTCCGGACGGTGGACGACATGCGCCAGGTCCTGCGAGCCGGCGCCGACAAGGTCTCGCTCAATACCGCGGCGGTCCAGAATCCGGCGCTGATCAGCGAGTGTGCGGCCGCCTTCGGCCGCCAGGCCGTCGTTGTGGCGATCGATGCCCGGGTGGCCACGGGTGCCGACATCTCCGCTCCAACCTGGGATGTGCTGGTTCGTGGTGGCCGTGACGAGACAGCCCTCGATGCCGTCGGCTGGGCCGTCAAGGCGGCCGAACTTGGGGCCGGCGAGCTGCTGGTGACGTCGATTGACCGAGATGGCACGCGGTCCGGGTATGACACCGCACTTCTCAGGGCCATCACCGACCGTGTCTCGGTTCCGGTCATCGCATCGGGCGGCGCGGCCGGCCCGCAGGATTTCGTCGACGCGGTGGTGGCAGGTGGTGCGGACGCCGTCCTGGCGGCCTCCATCTTCCATCGGCGGATCCACACGATCGGAGCCGTCAAGCAGGCTCTCGCGAATGCCGGCATTCCCGTCCGGTTGAGCGTCGGGGTGGGTTCGTGACTCCCGCCGAACCGCCGATCAGCCCGCGGTTCGGGGCCGATGGTCTCGCGCCGGTCGTCGTCCAGGACGAGGCCGACGGTTGCGTGCTGATGGTTGCCTATGCCGACGACGAGGCGCTTGCCGCGACGATTGCGACGGGCCAGATGCATTTCCACTCGCGCTCCCGGGGTCGACTCTGGCGCAAAGGGGAAACGAGCGGCAACGTGCTGCACGTCGTTCGCCTCGAACTCGACTGCGATGGCGACGCCATCCTCGCCACCGTCCGCCCACACGGGCCAACCTGTCACCGAGGCACATGGAGCTGTTTCGATCAGCCAATCGGCACGGGCGGAGAGGCCCCCGATCGGGTCGGCGCGAGCAGGGAGCCTGATCCGCAAGGCTTCGGCTGGCTCGAAACGTTGTGGGCCACGCTCGAGGACCGGCGCCGCAATCGCCCTGCAGGGTCGTACACGACATCTCTGCTGTCCGGTGGCGTCGACGGTGCCGCGCGCAAGGTCGTCGAAGAGGCGACCGAGGTCCTGATGGCCGCCAAGAACGACGCCGCCGCTGAGGCAACGCTGGGCGATCGGGAGGCAACCGCGGGGCCAATTGCCGAGGAGATGGCCGATCTGCTGTATCACGCCCTCGTCCTGCTTGCCGAACGTGGGGTTCCGCCGGCCGCGGTGATCCAGGTGCTCCAGTCCCGCCACGGACGATGAGGACCCAGTCTTCGGCGGGGCAAACGGACGGCGGCGCCCGCCAGTCCTAGCCGATCTGTCGGCCGATCTCCCGACGGCGCTTGCCGATCCGCACTTCCCACCAGGACCCGGCAATCGGCTGCGGCATGACCGCCGACGGGTCCACGACGGCCGCTCCATTGATCATGAGCCCGCCGTTCTGAATCATTCTCCGAGCCTCGCCGTTCGAGGCGAAGACGCCGGCTGCTGCCAGGACGCCTGTGACCAACCTCTCGGCCGACGCCGATGGAACGCTGAAGCCGCCAACGCTCAGCCACAGCCGCTCAAGGAGCGCTGCGTCGCTGATCGGCCCCGCGGCGAACAGGGCGGCGGAATCGTCGGCCATCTGCTGAGCGAGTCCGGCCCCGTGGGTCCGGCCGGTGATATCGAGGGCCAGCGCCTTCTGGGCCGCACGGGCCGACGGACGCGCGACCAGCTCGGCCTCGAGTCCGTCGATTTCATCGGGTGTCATGGTGGTGAACCAGCGCAGATACACACCGACGTCGCGATCATCCGAGTTGAGCCAGTGCTGGTAGAACGCGAACGGGCTCGTCCGTGTCGGGTCGAGCCAGATCGACTCGCCCTCGGCCGACTTCCCGAACTTCGCCCCCGATGAGTTGAGCAACAGCGGATACGCCAGCGCGAAGGCCGAGGCGGGCTCACCGGTGGATGCATCTTCCCTGTCCGAAATCGCTCCCGCCGAGCTCCGTCGGATCAGCTCGAGGCCAGCCGTGATGTTGCCCCACTGATCGGCGCCGCCCATCTGCAGTTCCACGCCCATGGTCCGGTGCAGGTGCAGATAGTCCACCGACTGAAGCAGCATGTAGCTGAACTCGGTGTAGGACAGGCCGCGGTCGAGGCGCACCTGGACCGAGTCCTTGGCCAGCATGTACGGCACCGTGAAGTGCTTCCCGACGTCGCGCAGGAATTCGATCATCGACATCGACGCGAGCCAGTCCAGGTTATTGACCATGACCGCGCCGCGAGGGCCCGAGAAATCGAGGAAGTGCTCGAGTTGAGCATGCAGGGCCGCGGCATTCGCGCCGAGCGTGTCGGCATCGAGCAGGTTCCGCTCGGATGAGCGCCCCGATGGATCGCCGATCATGCCCGTCCCGCCACCGACGACCGCAATCGGCCGCCCGCCGTGCCGCTGGAAGTGAATCAGGCCGAAGATCGGGACCAGGTGACCGATGTGGAGCGACGGACCCGAGGGGTCGAAGCCGTTGTAGCCGGAGATCGCCTGGCCAGTAGCCAATCGCGCCTCGAGCCCGTCCGAGGCGGCATGGAACATCCCGCGCCAGCGCAGTTCGTCGAGCAGCCCGGATGGGCCTGGGGCGAAGGTCGTCACGGCCGCCCAGCGGGACGCGCGGCGGAACGCCAGGGCACGGACGGAGGGTTCAGCACGACCCTATGGTATCGTCGCCGCCGATATGCAGACCAGTCTGTCCCGTCGCCAGCGCCACCGCCGCACCGGCGCAGCGCGACGCGGGCGGGGCGGCGGCGGATCCGCCCGCAGGGCCGCGCTGGCGATCCCGATCCTTCTGTTCGCGAGTTTCCTCGCGCTCGGCGGCGTGGCGTTCATCGCCAGCGTCAGCGCCTATGCCTACTACAGCCGCGATCTCCCGGACCCGAGCAAAGCATTCGCCGACCTCGGATTCGATCAGCCGTCGATCATCTACGACCGGACCGGCACGATCGAACTCGCCCGTCTCGGCGAGCACAAACGTGAGCTCGTCACGTTTGACCAGATCCCGCCTGAACTCCTGGATGCCACAACGGCCGTCGAGGACAAGGACTTCTGGAGCAATCCGGGCTTTGATCTCGGGGGCTTCATCAGTGCCACGCTCGATACCCTGACCGGCCGGCCGCGTGGCGGGTCAACGATCACCCAGCAGCTGGTTCGTGCCCGGCTGCTCCCGGATCAGGCGTTCACCGGATCGGTCTACGAGCGCAAGATCCGGGAGATCATCCAGTCGATCCGCCTGACCCAGGCGTTCCCTGACGAGAGCGGCAAAGAGCAGATCATCACCGCTTACCTGAACCAGAACTTCTACGGCAACCAGAGCTACGGCATCGCAGCGGCAGCACGCGGCTATTTCAACAAGAGCCTTGATGAGCTGACCCTGGCGGAAGTGGCCATTCTCTCCGCCATCCCCCAGTCACCGACGCAATTCGACCTCGTCAGGAACGCCATCAGGGAGTGCGCCATTCCCGTGGCGACCGGCGACGAGTGCCCCGCGAAGAGCGTGCAACTCGTGGTCCCGCAGGAGTCGGAGGTCGTGCTCCGCCGCAACAAGGTCCTCGACTTGATGGAAACCCGGAGCGTCCTGTCCGGTTCGAAGCACACCATCGCCGAGTACGAGGCCGCGAAGAAGGATCCCGTTGTTCTGTCCAAGCAGGGATCGACGCCCTGGAAGGCGGCACATTTCGTCTGGCAGGTCCGCAATCAGCTGGGGGCCATTCTATGCGGCCCGGAAAACGCCGACTCGTGTGAGCAGGTCGACACCGGCGGCTACAAGATCGTCACGACGCTTGACTGGACGATGCAGAAGGTCGTTGACAAGTGGCTGTACGCGGCGGCCCGGGTGTCTAACTTCAAGGATCCTGCGAAATCGCTCAAGGCGCTCGGGATTCCCGAAGCTGACTGGAAGTGGATTGAGGCGCTCAAGGATCGGAATATCCACAACGCCGCTTCCGCCGTCCTCGACTACCGGACCGGGCAGGTCCTCGCCTATGCCGGGAGTGCCGCGTACTACGCGGCCGGTGACGTCACCTTCCAGCCGCAATTCGATGTCCTGTCCGACGGATATCGGCAACCCGGCTCGTCCATCAAGCCCCTCAACTACATCACGGGCATCAACGACGGGACGATGACCGCCTCCACCATGCTCATGGACGTCACGACCGACTTCGGCGGTACGAAGCCCTTCACGCCGACCCAGTCGGATCAGCGCGAGCGCGGGCCGGTGCGCCTTCGATCGGCGCTCCAGTTCTCACTCAACATTCCGTCCATCAAAGCCGGCCTGATCAACGGCCTCGACCATCTCTTCGAGCGGTTCAAGGACTTCGGATTGACCTTCCAAAGTGGGGCCATTCCCGTCACGTCAATGTCGATTGGGACCCTCGAGATCCACCCGATCGAGCTGCTGTCGGCCTATGGCGCAATCGCTGACGGCGGGGTCCTCCGCCCGCGTCAGATGATCGTGGAAGTTCGCGACAGCAGCGGGGCCCTGATCTACCCGTCCCAGCCCGTGCAACCGACGGCTGGGACGCAGGTCGTCTCCCCCCAGGCGGCCTACATCGTCACGGACATCCTGCAGGGCAACACGATCAAGAACGTGAACCCCTACTGGGGCAAGTGGTACATCGCCGAAGCCGGCAAGCGACGCCCCGCCGCGTACAAGACCGGAACGACGTCCGACAACAAGGACGTGCTGGCGTTCGGGTTCGTGGCCCCGCCCGAGGATCCGGTTGCCCCAGCCCTGGCCGTTGGCGTCTGGATGGGCAATTCCGATTCGACGCCCAACAGCGGCAGCCTGAGCCTCGATTCGTCGGCCCCGGTGTGGTCCCGGATCCTGACCGAACTCACCGAGGGCACGCCGGTTGCGACATTCAAGGCGCCCAAGGGGATCGAGACCGCAACCGTCGATGCGTTCAGCGGACTGCTGCCAGGCCCATACACCGTGGCGACGGTCAAGGAGATCTACATCCAGGGCACCGTTCCAACGCGGAAGGACGACCTTCACGTTGTGCTCGACGTCGACCAGGCCACTGGCCTGCTCTGGCAGGATGGCTGCGCCGGCCCCATGGTGGAGAAGGGGTTCCTGGACTTCAGCAGGGTCGAGCCTCGCTTCCCGAGCTGGCAGGCTTTCACCCAGGGCTGGGCATCCCGCGCGGCAATCGGCTCTGGCGTCGCGGGAGGACCACTCAAGACGCGGACAACCTACTTCTACCTGAACAGCTTCGCGCCGTTCGGCAGGACGTGGGGCGGCAGGTTCCCGCCGACCAAAGTCTGTGCCCCGGCACCGCCACCGGTGTGCGATCCCGGCACGGTGATCGATCCATTCGCGACGGTCGATCCGTTCGGCTCACCGTTGCCAACGCCGTGTCTCGAACCGCCACCTCTGCCGAGCGATACGACGTCGCCGTCACTCACCCCAGATGTCACGCCGAAGCCCAAAGGCAAGCCGAAGGACTCTCCTCCGCCCTCTGCCCCTCCTCCTCCGTAGGCCTGTCAGCCGAGGCTGATCACGGTCGCTCCGTCGCCACCCTCGCCCCGCCCACCCGGCCGGACCTCGCCGGTCAACGGATGGCTGGCAGCTGCCGTCCGGACCGCATCGCGAAGCGCGCCCGTGCCCATGCCGTGGATGACGGTGACTCGAGGCAGGTTCGCCAGCGATGCGTTTCCGAGATACCGATCCAGGGCCTCGAGCGCTTCCTCGACTCTGGCGCCCCGGAGGTCGAGGGACGATGGAACATTCCTCGGCGGCTCGATCTTGATTGCCTGGGCCGATGAGGAGTCCATCGAGCCATCCGGCCCACGCCCGCGCGGAGTGACGCCTGGGATGTCGAGCGCGTCATCCAGATCCGAAACCTGGACGCGGACCCGGATCGCCCCGGATTCGATCATGGCCGTTTCGCCGCCGCGCTCGATGGCCGAGATTCGGCCGTCCCATCCACCAGAACGGCTTCGCGCCCGATCCCCCACGGCCCAGACGCGAAGCGTCGGCGGCGGGGACTCCCCGGCGGAATCCTGTGCGGTGACACCGGGCAACCGGGCCGCTGAACCCTCGATACGGGCGAGTGCCTCGTCGAGCGCCGGCGCGGCCAGTTGTCCGCGTTCTAGCGTCAGCATCAGGGCCTGTACCTCCGCCCGCACCTGCGACAGGAGCAGTTCACCTTCCACCCGGGTCGCCTGCAGAGCCTCGTCACGCTCGCGGCGAGCCTGCCGACGATCCTCGTTCGCCGCGGCCAGTGCCGTCGCCGCGCGGACCTCGGCGGCACGAGCGTTGGCCAGCGCATCGGTGGTTGCTCCTTCCGACTCGCGGATCTGGGCAAGTGTCGCCTCGAACGTGCGCTGGGCGTCAGTCAGGCGGGCACGAGCGTCCGCGACGATCCCGTCGGGCAGGCCGAGCCGCTCCGCGATCGCGAACGCCTGCGACCCTCCGGGCAGCCCGATCGAGAGGCGATAGGTCGGGCTGAGCGTCGCCAGGTCGAACTCGACCGCAGCGTTCGACGCGCCGGGCGCCGTATGAGCGTAGGCCTTCAGCTCCGCGTAGTGGGTCGTTGCAGCGACCAGCGCCCCGGCGTGGATGAAGTGGTCCAGCAACGCCTGGGCGAGGGCCGAACCCTCGGTCGGGTCAGTGCCAGCCCCGAGCTCGTCGAGCAGCACGAGCGTTCCGGGTCCTGCCTCTTCCACGATCCGGATGATCGAGCGCAGATGGCCGGAAAAGGTGGACAGCGACTGCGCGATCGATTGCTCATCGCCGATATCCGCCAGGACATCCGAAAGGATCGCAAGACGGCTCCCAGGCGCCGCTGGAACGTGCAGACCAGCCTGGTGCATCAGCGACAGCAGCCCGAGTGTCCTCAGCGTGACGGTCTTGCCACCGGTATTGGGCCCTGTCACGACCAGGGCGGTGAAACCGTCGCCAAGTCGGACGTCGATCGGAACCGCGCGGCCACTGAGCCCAGGATGCCTGGCTTGCAGCAGGTTGATTTCGGTCCGGGTGGCTGTCTCGGCCCGCACGCCGTCCATCTCGGCCGCAAGGGCGGCCTTGGCGGCCCAGAAGTCGAACCGAGCCAGTGCTCCGAGCGTCTCCCGGAGTGGATCCGCGTGGACTGCAACGAGCGCTGAGAGCTCATCGAGAATCCGGGCGACTTCCTCTGACTCCGCGACCTGTGCCTCGCGCCAGGCGTTTCCAAGCTCGACGATCACGAGCGGCTCGACGAACAGGGTCTGCCCCGATCCCGAGGCATCGTGGACGATGCCCTTGACCCTGCTCCGGGCATCGGCGCGGACTGGGACGACATACCGACCATTCCGGAGCGTGATGATCGGTTCCTGGAGCGCGCTCCCAATTTCGGATCCGATCAGCGAATCCAGACGCCGCCGAAGTCGATCGTAGGCGACCCGAACAGCGCTCCGGAGAGACCCGAGCCTGGCGGACGCGGTATCGAGCAGCTCGCCCGCCGGGTCGAACGATCTCGCCAGCGTGGTCCGGATGACCGGCAACGGGTGAAGCTCGGGCGCCAGATCTCGGAGCAGCGGTCGCCGGTCCTCGGCCAGGGCACTCCGCAGCCGGGTGGCCGCCTCAAGGGTGTCTGCGAGCTCGAGAAACTGGACCGGATCGAGACGCCCTCCGCGGGTAGCGCGATCGACCGCCGGGCCGATGTCATGGGCTCCCCCCACGCCGAGTCCCGGTCGCTCCTCGAGCAGTGCGCGGGCCTGATCCGTTTCGTCGAGGGCTCGCGCCACGAGCACGGACTCAGCGCTGGGTACGAGCGATTCGCACAAGCGGCGGCCCGGCCCAAAGGATGCGTGGGCGGCTAGCCGCTCCCGGACGAGCGGGAATTCCAGGAGCTCGATCGACCGAGGGTCCACCCTATCGTCCTCGCGGGCCTGAGCTGGGGCCCGACACCTCGAGGGGCTCAACGGCACGAAGAAGAACCGCGCCCGCCGTGCCATCCGGGCCGGTGACGACATTGAGGCAGTGATGCATCCCGTAGACAAGGTACACGTAGGCATGTCCGCCGGCGCCGAACAGGACAGACGTCCGCCCGGTACGTCCTGCGCGAGCGTGACAAGCCAGATCCTCGGGGCCTCCATACGCCCCCGTCTCGACGATCCGACCCACGCGGAGCGGAACACCCGGCACGTCGCGGACCAGGAGCGCGCCAATCAGTGCGCTGGCGGCGTCGAGAGGATCAGACCCCAGCCGTGCTCGCGAAAACGGTCGGCCTCTGAAGGGGGTCGCGTTCAGTTTCGGAAGACGGATGTCACGTCCGCTGGAAAGAGTCCGCCAAAGAAGAAGAGCAGGGCGGGAACGAATTGATTCCGGACGACTGACTCCGTGACTGTCGCCTGGAACGCCTCGTGGAACTGGCGGATGAAGACGATTTCGCTACCCCGAACCACGGTGCCGGAGACGGTGAAGAACGGATCGGTGATGAGAAAGAACACGGAGAGAAAGAGCGCAGCCTGGAGGAGGCCCAGGAATCCCCCGAGCAACTCGTCCAGGACCGGGTACTTCGCGAAAAGCGGCGCGGGCTTGAAGAACAACTGGGTTGCAATGACGGAACCGATGAACCCGGCGAGGAATACGAACCCGAACGCCAGCATGTAGTTGTAGTCGCGTGTGTACTGCGTCCAGTTCGATGCCAGGAACGACCCGAGCGGGTCCCGGAGCTGGGCCGCCACGAGCAGCGACAGGAGCGTGGTCCCGATCCCCACGAGGCGGCGCACGACGCCCTGGATATAGCCCAGGATGAACATCCCGGCAAAGGCGAAGTAGATCACCAGGTCGAGACCCGTGATGTGGTTAATGGCGCCGACGATATCCACGGTGATGGCGCCTCCGCGCGGTTCTGGCAATCAACGCAGGAACGGGCATCGTCCCAGTCGCTCCAACAGCGTAGCAGCGCGGCTCCGCCCGGAGCAACATCGTTGGCCTCGGTCAAACTGCCGGGTCGTTTCTGGCCTCAGCTCCGGATGCGGCCGCCGGCCGCAACGACGGCCCCTTGCACGGCGGCAACGGCCGATTCGATCTCATCATCCGAGAGCGTCCGCTCCGCCTCGAACAGTAGTCGGTAGGCCAGGCTCCGCTCGCCCGTTGCCAGCGGTTGCCCGCGGTAGATATCGAAGAGACGGACACCGTGGAGCAGGTCGCCCCCGCTCCGCCAGATCATCCGATCCACATCTCCAGCCGGGACGGACTCGCCCATCACGATGGCCACATCTCGCTCGACCACCGGGAACCGTCCGGGCATCACGCCGCGAGGGACCGGGAGGGAGCCGCGTGAAAGGCCCGCGATCGACAGTTCTGCGATCAGCACGCCGACCATTCGCTCGTCATCGGCAGCGGCTCTGCCAGGATGGACTTCACCGAGCAGTCCACTGATCGCCAGGCGCCCCCGATCGTCCATGACCGAAACCCGCGCTGCTCGCCCGGGATGGAGGGCGGGTTCAGTCCGGACTGTGGTGTACGTCGGTGCCGAAAGCCGAAGCAGACCGCACAGCTCCTCGATGATTCCCTTGATGTCATCCAGATCGGCCACACGGCGCGGGCGGTTCCAGGCTGGGACATCGAACGCCCCCGCGAGGGCGATCCCAAGCCGCCACCACTCGTGCGCCACGTCGCCCACGCGACCGTAGCCCTTGCCGACCTCGAACAAGGCCAGATCATCCTGGCCACGACGTCGATTCGAGGCGATCGTTGCCAGCAACCCGCCCACGAGCCCCTGGCGGAGGACGGCATGATCCATCGACAGCGGGTTGGTGACGGTGATCGGCTCGCCCGCTGCAGCGTCCTCACCGTCCGCCGGCTCCCCAGGATTCACCCACGCCCACCGCTCCACCTGGGTCCGGTCGACCAGTGCGTGGGCCACCACCTCGCGAAGTCCATGGCCTGCCAGCGCCGTCCTGACCGCGTCGCGCAGTGCGAGCGGTGACCGCCGGTAGGGTGGCATCGGGGTCGCGGGCAATGTGGCGGGGATCAGGTCGTAGCCATGCACCCGTGCCAGCTCCTCGACGATATCCGCCTCGATGGCAAGATCCCGCCGCCAGCTCGGAATGACGGCGACCAGGACATCGGCCGCGGGAGTGGGCACGTCGAGCGGAGTGGAACCGCGCGCGATCGGCACCGCCACTGGAGCAGCCGAGGGAGTCGGCGACTCGACGGCAATCCCGACTCGTTCCAGCAGCGACGCCTGTGTCGCGTTCGGCAAGTCGATCCCGAGAAGCCGACCGACCTGCGCGGGCCGGAACGGCACGCGGTCTGGCGCGGGCTCGTCGGGCGCGGTATCGATCCTCCCCGGCGCGCTTTGGCCCCCAGCCCACTCGCCAAGGAGTTGGGCCGTTCGGTCGGCGCCGAGCCTCGCGAGCCGGAACTCCTGGCCCTTCTCGAACCGAAGACTGGCCTCGGATCGCAGCGCGTAATGGAAGGCGGTACGTCGGATGCTGGCCGGGTCGAAGATGGCCGATTCGACAATCACGTCGGAGGTTCCCGCGTGGACCTCGGAAGCGGCGCCGCCCATGACGCCCGCGATCGCGAGAGGCCCGTCGGTGCCAGCGATCAAGAGGGTCTTGGAGTCGAGCGTCCGGTCGACATGATCGAGCGTCATGAGGTGCTCGTCGGCTGTCGCCAGCCGGACCTCCAGGCGGCCATCCCGGACGCTGGCGGCATCAAACGTATGGATCGGCTTTCCGAGTTCGAGCATCACGTAGTTCGAGGCATCGACGACGTTGCTGATCGGCCGGACGCCGGCTGCCAGGAGCCGCATCTGGACCCAATCCGGCGACGGTCCGACGCGTACGCCCTCGACCCAGCGCCCGACGAACCTCGTGCACAGGACGGCATCCCGGACGTCAACCGTCAGATGGTCATGCACCGGGGCTCCGCGCTCGGTGACCTCGATCGTCGGCATCCGGATGGGTGCCCCGGTGATGGCCGAGATCTCGCGGGCAAGTCCGAGAATCGACAGTGCATCGCCGCGGTTGGGCTTCACGTCGATATCCAGGACCGTGTCCCCGTAGAGATCGGTCAACCGGCTTCCGATCGGCGTCGCTGCGGGAAGGATCAGGATCCCGTCGCCGTCGCTGGTGATTCCAAGTTCCTCGCCGGAGCAGAGCATGCCGTTGCTCACCACGCCCATCTTCTCGGTTCGCTCGATCCGCCGGTCGCCTGGCAGAACGGCACCCGGCAGCGCCACGGGTACGCGCTGGCCGGGCGCGATGTTCGTCGCGCCGCACACGATCGACAGTGGTCCCCCTGATCCGACCGAAACGGTCGTCAGGGAGAGTCGGTCGGCGCGCGGGTGCTTCTCCACGGTGAGCAGTTCACCGACGACGACGTTTCGCCAGTCACCCCCGCGCGATTCGACGGCCCGAACCTCCATGCCCAGCAGCGTCAGGCGAGTCGCAAGCGCGTCGGACGTGAGATCGATATCGACGAATTCGGCCAGCCAGGACAGGGGCGCCTTCATCGGAGCGGCTCCAGGAAGCGGACGTCGTTGTCCAGGAACAGGCGCAGATCCGTGATCCCGTGCTTGAGCATCGAGATCCGCTCCGGGCCCATTCCAAAGGCGAAGCCCTGGTAGCGTTCCGGATCCAGTCCCCCGTACTGCAGAACGACCGGGTGGACCATTCCCGCACCCAGGATCGTCATCCAGCCGCTGCGACCACAGGCAGGACAGCCCGGACCGCCGCACACGAGGCACTCCACGTCGAACGCTACGGATGGCTCGGTGAACGGGTAGTAGCCGGGACGGAACCGCGTCTTTCGCCCCTCGCCGAACATCGCGGCGACGAACTGGTCCAGGAGTCCCCTGAGATCTGCCAGCGTGGTTCCCTCGTCGATCATGAGCCCCTCCACCTGGAAGAACTCGAACCCGTGCGAGGCATCGACCGATTCGTAGCGGAAGCAGCGCCCGGGCAGCAGCGCGCGGATGGGTGGCTTCATGGACCGCATGACATGGATCTGTCCAGGCGAGGTATGCGTCCGGAGCAGCCGACCAGGCATGTCGACGTAGAGCGTGTCCCACAGGTCCCTGGCCGGGTGGTCCGGTGGAATGTTGAGCATCTGGAAGTTCGTCTGGTCGTCCTCGATCTCGGGACTCTCATGGACCACGAAGCCGAACTGCTCGAAGATCGACGCAATCTCGCCCATGGCCTCGATGCTTGGGTGCAGCGAGCCACCCCGAAGCGGCCGACCCGGGGTGGTGACGTCGACCTGCTCCCGCTCCAGGCGGCTTGCGAGTTCCGAGGCGCTGAGGTCGCCCCGTCGTGCATTCAGGGCGCCCTCGATACTGCCCCTGACCGCATTCGCCACGGCCCCGACCCGCGGACGGTCGTCCGGTGGCAAGGATCCGATCCCCCGGAGCACGCCGGTCAGTTCACCCTTCTTGCCGAGCAACGCGAGGTCCAGGACGTCCAGCGCAGCCGTATCCGGTGCCACCGATGCCGCAGCGAGCGCCCGGTCACGCAGGGCCTCGAGGTCGCGGGTCAGGTCAGCGAGTTCCACGGCTTGGGATGTGACTCCAGGTACGGCGAGGTCGATTGATGGTAGTGCGTCATGGCCCCTGAATCACGAGCCCTCGACAGTCCGGGACGTCGAGGGCTTCGCGGTCGATGGCGGACTGCGGGATCAGGCGCCCTTGACGGCCTCGACGATGCGTCCAAAGGTGGCAGCATCACGCACGGCAATGTCAGCCAGGACCTTGCGGTCCAGCTCGATGTTGGCGGCCTTGAGCCCGGCAATGAACCGCCCGTAGGGCATCCCGTTCGCGCGGACGGCCGCGTTGATCCGGATGATCCACAGCTCGCGGAAGTCCCGCTTTCGCTGCTTGCGGTCCCGGGTCGCGTAAGCGAGAGCGTGAAGCAGCGCCTCGCGTGCCGGTTTGATCAGGCGCGAGCGTGTCCCCTTGCGGCCTTCAGCCGCGTTGAGAAGGCGCTTGTGCCGCTTGTGGGCCGTGACGCCCCGCTTGACTCGAGCCATGAGTTCCTGATGCTCCTAGAGGTACGGGAGCAGGCGCCTGACCTGCTTCGCATGTGCGGCGTTCATGAGGGTCTTGCCGGCGTAGCGACGGGTACGGCGTGACGACTTGATTTCAAGGTGATGGCCGCGCCACGCATTCACCCGGAACACCTTGCCGCTTCCGGTGGTGCCGATGCGCTTCTGGGCGGCCTTGTGGCTCTTCATCTTCGGCACGGTGTCGTCACTCTCCCGTCGTTGCCGGCGCATCGGCCGGTGTTTCCGGCGCGGTCGCCGGTGTTTCCGGCGCGGTCGCCGGTGATGATGCTGGCACCGCCTGCTCGATCGCGGGCTTTGGTGCTGCGGTTCCCTTCTTCAGCGCAGTTGCGGGCTTCGCAGCTGCCGTTTCCGATTCCACCGCTCCGTCCGCTGGCACCACTGCCGGCGCCGGTGCTGCTCCGTCGTCGGTCGTTCGACCTGGCCTCGCGGGAGCATCCATCACCTTCGGCTTGTGGGTCGATGCCATCGTGATGAACATCGACTTGCCTTCGAGCAATGGCGTGCGTTCCGCGACTCCGTGATCCTTGACCTGATCGACAAACTTTGCGATGAGGTTCCGTCCCAGCTCCGGATGCGTCAGTTCACGCCCCCTGAACCGAACCGTGACCTTGATGCGGTCTCCTTCCGAGAGGAATTCGACCGCGCGATTGACCTTCGTTTCGAAGTCGCCGATGCCGATCTTTGGCGAGAGGCGGACTTCCTTGAACGTTACCGAGCGCTGCCGGCGCTTGGCTTCCTTCTCCTTCTTGGTCAGATCGTACTTGTACTGACCGAAGTCGAGGAATTTCGTGACCGGTGGGGCCGCCATCGGTGCAACCTCGACCAGGTCGAGGCCGCGATCCTGCGCCATTTCGAGAGCCTGTGGTGTGGGCATCACACCCAACTGATTGCCCTCTTCGTCGATGACCCTCACCTGTGGGATACGGATCATCTGGTTTACGCGCAGATCTCGGCTGATGGTGACCCCTCCAGAACTCAAACACTATCGAATGCGGACACGGCAGCGCCCGGGCCTCCGGCCGCCGCGGGACTATACCACGGGCTTTCCGGGACGGGCAACGACGCGCCGATCAGTCGGGGCCCCTGGCGGCCGCCTCCTGCGCGAGGCGGTCCGCCAGGCCGTCCCAAGCCTCCGCAGGCTGTTGCTCCCCGGCTCTGGTCCGGGGAGCAGCCGTTCTCGCCTCGACTTCGCGATCACCGAGGACGAGCATGTACGGCACTTTCTGTTCCTGGGCGAGCCGGATCTTGTTCTGCATCCGATTGTCCGACGCATCGACGTCGACGCGAAGGCCGCGCGAGCGGAGCACGCCGGCCAGCTCCTCGGCCGGCGCCACATGGCGATCTGCGATCGGGATGACGACGGCCTGCACCGGGGCGACCCACAGCGGGAAGGCACCGGCGAAGTGCTCGATCAGGATGCCCATGAACCGCTCGAGGCTGCCATACACGGCCCGGTGGATGGCGATCGGGCGCTGCTGCTTGCCTTCGTCGTCGATGTAATGCAGATCGAAGCGTTCGGGCAGCATCGTCAGGTCGATCTGGATCGTCGCCATCTGCCACTCGCGGCCGAGGGCGTCGTCGATGTAGATGTCGATCTTGGGCGCGTAGAACGTGCCGTCCTTCGGCTTCAGGACATAGCTGATATCCGAGGCCGCGAACGCCTCCATCGTCAACCGCTCGGCGCGCTCCCAGAGCGCCGGGTCGCCGATGGCCTTGTCCGGCTTCGTCGCGAACGTGAACCGGGGCTGCAGGCCAAACCACGAGTAGGCCTCGCGGACCTCGCCGAGCAGGGCCTGGATCTCGTCCATGAGCTGGTCCGGCCGGACGTAGATGTGGGCGTCGTCCTGCACGAACTGGCGCACCCGCGTCAGTCCTGACAACGTCCCTGACCGCTCGTTACGGTGGAGTCGGCCGTACTCGGCGTAGCGCAGGGGCAGATCGCGATACGACCGGAGCTTCGAGCGGTAGATGTACGTCGACTCGGGGCAGTTCATCGGCTTGAGGCTGAAGGTCTGGTTCTCGGACTCGACGAGGAACATGTTGTCCTTGTAGAGATCCCAGTGGCCCGATTGCTGCCACAGCCGCTCGCTGACCACCATCGGCGTCGCGACCTCCTGGTAGCCGCGCCGGTCCTGAAGCTTGCGCATTGCTGCCTCGAGCGTGCGCCAGATGCGCTGGCCCTTCGGATGGAAGAACGGCGCGCCCGGCGAGACGTCGTGGAAGCTGAACAGGTCGAGCTGCGTGCCGAGGCGCCGATGGTCGCGCTTGCGGGCCTCTTCGCGCCGCCACAGGAACTGGTCGAGATCCGCCTGGTTGGACCAGACCGTGCCGTAGATGCGCTGGAGCATCGGCCGCTTGTCATCGCCGCGCCAGTACGCGCCTGCGACCGACAGCAGCTTGAATGGACCGATCTTCCCGGTTGTCGCGACATGCGGGCCCTTGCACAGGTCACTGAACGAACCATGCTCGAAGAAGGACGTGATGGGCGGCGCCTCGCCGGTCGCCGCGGCTCGAGTCGCGAGGTCGTCGAGAATTTCGACCTTGTAGACCTGGTCCTGGCCCGCCGCCACGGACCGCGCGTCGTCGAGGGAGACCTCGCGCCGGACGAACGGGTGGTCAGCGGCGATGCTCTCTCGCATCCGTGCCTCGATTGACTCGAGGTCATCCGGTGTCAACGGCCTGGGTAGATCGAAGTCGTAGTAGAAGCCGTCCGTGATGGCCGGCCCGATGCCGAGCCTGGCGCCCGGAAACAGGTCCAGCACGGCCTCGGCCATGACATGGGCGGACGAATGCCGCATGGCGTCGAGTTCGCCCAACGCGCCGGCGTCGAGCAGCTCGTCTGCGGAGCCCCGGATTGGAGCGTCGAGAATGTCGTCGTCCTGGATCGGCGCTTCAGCCATCGTGGTGCCTCCTGGAAACACAAAACCTCCCGTCCGACAGGACGAGAGGTCGATCCTCCCGCGGTTCCACCCGCCTTCGCGATCAGCTACCGCTGCTCGCACGCTTGAGCCGCGTTAACGGGCGGACCCGGGCCGGTTCGCCGGCCGCTCACGGGTGGTGTCTTCGCTCGACGCACCGCCGGACTCACAGCCACGATCCGGCTCTCTGAATGTGACGCCGCGGGAGACCTGTCCCGATCCTCGCTTTGCTATGCCACGGCACCAAAGGTGACGTGCTGGTGGGCGGTACTGGACTCGAACCAGTGGCCTCATGCATGTCAAGCATGTGCTCTAACCAACTGAGCTAACCGCCCGCGGCCGAGAAGGTTAGCACAGGATCCGGGGCGATCTCGAGGGTGCGAGGGCGGCGCCCGGACGTGATCTGATCCGCCGCTCCTGGCGGCCGTAATCGGCCTGACAGACAGTCGACCGCTTCCGGCGCCATCATGGCCCTGTGAACGACCCGGCCTCCTACGAACTGATCGATGTTGGGCGCGGCCGGCGCCTCGAGGCGTTCGGCTCGCTCCTCGTGGATCGACCGGCGCCGGGAGCGGTCGGGCCGCCGCGGGATCCTCCTCGCTGGTCTTCGGCGTTGACGTACCGCGCGGGCCGTGGCTGGGCGACTTCCGAAGGCGAACGCCCCTCACAGAACGAGGCGGATGTCCAGCTGGCCGGGGTCACGATGCGCGCCCATCTCGGAGGTGGCGGACAAGTCGGGGTCTTTCCCGAACATGCCGTCAACGCTGCATGGCTGCGCTCGTCGATCGCATCCCGCGGCGCCGATAACGCACCCGTGGAGGTGTTGAACCTGTTCGCCCACACGGGTCTCCTCACGCTCGTGGCTGCAGGGGCCGGTGCTTCGGTGGTCCACGTGGACTCCTCCCGCCCGGCCGTTGCCGCTGCCCGGCACAACGCCTCGTTGTCAGACCTCGACGATCGACCGGTACGCTGGATCGTCGACGACGCCGCCGGATTCGTTCGTCGCGAGCATCGTCGCGGAAAGAGGTACGCGGGGTTCATCCTGGACCCGCCGACCTACGGACACGGAGGCCGGGATCACGGGGCGCAT
The DNA here is from genome assembly GCA_038328755.1 of Candidatus Limnocylindrales bacterium. Lineage (GTDB taxonomy): Bacteria > Chloroflexota > Limnocylindria > Limnocylindrales > CSP1-4 > UBA5189. The sequence continues at coordinate 50,961 of JBBQMH010000003.1, forward strand.
GGATGGCAGTTCGAGACCGGGATCGAGCCACTGATCGAGGCCTGCCATGCGATCGCTGCACCCGACGCGTTCTGGATCCTGAGTACGCACACTTCCGGCTGGGATGGGGCCCGGCTTGCGGGCTTGCTCGGCGATGGCGCCGGGTCGGACGGCCAGGGAATCCACTCCCGCCCACTCGAGCTGCGAGCAGGATCGGGTGCGGTCCTCCGGCTGGGTGCGGCCGCGCTGTTCGACCCGCTCCGTGCAAACTCCCGATGATGTGATCGTGGACCGTATCGATAGCCCAGGTAATCCCCGCCTCCGGGCCGCCATCGCGCTGCGCGACCGCGCGGCGAGGATCGAGACGGGTCTGACCATCGTCGACGGAGCCCGCGAGTCGCTCCGGGCCCTTGAAAGTGGCGTTACAGTCGCGAGTGCCTTCGTGTGCCGGGACCTCGTTCAGGCTGATGACGGTCTGCGCGTGCTGGACCTGCTCGGCGACCGACCCGAGGTGATCGACGTGAGCCAGCGCGCCCACGACCGGGTCGCGTTTGGAAATCGCGGCGACGGCATCGTGCTCGTCGTCAAACCCGTCGTGCGCGCCCTCGACGAGCTGGACCCGGGCCCAGCGCCGCTCATCCTCGTGACCGAGGATGTCGAGAAACCCGGGAACCTCGGCGCCATTCTTCGAACCGCCGATGCCGCCGGATGCAGCGCGGTCATCGCAATCGGGGGCACGGATCTTTTCAATCCCAATGTCATCCGGGCCAGCGTCGGAACCGTCTTTACCGTGCCGGTGACCGCCGCGACGGCCGATGAAGCCCTCCGCTGGTTGCGGGCCCACGCGATCCGTCGGATTGCCGCCCGGGTGGACGGCTCGGTCTCCTATGCCAGCGCGGACATGACCGGCGGGGTTGCGCTCATTATGGGAAGCGAGGCATCTGGCCTTTCGCCGGCCTGGGACCAGCACGATGTCCAGGGCGTGGCGATCCGCATGGACGGCGTCGCCGACAGCCTCAACGTTGCGGCCACCGCGGCGATCCTCGCCTTTGAGGCCCGCCGCCAGCGAGATCAGTTGAAGATCACCCCCCAGCCAGGAACCAGGGAGCCACTCGATGCCTGACACGTCCGTTGACTTCGCGATTATCGGAGCCGGCCCGGCCGGCGAGGCCGCCGCCTACGCTGCGCGGCAGCGCGGCGCATCCGTCGCCATCATCGACCAGCGCTGGTTCGGCGGGAGCTGTCCGAACATCGGATGCGTTCCGTCCAAGGCGCTCCTGAACTCCGCCGCGCTGCACCACGCAAACCCCGCGCGCTACGACTGGTCCCGCGCCTCGGCCCGGCGTGACTACATGATCAACAGGCCTGCTGAAGCAGCGGAACCCGACGACTCCTCTCACGCGCGTGCACTCACCGAAGCTGGTGCCAGCGTATGGCGGGGCGTTGGACGTATCGTTGAGCGCGGGATCGTCGAGGTGGTCCACGATGGGCAGAGACACCTGATCAAGGCGACCAACGTCATGATCGCGACCGGGTCGAGCTCACGATACCCCGACATCCCCGGACTGGATGAAGTCCGGCCCTGGACCAACGAGCAGGCCACGCTCGCCCGCGAGCTGCCAGCGTCGCTCCTGGTACTCGGCGGCGGCCCTACGGGCTGCGAGCTGGCTCAGGTCTACGCTCGCTTCGGAGTTCCAGTCACGATCGTCCAATCGGGACCGCGCCTGGCCCCGACGGACCACCCGCGGAACTCGGAGGTTCTCCTCGCAGCCCTCCTCCGCGATGGGGTCGACGTCCGCCTGAACGTCCGCGCAACGGCCGCCCATGCGGGCGCCGGCCAGGATGGCGCCCACGTGATCGACCTGGGCGACGGCTCCACGGCGTCCGGGCATGTCGTCCTGCTTGCCGTGGGGCGGGACGTGGCGCTTGGCGATATCGGGCTCGAGGCGTATGGCGTCGACGCGAGCGGGCGCACGCCCCTCGTGCGCGATGGTCGCCTCCGGCTGGCGGAGGGGCTGTGGGTCATCGGCGATCCAGCCGGCCCAGAGCTGCACACTCACCAGGCGCATTACCAGGGCGAGATGGCCGCGCGCATGGCCCTCGGGGATTCCGTTCGACCCGATTACCGCGGCCTCCCGCGCGCAACGTACATGGATCCAGAGGCGGCCTCTGTTGGATTGACGCTGGAACAGGCCCTCGAAGCGGGCCTCGATGCCGTCGAGTTCACGGCTGATTTCGCGCGGACCGCCAAGGGATACTCCGTCGAGGCGGAGCTCGGCCACGTGACGATCATCCTGGATCGAGCGAGCCGGGAGCTGGTGGGCGCGGCCATCGCGAGCCCGGATGCGTCCGCCGCGATCCACGAGTGCGTCCTGGCGATCCGGGCGCACGTGAACCTCGATGTCCTGGCCGACACGATCCACGCGTTTCCGTCCACTTCGCGCATTCTCAACGGGCTGTTCGCCGAGGCTCTCGCAGCCATCCCGGCTCGCAAGACCTAGAGGTCGACGACGACCTCGCCGCCGACCATCACGAGTCTCGGCCGCACCGTGGCAAAGGCTGCCCTCGCCGCTTCGGTTTCGCGGGGGGCTGGGGGTAAGACCATCAGGTCTGCCCGACATCCAGGCATCAGGCGTCCGCGATCCAGCTCGCGGGTGGTCAGCGCTGGGCCGAGCACGGCTGCCCTGAGCGCGGTCGCGAGGTCAAGGGCCTCGTCAGGCCCGAAGGCGGCTGCATCCGGACCCCAGGACGGGTCGCGGCGCAGGACCGAGAGGGCGATGCCCGGCCAGGGGTCGATCGGCTCGACCGGGGCATCCGTACCGAAGGCGATGACGGCGCCGGCTTCCGCGAGCGAGCGCCACGCGTAGCCGGACGCCTCCGCCCGCGGGCCCCATTCGCGTCGGGCCGTTTCGGCATCCTCGCGCAGGTGGACCGGCTGGATGGACGCGGCGATGCCCAGCTCCGGAAAGCGGCGACGGTCAGACGGATGGACGAGCTGAAGGTGCTCCACGCGGGGCATCAGCGGGGTGGTCGGTACGGTTGGGGCGAGGGCATCGAGGGCGGCCCGCACCGCGGCGTCGCCGATCGCGTGGACCTGGGTTGCGATGCCTGCCGAAGCAGCGCGCTCCGCGAGTAGCGCGAGTTGCTCGGCATCCGCTCGAAGGAGTCCGAAATCGGTCGTGCCTTCCCGTGGCTCGAGAAGGGCGGCGGTCCCGGAACCAAGCGTCCCGTCGGCAAAGGCCTTCAGCCATCCGACGCGCGCCATTCCTTCCGGATCCGCGCCAAGCGGGGCCCCGCTCCTGAAGCCTCGCTCGATTGCCGCACCGAGATGTTCGGGCGCGAGGCTGGCATGGACGCGGACCGGCAGTTCCCCGGCTTCGGCCAGATGGGCGTAAACGTCGAGCGATCGCAGTCCCGAATCGGCCGACACGCCCCCCGGGTCGTGGACGCCGACGACGCCGAGAGCGAGCAACGCACGCCCGAGGGTTCCGATGGCGCGGTGCATCGTCGGCTCATCAGCTGGTGGAACGTGGGTCATGACCAGCGAGCAGGCATCCTCGAGGACGACACCCTCAGGCTCGCCTGCCTGGGTCCTCCGAATGATTCCGCCGGGCGGTTCGCTCGTGCGCGCATCGATCCCGGCGATCTTCAGCGCCGTAGGCGAGGCCCACAGCGCGTGGTGATCGAATGACCAGAGTGCCACGGGACGGCCCGGCGCCGCGCGGTCCAGATCGGCGGCGGTCGGCCAGCTGCCCCAGCGGCGCTGGTCCCAGCCGCCGCCCTGGATCCACGCCCCGCGCGGGAGCGTCCGATCTGCCTCGGCCACCTGGGCGAGACCGCTGGTCAGGCTGGGGGCCTCGGTCAGGTTCAGCTGCTCAAGCGCCAACGCCGCGCCAAGGTAGTGAAGATGTGCATCGGTGATCCCCGGGAGCGCGATCTCGCCGGGGGCGAGATCGATTCGAAGGGTGTGCGGATCCGCACGTGTCTCGAGCTCGACAGCACTGCCGGCGAAGGCAACTCGCCCCCCTCGGATTCCGATCGCCTCCACCCATCCAAACCCGGTCTCCCCGGTAAACGTGGCGATCCGGCCGGTCACGAGCGCGTCGAGCGGCATCAGGCGGCCCCTGGTGTGCCGGCGAGGAGTGCGGCGAGCGCAGTGCCGTCGAGTCCGGCGCCGATCCCGAGGGCCAGGGCAATCCGCGCCTTTGGGCCTGACAGGTGTCCGGCAAGCATGGCCCCAGCCTTGACCCAGGTCGCTCCCCCACCCGGAAACGCGTATGCCGTGCCCGCCTCACCGGCCGCGCAGCGGGTTACCAGGACCACCGGCACGCCACGATCGATGAGTAGCCGCGTGGCGGCGAGCAGACCAGCCGACGTGTTGCCCGAGCCGGTGCCCTCGACCACCAGACCGGAGACGCCGGCCCCCTCGAGCGCTTCGACGATCGATCCATCCATGGCCACGTGCGCGGTGATCAAGCGAACGTTCGGCGCAGCCGTCGCGGTAGCGACCCGCCTCCGGGGACCTCGCCGACGCAGCGCCTCGATCCCGGACTCGGTGATCGAGGCCAGCGGCCCATCATTGAGGCTCTGGAATGTATCCAGCGCTGTCGCGTGCGTCTTGGTGACGTCATCCGCGGCATGGACCGCCCCATCGAGGCACGTCACGACGCCCTCGCCGTGAAATCGCGGATCCAGCGCGACCATCACCGAGTGGCGTAGGTTTGCCGGACCGTCGTATCCGGAATCGGACGCCGACCGCATCGCGCCGGTTACGACCACCGGCACCCGTGCGTCGAGGATCAGGTCCCAGAAGAACGCCGTCTCCTCGAGCACATCAGTTCCCTGAACGACCACGATTCCGTCGGTCGCCGGATCCGCCGCCGCTGACTCGATCGCGCGTGCGACCTCGAACAGCTGATCGAACGAGAAGTGACTGGCCGGGGTCCGACCCAGGTCAACCGCAACGACGTCCGCCAGCTCCGACAATCCCGGTGTCTGGCGCAGGATCGCCTCGCCGTCGAGAACCGGCACGTTCCCGCCAAGCGCGGGGTCATGCCGCATGCTGATCGTCCCGCCGGTGAAGATGGCGACCACCCGGCTCATCCCGAAGTTCCCGCGCGCGCCGTCTTGTCGAACCGTGGGCGGCCGCGCCGGAATGCGATTCTCCAGAGGGCCCCCGGGACCGCCACCAGCCAGACGGCGCTGAACATCGCTACCCGAACGGAACGCAGCGTGCGTTCCCAGATCGGGACCGAGCCCCGCTGATCAGGCCGATCCCAGCGAAGGGCATCGAACGCCAGTGCACCACCTGCCAGCAGGTAGATGGCGATCAGGACCGGTGCGGGCCCGGGACGGAGGTTGACAACGGCACCGACCATGGCACCGAGGATGATCGGTGGCGCCATGAGCTGCACGCCGTACACGGCGAAGTCCCATCGAGCCCGCCCGCTGAGCCGGGTGCTCCCTATGGTTGCCGGGCCAAACTCAAGAAATCGACGGATGGCGCCCTCGCTCCAGCGGAGCCGTTGACGCCATAGTCCGCGCCACGTCGGAACGGCCTCTTCCCGGACCACGAGATCGAGGGCCCAGGCCACGGTGACGCCTTCCTGTGCGGCGAGTCGCGTGGAGAGGTCCAGATCCTCGGTCAGCGTGCCCGGACGGAAGCCGCCGACGGCCATCAGCAGATCTCGCCGGATCACCATCCCGTTGCCCCGGAATTCGGAACAGCCGCCGGCTGCCCACCGACCGCGCTGCAGTTCGCCGTCCTGCGTCTCCTCGTCCTCCTGGATCGTGGCGAGGATGGATGCATCCGCGTGCAGGACCCGGCGCCTGGCCGTCAGGGCGGGGACGCCGCGCGAGACATACCCTGCGGCCCGCCTGAGAAAGTCCGGATCCAGCCGGGCATCCGCATCGAGCACGACGATCACGTCCCCGGCAGCCGAACCCGGCGAGGCCGCCGCGAGGGCCGCGCCCTTGCCGTCGATCAGACCCCGGCCTTCCCGACGAACGACCGCCACCGAGTCGGCGATCCCGTGGGCCAGGGCCGCAGACCGTACGGCATCCGCAGTCCCATCCCGCGAGCGGTCGTCCACGACGATGATGTCGAACCGGGGGTGGCCGTCGGATCCCCGGTGGGTCTGCGCAGCCAGATCCTCAATGAGCCGCGGCAGCACGCTCACCTCGTCACGCGCGGCAACCAGGACCGTGATCGTCGGCAGTTCAGCCCGGCCCTCCCGGTCGACGGGTTCCGGCGCCACGGGTGGACGTCGACTGCCCCACATGATCGGCGCGAGGCCGGCGAACACGAGCACGGCAAAGCCGCTCGCGAGCCAGCGATCCAGGCCGCTGCCGGCGGCCAGGAGTCCTGTGATCAGCCCGCCTCCGAGGATCAGGCCTGCGGCTATCCGCCAGCCTGCCGGCGTACCCGTCAGTGCAGCCTGGCCCGGATCACGCCCCGGCATCGGACGCCATGTCGTCGTCAGCCCTGGCCTCGTCGCTGCGCCGTGCGACGCCGATCGGATCCAGCGCCGTACTCGGCGCGATCGTGTGGGCGATGGCCAGCCCTTCGGCGTGTTCCAGGGGGCCGCGTCGAACGATGGAGACCACACCGGACAGGACGATGAGGGACGCGACGACAAGCAGGACGGTCGTGGTTCCGAGGAGGTCCGAGATCGGCCCGACGATGATGATCGGCAGGAAGCTGCCAACCGAGACCAGCATGTTGAGGACTCCGAACACTCGGCCCCGTGCCTCCTCGGGAATGTCCTCCTGGAGCTGCGTCTGACTCGAAATCGCGACGATGCCATAGGCGATGCCGGCTAGGAATGCCATCACGATCACGACGGCGACGAGCGTCGTGAGGGATCCCAGATCAGGGGTCGGCCCAAATTGGCCGACGAGCGCTCGACTGACAGGCCCGGCGGCCGTCAGCGCGACGAGCATGAGGCCGAGGGCGATCAGACCACCTTCAATCGCCCGACGCCGATGCACGAGGCGTCCGTAGGCGTTCAGCAGAAGCACGCCCATCACGATCCCCGTTCCAAGCGGGAGCACGACCAGAATGAGGTCCTGCGCCTTGAGACCCAGGGTCGCCTGGGCGAACGACGGCCCGAGGACCCCGATCACCCCGACCAGCGAGGCTGCGATTGCGAGATAGCCCAACGACCAGCTGATCGCCCGGTTCGAGCGGATGTATGCGGCTCCCTCGGTCAACTGGGCGAAGGTGCTGTGCACGGCATCGCCAGCGTCATGGAGCGGATCGGAATGGACCTCCGGGGCCGGCCCAGGATCGTTGGATGGCAGCGTGGCGCACAGGATGGCCGAGATGACGTACAGGACGGCCACGGCCAGCAGAACCGGCTCCGGCCCGCCGGCGATCTTGACGATGAGCGGTCCAAGGAGCGCATAGCCAACGGCAAAGGCCCCGTTCAACGTCAACGTGAACAGACCGTTGGCGCTGATGAGCTGATGCTTCGGCACGAGGTTCGGGATCATCGCGGCCTCGGCCGGCGCGAAGAACACCGTCAGCGACGAGACGACGATGTTCAAGAGCAGGATCAGGGTGACATTCCCGCCGACGGCCCAGATTGCGACCATGACGGCCGCTCGCAGGACGTTCGTCATGACCAGGACCATGCGCCGATCCATCCGGTCCACGTAGACCCCGGCCAGGGCCGACAGCAGGACCGCTGGAACCAGGAAGGTCAGGAACAGCGCCGACACCGCGGATGACAGGTTCGTGGCCTCCAGGACCACGACCGTCAGCCCGTACAGCACCATGTTGGAGCCGACCTGGGTGGCAAGCTGCGAGAGCCAGAGCAGCAGAAACGGTCGGTTCTTCAGGACGGCGGCCGTCCCGGTGGCCCCTCCTGGCGCTGTCGCCTCTGACGTCACGCGGACTGGGTCGGGTCGGGGCGCAGTGCGGATGTCAGGGCGGGATCTCCGCGGAGCACGAACTCGACGAGGCGAGATTCGAGCGTCCGTCGCTCAAGCATGACGTGGCGTCCGCAGCCGGTACATCGGAGTCCAATGTCGGCACCAAGTCGGTCGATGAGCCAGTTCGTCGCCCCACAGGCGTGGGCCCGCCGCAGGCGCACGACATCGCCGAGGAGCAGGCTGGTCACCGGTCGGTATCCCATCGCCGGAGCGTATCAGAGGGTCGGCCGACCGTGGATCGGCGACAGATCGCGCGTGGTCGCCGGAATCTCGATGACGTCGAGGGGCGTCACGGAGAAGGCGAGACCCGGATACACGGCGGCGAGCTGGGCGATGATTCCACCAGCCCGGGTGAGGGATCCGGTCAGGATCTCGGGGCTGCCGATCGCGCGGATCTCGAAGGAACTCCCGAGGGCCTGGTTCTCGACCGACAGCTCGCCGATCCGCCCGGCGACCACCACACCCGGCACCAGGCGGACCCCTTCGATCGCAACCGCCTCAGAGCCGGCATTGTGGAGCTCGTTGAGGAAGTCCTCCACGCCCTGCCCGTCGATATCTCCACTGAGACGCACCGCGATGCCCGGGCCGGTCACGACCCGGGTGCCCGACCAGGCCTGGATCCGGGTCAGATCGGCGCGAAGTTGTCCGGAAGCACTCTGGCCCCGTGAGCGAGTTTCCGTCAGGCTGGACAGCTGCCGCTCGAGCCCGGCGACCTCGCCGCGGAGTTCCTCGTTCTGGGTGTTGAGATTCGCGATCAAGAGGGTCAGATCCTGGGCGGACTGGGCGGCCAATCCCCCACTGACGACCTGCCCGTGGAGTTGCGCCACCACGAGTACACCAAGGATCAGCGAGACCGACGCCACGGCGACACGCTGACGCGACTTCGTCAGCACTCAGGGCACCGATGGCTCGGTGGCGCGCATGAAGCGCACCGTCACGCTGCCCGCGTAGGCCGGGATGGTGACCTCGTCGAGCTCGGCGAAGGCCAGGCGCAACCCTGAAGGGCCCACCCGATCCTGGACGAACTCGATGAACGAGGCCGCCGAGGTAAGGGTGCCGTAGAGATCCCTGGATCCAATGGCCCGGATCTCATACGGCGGAGCGAGATAGGCGCTGTTCACCAGGATCGAGTTCCCGATGTCGAGGATCGCAGTTGGGGCTGCCACGCGTTCGCTATTGACCGATATCGCTTCGGCACCCGCGAGCCAGAGCTCCTGGACCAGGATCCGAACGTCGCGGGCGGTCACGAGGCCATCCGCGATGGGTGCGCCCCCGCCGACATCGGCGTCCTCGAGTCGAAAGACCAGCCCCGATCCACTGAGCTGCACCAGGCCAGCTCCGATGCGCGCCTTTTCGAGTTCGGCGTTCATCTCCTTCTCCTGGGCGGCCGACGCCGGCAGCTGGCCCTCCAGAGCCCCGAACTGGGCCCGAATATCGAGGATCTGAGCCTTGAGCGCGTCCTGCTGCTTCTGGAGCCCGAGGACCGTATCGACGAGCGGAGCCCGCTCCTGTGTCGTGTAGCGGATTCGCGGTCCCTCAGAGCTGATCTGCGCGGCGATCAGGAAGCCGAGCACGAGCAATGCGACCGACAGCGTGACCTGCCAGCTCGGGATCGAGCGAAGACGATCCATCACCGGGCTCACTGGTCTACCGCGTCCTCATCGCCACCCTCGCCTGGGGCGAAATCGTCAGCCTCGGCGCCGGGAGGAGATTCTACGGCTGCTTCAACTTCCATGGACAGGAGGTCGCCATCGAGCCCTCTGCGGCGACGGGCAAGCAGCGACAACCCGGCAATCGCGATGGCGAGCACGAGGGCGAGCATCGGCAGGTCGGGCAGGACGGTTGCGGCCCCACCCGCTGGGAGCTCCGACGGGGTGGGAGTCGCGGGTGTCGGTGCATTCTCCACCGTGCCCGGCCTGGCTGGAGCGCCCGCCCAGTCGGATGGCAGCGGGCCGGCTGGCGCCGCCTGCGGTCCATACGGCTCAGGAACGGCAGCGCCGATCGTCTTCAGCCAGGCGGCCTCGAACCCAGCCACATCGAGGCCCAGCGCTGCGGTGAACGCCTCATCGTCGGAAACACCACCAGCGTACGAACGAACCAGACGGACCATGGCATCAGGACCGTAGCGGTCCACGAGGTACCACATCGCCGAGACACTCTCCGAATAGGCAAGGGAGAACCGATCGCGCGATGTCGGGAATTGGTCGCTCAGTGCCTGTAGCGGCATGATCGAGCCGGCCGCGGCAGCCCCCTTTACCGCGGAGCGATCGCCCGGACCGTATCCATCCGCGAGGTACACCGCGATGCCTTCGTTGAGCCAGCGGGGCGGGTAATGGTATGGGTTGGCGACGGCCGTATCGAAGACCAGGTGGGTGAGCTCATGCGGTATGACGCTTCCGACCCAAGGGCTGTCCACGGCCGACGGTTCGATGTTCGCGAATAGCGTCCGGATGTCCGGGTGCGCTTCGCCGCCGACGTTCTCGCGGGCGCTTGGGCCGATCACGTCGTAGAACGCCATTCGGTCGCCATAGACGTAGAAGTCGATCGGATCACGCTCGGTCACGCCCAACAGCGTGCTGACGGCGCTGACCGCGTCATCGGCGATCGAGCCTGCGCGCTTTCCGAATGCCGCGCCGCCGTCGACCCAGTGGACCGTCACGAATTCACCCCGAAGCGTCCGCCACTCGAACCGGGTGTCGTCGTAGTGGACCGTCGCCGGTAGACCCGTGACCGATGAGCCATCCCGGAGCGCGAGCCGGAAACGGGCCGTCACGTCTGTATTCGGCATCAGCGTTCCGGACGGGGTCTCGAAGATGTACGAGAGCGGAGCAACACCATTGACCGCGCGGGTCTGCACGTCGGCAACGACCGATCTCGTGGACCCTTCGAGATCGAGCACGATCTCGACCCGCATGACGTCGGGCGTCAGGGTCGCCGATCCGCTGAAGGAAATCGATTCAAGAAAGGTCACAGTCGCCGTCGGCGCAGTCACGAACGGACCGGCGGCCAGGACACCGGTCGCGCCCGGCCCGAACCCGGCAACGAGTGCAATGACGACGAGCGTCAGGGCACCGAGACGTCGGCGGATGGTCGTCACTTCCAGGCCAGTCCAGCCAGGCGCAGGATCCCGAGGCCGCTCTCATCTGCCCCGAGCAGGCCAGTCCGGGACAGCGCCCAGCTGTCGCCCCGCGAGAGCGGGATCACCGGAGCGTCGCTCTGGACGATCGCGAGAGCGCGTTCGTACGACGCGAGCGCCGCGGCTGGATCGCGCGTCGCCAGCGCGTCGCCGATCGCCGCATCGAACGACACCGACGACCAGCGCCCGTAGTTGTTCGTGCTGCCAGTTCCCAGGAGGACGCCCAGGAAATCGTTTGCGCCCGGGTAGTCGGCGATCCATCCGAGCGTCCACATTTCGGGAGGGTCCGACTGGAGACGCCCGAAGTGGTCGGCCAGGTCCTCCAGCCGAACCGTCACGCCGAGTTCCCGCTTCAGGTCCGCGGCGATCGCCTCTCCTGGACTGTTGGTCGGCGCGAAGGTCAGGATTGGAAAACCGGCACCGCCCGGGAACCCTGCCTCGCTCAGGAGCTGCCGCGAACGCTCCGGGTCATAGGCAGGCAGCCAGTTGCGCGAACCGCCGTCCGCGATGCCCGGAGGAACCATGCTGGTGGCCGGAACCGTGCCGGTGGTCGAGGCCAGCGCAGTCAGGCGCTCCCAGTCGACAGCGGCTGCCACGGCCTGCCGAACCCTCACATCGTCGAACGGCGGACGATCCGTGCTGAATCCCAGGTAGCTCAGGGACAGTTCCGGAACGCTCCGCAGTTGGGGTCCGAGCACAGGGTCGTAGCGGATCCACGCTGCGTCGAACGCGTTGATCTCGACGTAATCGAGATCGCCCGACTCGAACGCCGAGACAGGGCTGCGACCACCGAGCGTGGTGAGGACCCGAACGGTCCCGATCGCTGGCAGCCCGGCCCAGTACCGTGGGTTCGCGACGAGGGTGTAGTCCGAGTCAGTGATCGGACCAAGCGTGTACGCGCCGCTGCTCGCAACTCGGTCCCTGTCGATGCTCGCGCCGCCCCGCCACACGGTCGCCGGCACGATCCCGAATACCGGGCTGGAGATGATCGCCGGAAAATCAGCCCCGGGCCGTTCCAGGTCGACGGTCACGTCGCCGCCGACAGCCGCGAGTCCCACCAGGGCTGGGCTGGGACTCCTCCCTGCGAGGTAGTCACGAGCACCGCGAACATCGAGCAACAGCGATGCGAGCTGCGAGGGCCGGTCTGGATTGATGATCCGCAGCCAGCTGCCGACGACGTCCGCGCCCGTCAGTGGCGTTCCATCCGAGAAGGTCAGGCCCGGACGAAGGTGGAAGATGATCCGCCGGCCATCAGCGGAGATATCCCACGACCGTGCGAGGGCTGGCCGGAGCGTGAGACTCAGGTCGAATGCCGTCAACGACTCGAACAACTGCGCGGTCGCCGAGGCCGATCCAATGTCGCTGCCCAGGCCCGGGTCGAAGGTGGATGGGAGGCTGCCGCCGATCGTGACCTCGTCCTTGTTTGCAGCAGCTGCCACGGCCCCCATGGGTCCGCCACCGACCGGAAGCCCCAGCACGACAGCCAGGGCCACAAGGCCAGCGAGTGATCGCCACCGGGAACGGAGGCCGCGTCGCGTCAGGATTGCCACCATGCCGGACCCCGGCGCGTCCCATCCGCATCCAGCATTTCGACGGGCTGCACCACGGGCACCGGAGTCGGAACGCGCACGGTCCAGGCATATCGGTTCCCGGAGAACCCGAACAGGAGGGACGCGACCCAGATGAACCGACGCATCTCGGGAGTATAGGCGGGAGGTCGGACGAGACCGATCTCAGGGTCTGGGCAGACCGGGCAACATGAGAGGTCCCGCTTCAGGACTCCGAGGTTGACGGCGCCGCCAGGTCGCTCCGCCCGCGAAACCGGTCCAGTAACCGGTACTGGTTCCGCTTCCGCGCACGCCGGTCCGCGACTGCTCCCCCGGCAGCGAGTCCCCCATCGTCATGGAGCAGGGGCAGGTCTGGGATCGCCCTCGCCCGGCGTGCCGGTTGATCGTCCCCGCCATCTCGAAGGACCAGGCTCCACCAGGCATCCAGCAGATACGCGTCGCCGAACTCCTCGTCGAGCGGACCAAGGGCTCGACCATCTTCCCGACGAAATGCCAGGAGCGCACCATCGATCACCGTCGGATCGGACTCGGGACCGACCGGATCGAAGGCGCGGAAGTCCTCCGTTCGCGCGCCAGACCGGCCGACAACGGCGACACCAGGATCCTCGAGCGCGGCGAGTATCGGAGTCACCACGTCCCCGGTGACGACCAACGCGGGCTCCATGAAGGCTACGACGGCGCCGGACGCGCGACGCAGCCCACAGTTCAACAGCGCTGCCGCGCCCAATCGCGTTGAGGTGCCGACGAGTTCGACCCGGGGTGTGAGCGAGACGAGTGACGCCCACAATTCGGGTGCCGGATCCTCCACGACCACCACGATCTCCAGGTCCGGACCGTGATGCTGCATGAGGCCCGCCACCGACCGCTCGACCAGATCGACGTTGGCGTCTGTCGTGACCAGCACCACCGTCAGCGCCACGGACGACGCCTCGTCGAGCCGACTTGGGACCGCGGACGAGTGGCCATAGAGAACTCGTCCGCCCTCGACCCGATCTGCCGGCACGGCCGGCTCGAGCCGGAAATCGACGCCCGAGTCGATCACCCGCCAGCCGGCTGCTTGGATCTGATCACGTAACTGGTCGGCGAGCGCCCAATCACGAGCTGCCCGCGCGGCCGAGCGGCCGTGAGCCGCGTCGAGGACCGGTTGTGGAACGTACGGCCGGTTCGCTATGTCGATCTCCCGCGCGAAATGGACTTGTACCGGATCCGGTGTGGCTGGTCGGCAGCCGTCCCGAGTTCCTTGTGGCGGAAGGCCTCGTAGTCGCTGACATTGCCCTCGAACCAGCGGATCTGGCTGTCCCCCTCGAAGGCGAGGATGTGCGTCGCGATCCGGTCCAGGAACCAGCGGTCGTGGCTGATGACGACGACGCAGCCCGGGAACGATTCAAGCCCAGCCTCAAGCGCGCGCAGCGTGTCCACGTCGAGATCGTTGGTGGGTTCGTCGAGGAGCAGGACGTTCCCGCCCGTCTGGAGCAGCTTGGCGAGGTGCACCCGGTTGCGCTCCCCGCCCGACAGCGCGCCAACGAGTTTCTGCTGGTCCGTTCCACGGAAGTTGAAGCTGGAGACATACGCGCGGGCCGGGATCTCCCGCGTACCGACCTTGACCACCTCGACGCCATCGGTGATCTCCTGGAACACCGTGAGGTCGGCCCGCAGATCGTCGCGGCTCTGGTCGACGTAGCTCAGCTGGACTGTCTCCCCGATCTGGATGGAACCCGTATCCGGGCCCTCCTGGCCGACGAGCATCCGGAACAGCGTGGTCTTGCCTGCACCGTTCGCGCCGATGATCCCGACGATCCCCGCCCGTGGCAGCGAGAACGTCAGGTCCTCGACCAGGAGCTTGTCGCCATATCCCTTGCGCAGATCCCTGACCTCGATGACCGTGTCACCGAGCCGGGGTCCGGGTGGAATCGCAATCTCGAGCTCACGCGCGCTCCCCTTGTCGTCCTGCGCTTCGGCGAGCAGCTGCTCGTAGGCACTGAGCCGCGCCTTCCCCTTCGCCTGGCGAGCCCTCGGAGACAGTCGCACCCAGTCGAGCTCGCGCGCCAGCGTCCGCTGTCGAGCATCGACCGTCTTCGACTCGTGGGACATGCGCTCCAGCTTCTGCTCCAGCCAGCTCGAGTAGTTGCCCGAGAACGGGATACCCCGGCCACGGTCCAGCTCCAGGATCCATTGCGCGACGTTGTCCAGGAAGTAGCGATCGTGGGTGATGGCGACCACGGTGCCCGCGTACTCCTGCAGGAACCGCTCGAGCCATTCGACGGACTCCGCGTCGAGGTGATTCGTGGGTTCATCGAGCAGCAACAGGTCCGGATGCTCGAGGAGGAGCCGGCACAGGGCCACGCGTCGCTTCTCGCCACCAGACAGGATCGTGATGTCGGCATCGTCGGGCGGGCAGCGAAGCGCATCCATCGCGATGTCGACGTTGCGTTCCAGGTTCCAGGCATCCGCGGCGTTGATCCGGTCCTCGAGCGCCGACTGCTCGAGCCCGATGGCCTCGTAGTCGGCATCTGGGTCGGCCCACTTCGCCATGACGGCGTGGTACTTGTCCAGGAGGTCCTGGACCGGCCGGACGCCATCGAGCACGTTGCCCTTGACGTCCTTCGCGGGATCGAGCTGCGGCTCCTGGCTGAGATACCCGACCGTGAAGCCGGGCGTCAGGCGCGCTTCCCCGGTGAAGCCGTCGTCAAGGCCGGCCATGATCCGCAGCAGACTCGACTTGCCGGCCCCGTTTGCCCCGATGACGCCGATCTTGGCGCCAGGATAGAAGGACAGGGAGATGTTCTCGAGCACCGTCCGATCGGGCGGATAGTGTCGGGCGAGCCGGTACGAGGTGTAGATGAATTCGTGAGCCATGGGTGGCTAAGGGTAGCGACTGCGGGCGCCGCGGGCCCTGCGGGCCGTCGCCGGGGCTATTCGGCGAGGAGGGTGTCCAGCCCTCGGGTCAGCCCAACGCGTCCGATCACCCGCCGAATGGCAAGGAGCGTGCCGGCCACATAGGGCTCGGCCGACGTCCCCGCATCGTGCCGGATCGTGAGGCGCTCATCCGGCAGCCCAAAGACGGCCTCGGTCGACAGTGAGTAGCCCGGAAGTCGAAGTGAGTGGACCCGCACGGCTCCGACTTCGGCGCCACGGGCAGCTCGATTGACGGTGTCGACGTCCGATGCCAAGGGGGTCGACGCAGCTCCAGCACCGGCGAGTCGTTCGGCCATTTCGCGCGCGGTCCCACTCGGAGCATCCGGCTTGGCTGCGTCTGCGTAATCGATGATCTCGACGTGAGGAAGGTACCTCGCTGCCAGCAGGGCGGCGGCCTGGGCCAACGCGGCGGTGATCGAAAAGTTGCCGGCGGCGATCACGCCGACGCCTCGCTCCCTCGAGAGGGCGTCCGTCTCCTGGAAGTCGGCGGCACTGAGGCCCGATGAACCGACGACCACCGACACGCCATGCTGGACGGCCGTCTTCACATTCCCACGAACGGCTGCATACGAGGTGTAATCGACCAGGACGTCGACGCCGCCGGCAAGTGCCTCTGTCACGGTCGCCGACACAAGGATCCCGAGTGGAGAGCCACCGAGCGAGGTGCCGAGATCGGAGCCCGCGGCGGACCGAGCTACTGCGGAGACGAGCTGCATGTCCTCAGCTGCGAGGACGCCTGCGGTCAGAGCCCGACCGGCCCATCCCGTCGCACCCGCGATACACACCCTGATCACTGCCGAGCACTTCCTTCCTCTTCAGGCGCAGATCGACGCAGTGTAAGCGTGCGTAGCCGGGCAGTACCATTCCCCGATGCAGCGTGCCCGCGTTCGATCGGTCGTCGACGTCGTCGTCAGCCCACTCCAGGACTTCATCAGGGCCGAGAGCTTCAGCGGAATCGTCCTGATCGTTGCGGCGATCGCCGCCTTTGCCCTTGCGAATTCTGCGTGGGCGTCCGGCTATTTCGAACTGCTCGGCGCCAAGGCGGGGCTCCGGTTCGGCGAGTGGTCGCTGGAGAAGCCGCTGCTTCTGTGGGTCAACGATCTCCTGATGGCCGTCTTCTTCTTCGTCGTCGGCCTCGAGATCAAACGCGAAATCCTCGTGGGCGAGCTTACGAACCGACGGAGCGCCATGCTGCCGATCGCTGGCGCCCTCGGTGGCATGGTCGTGCCGGCACTCGTCTTCTTCGCGCTGAATGCCGGGTCGTCCGCCGTTCGCGGATGGGGGATCCCGATGGCCACCGACATCGCCTTCGCCCTCGGCATCCTCGCCCTGCTCGGTTCCCGTGTCGGCCTGCCACTGAAGATCTTCCTGCTTGCCCTCGCGATCGTGGATGACCTGGGGGCGGTTCTCGTGATTGCCCTCTTCTACACGGACCAGCTCGACGTCGTCTCGCTCCTGCTCGCTGGTGCGGCATGGGCCGGTGCGTTGGCCTATGGGCACTTCGGTGCCGCGCGGCCCCTCGGCTACGCCGTCATCGGCGCAGTCATGTGGTACTTCATGCTCAAGTCCGGGGTCCACGCCACCGTGGCTGGTGTCCTCATGGCCGTGACGGTACCCCTCCGCCACACGCTCACGAGCGACGAGCTCCAGGAGGAGCTGCAACCGGTTCTCGGGCAGCAGGCCGACGGCTTCGAAGAGGTGGAGGTTGCGATTGAGCGCCTGGAGGGTGTCCTCGATCGTGCGCACAGCCCGCTGCACTCGATGGAGCATGCGCTGACCCCGATCGTAGCCTTCGTGATCATGCCGATCTTCGCGTTCTTCAACGCGGGCGTCGCGATTGCTGGCGGCGACGTCTCGATCACCGGGGCGGTCTCAGTTGGAGTGCTATTGGGGCTGACCGTCGGCAAGCCCGTGGGCATCCTCCTCTTCGCGTGGCTTGCGGTCAGGAGCGGACTCACGGACCTGCCGACCGGGGCTCGATGGACCGGGATGATCGGGGTGGCTCTGCTAGCCGGTATCGGGTTCACGATGTCACTGTTCATCGCCGGACTGGCGTTCGGTCCGGGACCTGCGCTCGACGAGGCGAAGCTCGGCATTCTCGCCGCGTCGGTCGTGGCGGCGGTCGTCGGACTCGTGTTCCTGTCGCGCTCTCTGCCGCGGGAGCAGCCGGCGTAGCAGCGGCGCCGCGGGAGCAGCCCGCGTAGCAGCGGCGCCGCGGGAGCTGCCCGCGTAGAGCGGGCCTGCTACGCCCCTTGTTCGACCTCGTGCAGCGTATGGGCTTCGAGGCCGTGGGCCTCGCGGTGTACAAGAGTCGCCGTCTCACGGTCGGGCGCATCGACGAGGCAGAAGACCTTGCCGGCCGCTTCGTCCACCCAATAGTGCTTGTAGTTCACACCGTGCTTGCCCTGGACGCGGACGTCGGCCTCATGAGCCACGGCCACGTCGGCGGCCTTTACGCCGGGCAGATCGTGAATATCCAAGTAGGTCGGCATGGGACGCCTCCTGATTCGTGCGCCGGCTTCGCGGGCGCTCACGCCATGTTGCCATGTCAGGCAACTCTGCGGTCTACCGGCGTTGCGGGGCTCTTCCTGTCTGGTGCCTGACGACCCGCTGGCGCGGTAGGTTGGGACCGGTGCTCGCAGAGCAGCTCATGGCGCGACCGCGATGGCCTCGATCGAAAACAAGAGACCCCGCGGAAGCCCGACGATCGGGGTCGATCGGGCTGGTGGATCGATCGGAAAGTACTCGGCATAGAGTCGCCCGGACGTCGCCACGTCGTCCGCGCTGGCAACGAACGTCGTCGTCTTGACGACATGCTCGAGACCGGAGCCCGCTGCAGCCAGAACTGCCCGCAGGTTCTCGTATGCCTGTCGAGCCTGTGCCTCGAATCCGCCCTCGATGGTCTCGCTTGTTGCTGGATGGACGCCGGCCTGGCCGGACACGAAGAGGAATTCCCCCGCCTGAACGACCTGCGAATACGGCCCGAGTGGCTTCGGCATGTCAGAACTGTCCACCGGTGCATGGCTCAACATCGGACTCCCTTTCGTCGGTGACGAGTGCACCTCGCAAG
The DNA here is from genome assembly GCA_038328755.1 of Candidatus Limnocylindrales bacterium. Lineage (GTDB taxonomy): Bacteria > Chloroflexota > Limnocylindria > Limnocylindrales > CSP1-4 > UBA5189. The sequence goes on from JBBQMH010000003.1 coordinate 69,565, forward strand.
GTGGCGTTGGCATTCGCTGGCTCGTGGTTCAATGGCGCCCCCGGACGGATTCGAACCGCCGACGCCAGCCTTAGGACGGCTGCGCTCTATCCACTGAGCTACGGGGGCGTGCCCGGGCATCGTACCCCGGCCGCGAGTGCTGGACCACCAGCGTGGAGTCGCCTCGCCGAGGGGCCCGACCACCTGCTCGATGTACGATGCCCGGCGTGACCGCTCCCCTCCCCGACCTCGTCCTGTACACACGCGACGGGTGCGGCCTGTGCGATGAGGCACGTCAGGCGATCCAGATGCTGCTCACCGACCGGTCTGCGCGCGGACTTCCCGTACCGGCCGTGATCGAACACGACATCGATGCCGATCCCGAGCTCCATCGCCACTACTTCGACCGCATCCCGGTGATCGAACTCGGCTCTGGGCGCCTGGAACTCGCGACGAGCGTTTCCCGGCTGCGGCGTCTCCTGGCCGACGTCCTCGATGCGCCGACCGTTGCGATGCCCACGGCGGCCCAACGGGGGCACGCCTCGTGACCACTGACCTGACGCTCGCCGTCGCGTTCGGCGCGGGACTGCTGAGCTTCCTCTCGCCCTGCGTTCTCCCGCTGGTTCCGGCCTATGTCGGACAGCTCACCGCGGTTGCCGTCGTGGGGCGGACTGGCGCCCAGGTCACTCGCTGGCTCGCGATCCGACACGCGTTCGCCTACGTGGCTGGCTTCGGCGTGGTCTTCACGATTCTCGGACTGACCGCAACGTACCTCGCCGGGCCGCTGGTGGATGTGCTCCCGCTGCTCCGCCAGGTCGGCGGCATTGTCCTCATCCTCCTGGGTCTCAACCTCGCTGGGCTGCTCCGCATTCCGGCACTCGAGCGCAGCTGGCGACCGCTGGATGCCGGCGCCGCCGGATCGCTCGCGACGGCCATGGGCACGACGGCTCTCGGGAGCGTGGCCGGGTCGAGATCGGGTCCTGCCTTTGGTGATCGCCTCGGCGGTCGACTCGTGAGTGCCCGCGGGGGATGGCTTGCGTCGTTCGGACTTGGAGCGATCTTTGCCGTTGGCTGGACGCCGTGCATCGGAGTGATCCTGGGAGGGATCCTCACGATGGCCGCCACCAGCGGCAGCACTGGACAGGGCGCCTTCCTGCTCCTGGCCTACACGGCCGGGCTCGGCATCCCGTTCATCCTCATCGCCGCCGCCTACGATCGCGCGCCGCGTCTCATCCGGCCGCTCATCCAGCATGGGAGGCTGGTGTCGCTCATCGGCGGGCTCCTGGTCGCCCTCATCGGCGTGGCCATGCTGTTCAACTGGCTGGCCCTGCTCGCTCGCTACGTTCCGTTCAACACCTCCATCTGATCCGGTGCCTGACCTTCCGCCCGAGTCCGTGGCGCCGCCGCACAGCCGACGGCCCACCCGTCGACGAGGCGTCGGACCGTTCAGCCTTCGCCAGGTGGCTGGAGCCCTGGGCGCTGTCGTGATCACCGCGATCGTCCTGACGCTTGCAACGGCGCCCCTCGGATCAACCACTCCGGGCCTGCCGAACCCGGTCGCGTCCGCCTATCAGCTCCGCTCTCCGATCCCCGGCCTCCGGGTCGGTGACCTGGCGCCGGAGCTGACCGGGACGGCGGACGACGGCTCCACGTTCTCGCTGACTGACCTCGACGGCAAGCCGGTCAGACTCGCGGACCTGCGCGGCCGCGCCGTCTGGATCAACTTCTGGGCGAGCTGGTGTCCGCCCTGCCAGGCAGAGACCCCGACGATCCGCTCGATGGACGAAAAGTACCGGGATCTTGGTCTCACGATTGTGGCGATCCAGGTACAGCAGACCGTTGAAGATGGCCGCGCATACGCCGACCGCTACGGACTGCAATACACCATTGGCGCCGACGTCAGCGCTGCGGTATTCCGCACCTACCGCGTCTTCGCCCTGCCGACCCAGTTCTTCATCGACCCGGAGGGCGTCATCCGCGCGGTTGTCAACGGCCCGCTCGATGACGCCTCGGCTGCCTCCCTGATCGAGGCCATCCTGCCCTCGGCCGTCGCACCCGCGCCCTGATCGATCAGACCGCTTCGTACCGATAGCGATCCCGGTCCGGTACCAGGCGCCCAACCGGTGTCAGCGGCTCATGCGAGAGCGCCACGATCCAGTTGTCGGCCGCTGCGCGGGCGAAGAGGTCCGCCTTGCGGTCGACCGAGTCGAGCGGGAAATCGTCGAAGGCGGTGATCCAGCGAGGATTGGCGCTCCAGGGGCGCATGCACAGGTCCCCGAAGAAGGCCAGCGTCCTGGCCGTCGGCCCTGTCCCTCGGACGACGATCGCCTGATGCCCCTTTGAATGCCCTCCAGTCGGAACGACCGAGACGCCGGGCAGGATCTCGGTCTCGCCATCGGCCCAACCGTCCCCGCCCCAATCGCGGACCAGCTGGATCTCGGGCTGGTCATATGACGCAACGACCCGACTGTTGCCGTCCAGCGCAATCTCCCATTCCGCTCGTTGGGCGACGATCCGGGCCCGCGGAAATGCCCGCGATCCGTCGGCACGAAGGAGACCGCCGGCGTGGTCGAAGTGCAGGTGACTCATCGCCACGACGTCGACGGTCGCCGGATCGAACCCGGCGGCTTCGAGCGCGGGCACCACGGGGGCGCCTTCGTAGGCGCGCATCGCGCGGACCTTGTCCGTGACCCGCTCCCCGATCCCCGTCTCGACGAGAACCCGACCCGCCGGGGTCTCGATGACGAGACAGTTGAGGGCCTGGAGCAATCGATGCTCGTGATCGATCTCCTCGGTCACCCAGCGATCCCAGAGCAGCCGTGGAACGGGGCCGAACAGGGCACCCGCGTCCGATCGGAAGGTCCCGGCCTGGATCAGCGCGACGCTTGTCCCGCCACCGAGCTCGGCCGACCAGTGCACCGCGTCGTTCAGGCCCATCGGATCAGTCGCGCGACTTCGGGCCGAAGTCGCGATGGAACGCGGAGGCTGTCGGCTCGGACTGGCCCTGGTACTTCGACCCCAGCTCAGGGCTCCCATATGGCCGATCGACCGGGCTCGACATCCGGAAGAAGCTGATCTGCCCGATCTTCATTCCGAAATACAACGCGATCGGGAGATTGGCCACGTTGGACAGCTCGAGCGTCAGGTTGCCCTTCCAGCCCGGGTCGACGTAGCCCGCGGTCGAATGGATCAGGAGTCCCAGGCGGCCGAGTGACGACTTGCCCTCCAGGCGAGCCACGAGATCGTTGGGCAACTCCACCCATTCGAGGGTCTGACCAAGGACGAACTCACCCGGGTGCAGGATGAATGGCTCGTCATCGTCGATCCGGAGGAGTTCGGTCAGATCCGGCTGCGACTGCCGGACGTCGATGTACGGATAGCGATTGTTCCGGAAGACCCGAAAGCTTCGGTCGAGGTGAAGGTCGACGGAGGACGGCTGGAGGTCCTCGGGATCGAAGGGCCTGATTCCCACGTCGCCGGCCTCGATAGCCGCCCGGATGTCGCGGTCGGACAGGACACTCATCGCATGCCCTCCTTCGGGCTCCACTGAGCGTACAGGGTATCCACCTCCCGCTTCAGATCCTCCAGGTCGTCGAAGCTCTGATAGACGCTCGCGAAGCGAATGTAGGCGATCTGGTCCAGGTTTCGCAGGCTCGCCATCGCGAGCTGCCCCACGCGAGACGACGGGACCTCTGTCATGCCCTCGGCCCGGAGGGTCGCCTCGATTGCGTCGGCAGCCTGCTCTGCCGACGAAGCCGGCACTGGCCGACGCGTCAGCGCCTTGCGGAGGCCCGAGACCAGCCGCTCGCGATCGAACTCCTGGCGCGTGCCGTCGCGCTTGACGATGACCAGCCTGGGGGCTTCGACCCGCTCGTAGGTGGTGAAGCGAAACGTGCAGGCGCTGCACTCGCGCCGTCGGCGGATGGTCGCCGCGTCATCCAGGTCGCGCGAATCAACGACTCGCGACTCGCGTTCGCCGCACTGGGGGCAGCGCATCGATCCTCCTCGGCACCACTACGGGTTGTGGTGTGGCGCGAGCATACCACTACATGGAGTACCACTCGGGCGATTCGTCAGCGGTTGCGGCGGCCCATGTTACGAACCGGAGAGGCCTCCTCGGCCTGCATCACAGCGACCCAGATGAGTTCCAGGAACGACTCCCTCGCGTGGACCAGGTTGAGGTAGCCGCGCTTGATCGACGTGTCCGCCTCCGGGCCACGCTCCTGCCGATTTCCGTCACGCGCGAGATCACAGCCGTGCTCCACCAGCTCGAGGGCCCGGCCCGCACGCTCGAGCTCCTCGACCATCCGAGCCCGGGTGGCCTGGGCCGTCGCCGGGACGGTGAGATCGCGGGTTTCCGCGGTGTATCGCTCCACGGCATCGCGCGCCGCGCTCAGGCTGCCGCGGATCGCCTCGCCGTCGGTCTCTCGCCGTCGGACGCGGTCGATCAGGACGGCGACCTCGGCCAGGCTCCGGGCGACCCGGCGCGAGAGATCCGAGGCCTCGCCCCGGAA
>JBBQMH010000004.1:0-70962 GCA_038328755.1 Candidatus Limnocylindrales bacterium
CTCAAGGAGGCGCTGCTGGAGTGGGTTGGTGTCCTGGTATTCATCCACGCTGAACCAGCGCTTCCGAGCCCGGACGGTGGTCGCGGCGTCTGGATCGGTCTCGAGTAGCAGGACGGTCTCGATCAGCAGGTCGTCGAAGTCGATCCGGTTGGCCCTGGCCTTGGCCCGTTCGTAGTCGCCGAACAGGCGGACGAAGAGATCGACCGGGATCGGTGGCTCGCGGTCGCCCGCAATCGCGGCACCCTCGTAAGCAGTCGGAAGGATCCGTCTGGCCTTGGCCCACTCGATCTCGGAGGCAAGATCCCGTGATGGGGTGAAGCGGTAGTGGCCGGGCAGCTGACGAGCCAGGCGGCTCAGGATGGCGAGTTTGGAGTCGAGGAGGTCGGGCAGCGGAGCTCCGTCATGGCGACTTGGCCAGAAGTGGCGGAGCTGGCTCAGGGCCTGGGCATGAAAGGTTCGCGCCGTCACGCCGTGGAGACCCAACGCGCGGAGACGCGACACCATCTCGGTGGCTGCCTTGTCCGTGAAGCTGACGACGAGGATCTGGTCGGCGGGCACGACACCCGTCGAAATGGCGTAGGCGGTCCGGCGGCTGATGACCCTCGTCTTGCCACTGCCGGCGCCGGCATGGATCGCGACCGGTCCGGTCACTGCGCGGACAGCCTCCTCCTGCTCCGGATCGAGATCGGAAAGCAACTCGTTGGCGAGCAGGTGGGGCATTAGCCCAAGGGTAGCCCCGGACGATCAACCCCGGATCGCGGCGAATGCCTCCGACTCAGCGGTCAGCCGATCGAATTCGTCGTCGCTCAGCTCCAGGTCCGCGGCCGCAGCATTCTCCTCGAGCTGGGCCACCGTTCGCGCTCCGGGGATGGCAACGGTGTTGGGGTGCCGAATGACCCAGGCGAGTGCCACTTGCGCCGGTGTTGCGCCGTGGATCGCGGCGACGTCGTGCACCGCGGCCAGGAGCGCGGCCGCGCCGTGGCGACGGCCTTCACGGAAACGCGGGCTCAGCGCCCTGATTCCACCCGGGGACCCTGACTCCCCTGCCCCTGCCAACAGCCCCTGCCCGAGTGGCGAGTAGGCGACCACGAGTCGGCCCAGGGCGGCGGCATGCGGAACGAGATCGAGGGCGGGCCGCGGGGCGACCAGGCTGAAGGAGACCTGGTTCGCGATGACCGGTGCGCGGAGGGCCCGTTCGGCATCGATCCACTGTCGAAGCGAGTAGTTGCTGACGCCGACTCGCCGCACCGCGCCGGATTCCAGCAACGGCCGCAGCGACTGCATCACCCGGCGCTGCGACACGAATGGATTCGGCCAATGAACGTAGTAGAGGTCAAGCGCTTCGACACCGAGGCGCCGCCGGCTGCCAGCGGCCTGGCGAGCGACAATCGATTCCGCTGGAGCCACCGGCATGAACTTCGTGGCAACGGTGAGAGCCGCGCGTTCGCGCTGAGGCAGCGCCGCGAGTGTTGCGCCGATGATCCGCTCTGAGCGTCCCAGGCCGTAGAACTCGGCCGTGTCGATGAACGTGATCCCGAGCTCCACTGCGCGACGAATGAGCTCCGGCGCGACCGTCGTCGCGTAGTCGTCCCCGTAGCCCCATTCGCGCGATCCGAACTGCCAGGTGCCGAGACCGATCCGGGAGACGCGAAGGTCTCCGGCATCAACGTGCTTCATGGTCCGAGTGTACCCATGACCCGGGTTCGGCTCCAACGGCGGGCGGCGGATCGTCCATCGCCGATTGGGCCGACGTCCTTGGTACCATCGGTCTCGAGGCGTCCGCTGCCAAACTCAACCTGGCCCTGACTGCCTGACGGCAGCACTGGAGAGCCTCGCATGACCACCCGCCTCGGCTCGCCCTTCGAGGCAGGACTTCGGTCAGTCCGACAGCGACTGAGGACCTCGTCATACCTCCGGAAATGGGTCGTGCTCGGGGCAGGGATTGGCGTCGTGGGCGGCCTCGGCGCCATCGTTTTCTACAACGCGCTGGAACTCGCGACCCATCTGTTCCTCGGGGTCCTGGCCGGGTACACGCCACCGACACCGCTCGGAGAGGGAGGTGCGCCGATCGCGGATCCCATCGACGCGTTGCGTCCGTGGGCCATTCCGTTCATCGTCGCGCTCGGGGGCCTCATCGCGGGATTCATCGTCTTTCGGTGGGCCCCGGAGGCGGAGGGCCACGGCACCGATGCCGCGATCGCGGCCTTCCATCACAACCCGCGCGGTATCCGGGCCCGGGTGCCGTTGATCAAGTTGGTGGCCTCGGCAATCACGATCGGATCGGGCGGATCGGGCGGACGCGAGGGGCCGACGGCCCAGATCAGCGCCGGTTTCGGTTCCTTCCTCGGTCGGTTCCTTGACCTCGACGCCCGTGATTCGCGGATCGCGGTGTCGGTCGGGATGGCGGCCGGCATCGGTGCCATCTTCCGCGCCCCGCTCGGGGGCGCCGTCCTCGGGGCGGAGCTGCTCTACCGCGACGACGTCGAATCGGAAGCGCTCGTCCCGTCGTTCATCGCGACCATCGTCGCGTTCTCGATCTTCGGCACCGCGGAGGGATTCAGCCCGATCTTCGGATCCCAGCCGGGGTTCGCCTTTTCAAACCCCATGCAACTCGGCTGGTACGCGCTCATCGGGATCGTCAGCGGCCTGGTGGGCATCCTGTACATCCGGAGCTTCTACGGACTGACCGATCGATTTCGGGCCTGGAAGATCCCGCGCGCACTGAAGCCAGCGATCGCCGGGTTCATCGTCGGCTGCATCGGGTTGGCGATCCCTGGCGTCCTGGGCACCGGGTATGGGTTCCTCCAGGCGGGGCTCAACCGCGACGCGCTCCTGGCGATCCCCCTCTGGATCGTCATCATCCTGCCGTTCGCGAAGATCCTTGCGACCTCACTGTCCATCGGCTCGGGCGGGTCAGGCGGTATCTTCGGCCCGGGAATGGCCATCGGAGGACTGCTTGGTGCTGGCATCTGGCGGCTGCTCGAACCGATTGCGCCGGCCATCCCGGCTGATCCCGCACCATTCGTGATCGTGGCGATGATGGCGCTTTTCGGCAGCATCGCCCACGCGCCGCTCGCGGTCATGCTGATGGTGGCCGAGATGACGGGGAACTTGTCGATGCTCGCGCCCGCGATGGTGGCCGTGGGTTTTGCCGCCTTCATCGTCGGTTCCCGGAGCATCTACAAGAGCCAGCTGGCAACCCGCGCCGAGTCGCCGGCGCACCGGTTCCGCTTTGCCCTGCCGCTGCTCGCTGCGGTTCCGACTGGAGACGTCGCTCGCCAGGCACGAGCCGCAATCCCGGCGCACTCCACCATCCGGGACGCAATCAGCCAGCTCGTCGCCGCCGAGGTTCCCGGAGCGCCGGTCGTGCGCCGCGACGGGACGATCATCGGAATCGTCGATCTCGAGGCCATCAGGGACCTTCCGCCCGATGAGCCGGTCGAGGCCCACCTGACGGCTCGCGAGCCGATCATCGCCGCGGAGGACGGTCTCGACGAGGCTCTCGGTGCCCTCGCGGATCATCACCGCGACTGGGCCCCGGTCGCGGACAACGGGCGACTGGTCGGAATCATCTCCGTTCGCGACGCGATCGCTGGATACCGGACCGCGCTGAGCGGAAACGTTCGCCAGGTGCGCGGCCTCCGGGCCGGCGGGCTGCTCATGGAGATGGAGGTCAAGCCCGAGGCATCGATGACCGGGATGCTGGTATCGGCGATCCCGTGGCCTCGTGACGCCGTGCTCGTGGCGATCGAGCGCGGTGACCTCGTCCTGGTGCCGCGCGGCGACATGACGATCAAGGCTGGCGATCGCCTGTCGATCTTCGCCGACCACGCGGCCCGGTCCGCCCTGGAGGAACTGATGGCCGCCCGACGACCCGAGGTTCCAGACCCTGACGCCGCGGCATCGGGGGCCTGAGCCGGGTGCGTGCAGACCGCCTACTCCGCCATCACGAGCAGTTGCGTCTCCCCCGCCGCCTCGGCATAGGCCTCAACCGGGAGGCACGCACAGACGACGTTCCGATCGCCGTAGACGTTGTCCACCCTGCGGACCGGCGGCCAGTACTTGCGAGCCCGAACCCAGGGCAGCGGAAAGGCGCCCTCCTCGCGGGTGTACGGCCGCGCCCACTCGTCGCGCAGGAGATCCGTCGCCGTATGAGGCGCGTTCCGGAGCGCGGAGGCCTCCACGGGCACTCGACCGGCTTCGATCTCGGCGATCTCGGCCCGGATCTGGAGCAGCGCGTCGATGAACCGGTCGAGTTCGGCCTTCGACTCCGATTCGGTCGGTTCGATCATCAGGGTTCCGACCACGGGGAAGCTCATCGTCGGAGCGTGGAACCCGAAATCCATCAGCCGCTTTGCGATGTCATCGACCGTCACCCCGCTCGCTGACGAAACTGGCCGCACATCGAGGATGCATTCATGCCCGACGTGCCCGTTCGCTCCGACATACAGGACCGGAAACGCCTCACCGAGCCGGCTGGCGAGGTAGTTGGCATTGAGGATGGCGATCTCAGTCGCTCGCCGAACACCCTCGCTGCCGAGCATCGCGACATAGGCCCACGAGATCGGCAGGATGCTGGCGCTGCCGTACGAAGCGGACGACACGCGACCGGGATCGTCGAGGCCCACCCCCGGCAGAAACGGAGTGAGATGGCCGGCGACCCCGATCGGGCCGACGCCCGGTCCCCCACCACCGTGCGGGATCGCGAACGTCTTGTGCAGGTTCAGGTGACACACATCGGCGCCGATGTCGCCAGGTCGCGACAGCCCGACCTGGGCGTTCATGTTGGCTCCATCCATGTAGACCTGGCCGCCCGCCTCGTGGACGAGCCCGCAGATCTCGACGATCGATTCCTCGAACACGCCGTGGGTGCTCGGGTAGGTGATCATCAGCGCGCCGAGGTCCGCCGCGTTGGCCTCGATCTTGGCGCGGAGATCATCGAGGTCCACGTTGCCGTGCGGATCCGTCGCCACGACCACCACCCGATATCCGGCCATCACCGAACTCGCGGGATTCGTGCCGTGGGCGGATGCCGGGATGAGACAGACGTTGCGATGGCCCTCACCGCGCGAGGCATGCCAGCCACGGATGGCGAGCAGGCCTGCGAACTCCCCCTGTGACCCCGCGTTCGGCTGGAGGCTGACCGCCTCGAAGCCCGTGATCTCGGCGAGCCAGGACTCAAGCTCCGTGAACAGCCGCGTGTAGCCCGGCAACCGGGCGGGATCGCTGAACGGGTGGACCCGCGAGAACCCTGGCAGCCCGATGCCCATCATCTGGGTCGTCGCGTTCAGCTTCATCGTGCAGCTTCCAAGCGGGATCATCGACCGGGTCAGGGTGATGTCCTTCTCGGCGAGCCGGAAGATGTAGCGGAGCATCTCGGTCTCGGAGCGGTAGAGCGAGAAGACCGGGTGGGTCAGGATCGGATCCGTCCGTCGCAGGCTGGCTGGAAGAGGCGCGGCCGAGACCTCGGCCTTGGTTCCGATTTCCGGGGCAGTGGCGCCAAGTGCAGCCAGCACGCTCGCGATATCGGACTCGGAGGTCGTCTCGTCGCAGGCAATCCCGACGCCGGTCGCATCGAGGCGGCGGAGCTCGAAACCAGCATCCGCGGTCGCGGCGACCAGGGCGTCCGCTCGTCCCGAGTCCCCCGTCTCGATCGCGAGCGCATCGAAGAACTGATCGTGCCGAAGCGAGAGCCCGGGCACCTCGCGCACGCCGGCCGCCAGGTCCGCGGCACGTTCGTGGACTCGCATCGCGATGGCCCGGAGCCCGGTCGGGCCGTGCCACGTGGCATACATGCTGGCGATGACCGCCAGAAGCACCTGTGCCGTGCAGATGTTCGAAGTGGCCTTTTCGCGCCGGATGTGCTGCTCCCGGGTCTGAAGCGTGAGGCGGTAGGCCGGTGCCCCGTCGGCATCGACCGATACCCCAACGAGCCGGCCGGGCAGATTCCGCCTGAAGGTGGATCGCGTGGCCATGAACGCGGCATGCGGTCCGCCATATCCCATCGGGACGCCGAAACGCTGGCTGCTGCCGACGACGACGTCGGCACCCTGTGCACCGGGACTCTCCAGGAGAACCGCCGCGAGGATGTCGGTGGCGACGATCACGATGAGATTGGCAGCGTGGGCCGCTTCGATCTCGGCGTGGAGGGGCCGTACCGCCCCGGACGAGCCGGGATTCGAGAGCACGATGGCGAATGGCCGCTCGCCCTCCGGCGGGTTCGCTGCTCTCTCGAGCAGCTCCGCTGGCGTCCCGACAACGAGCTCGATGTCGAGCGGCTCGGCCCGCGTACGCAGGACGGCGATCGTCTGAGGATGGGTATCGGCATCGACCAGGACGAGGTTCCCATCCTTGACCGACGAGACGCCATGAGCGAGCGTGACGGCCTCGGCGGCCGCGGTCCCCTCGTCGAGGAGCGAGGCGTTCGCGATCTCCATTCCGGTCAGGTCGCAGACCACGGTCTGGAAGTTGATCAGGGCCTCAAGGCGCCCCTGGGCGATCTCGGGCTGATACGGCGTGTACGCCGTGTACCAGGCCGGGTTCTCCAGGATGTTCCGCTGGATGACGGCTGGCGTGATGGTGTCGTGGTAGCCCATCCCGATCATCGTGCGCAGCGGCCGATTCTCGGCCGCCATGGCGCGGAGATCCTCGAATGCCTGGACTTCGGACCGTGCGGCTGGCAGGCCGAGGTCGCGATCGCGCAGGATGGCCGACGGCACCGTGGCCGCGATCAGTTCCTTGAGTGACGAGCTCCCGATGCTCTTCAGCATGGCAGCGATGTCGGCCTCATCGGGACCGACATGCCGGTCGACGAACTCGTAATCCCTGGGGATCTCAGGCATCGGTAATACCTCTCCGGTGCCCACGCTGTCCGGGTGCCTGAGAGCGTCCCCACGGTCGCTCCAAGCGGCCGCGAGTTCCTCCGTCGGCGCGTCTCGCCGGGACGATCCCGTGCTCAACGCTCTCCAGCGTCCCCATCCCTGAGCGGTCCCTGCTGCCTGAGAGGTTCCGGGCTGTTGCCCCGTCGGCGCCGCCGGTGCTGCCAGATGGTCTGGCCGCCCTGCGATCTCTCCCGCCCAGTTCGATTGGGGAAGTTCTTGCCGGGCATCCTACGCTCTTTCGTGTGACTTGCGGTCGTTAGCGTACCCTTCGCCGGTGACTGCATCGCGCGTCGCGGCGTTCTTTGACGCCGATCGCACGCTTCTCGACGTGAATTCGGGCCTGCACTGGGCCCGTCACCAGCACAAGGCCGGCCAGATTTCGACGCTCGACCTGATTCGTGCCGCTCTGTGGACCATTCGCTACCGGCTCGCCACGATCGACCAGGAGTCACTGATCGGACGTGTCGCCCGCCTCTATGCCGGGACATCGGTGGCCCTTGCCGAAACCGAGGTGGGTCGCTGGTTCGACGCCGAAATGCAGCGGTTCATCCGCCCGGCAGGTCAGCGGCGCGTTCGCGAGCATCTCGAGGCCGGGCATGTCGTTGCGATCCTCTCGTCCGGGACCCGGTTCACCCTCGAACCACTTGCCGGGATCCTGGGCATCAAGCACATCGTCTGCACGGTCTTCGAGGAGGTCGACGGGCTGCTGACCGGGTCGCATGTCCGCCCGGCCTGCGCCGGCATGGGCAAGGTCACGCTCGCGGAACGGTTCGCGGCCGAGCACGACGTCAATCTCAGCGCCAGCTACTTCTACACGGACAGCCACGCCGACATCGGTCTGCTCGAGCGCGTCGGCCTGCCGCGCGTCGTGACTCCGGATCTTCGGCTTCGCCGGCAGGCACGCCGACGCGGCTGGAGCATCGAGGACTGGGCGCTCGTCTGAGTCCCGCTCCCGGTCGGCGCCAGGTCCCCGGACCGCGCCGCGCGGCTCAATCCACGAGGGATCCTCTTCTCAGGCTTCGTGGATCGTCGTTGGCGCCCCGTGGATCGCGGGAATGCTGCCGAGCCGACCGGCCTGGTAATCGGCGACGGCTTGCATGAGCTCATCGCGCGTATTCATGACGAACGGTCCCATCCAGGCCACTGGTTCCCGGATCGGGCGTCCGCCGAGGATGAGGACGTCGAGATTGGGGCTTCGCGATTCCTGACGACCAAGCGGCAGCGCGGAGATCGTCAGGGCGTCACCCGGGCCGAACACCGCCAGCTGACCGGTCCCGATCGGCACGGATTCGGTCCCGAAACCGCGAGTCAAGCCGCCGGATGCGCCGGCCCGCGAGGCGCCTGGATCCCCGGCTGATCCAAGACCGGACATCGCATAGACCAGCGCGTTGTAGTCCGCCCGCCACGGCAGCCGCAGGCTGGCGCCGGGGCTCAGCGTGGCGTGGACGAGGGTCATCGGCGAGTAGGTGGAGCCAGGCCCCGCCAGGCCGGCGACCTCACCGGCGATGACACGGACCAGGGCACCACCGTCGGGAGAGCTGGCCAGAGCGACCTCGCTGGCGCGGATGTCCTGGTAGCGCGGCGCGGCGAACTTCTGAGCCGCTGGCAGGTTCACCCAGAGCTGAAACCCATGGAACAGTCCACCGCTGGCCACAAGCCATTCCGGCGGTTTCTCGATGTGAAGGATCCCTGCGCCCGCGGTCATCCACTGGGTATCGCCATTGGTGATGACCCCACCCCCGCCGTTGGAGTCAGCATGCTCGAACACGCCGTCGATCATGTAGGTGACCGTCTCGAACCCGCGGTGCGGGTGCCACGGCGTGCCTTTGGGTTCGCCGGGCGCGTATTCGACTTCCCCCATCTGGTCGAGATGGATGAATGGGTCGAGGTCGGCAAGGTCGACGCCGGCGAAGGCCCGGCGGACCGGAAAGCCCTCGCCTTCATACCCTGACGGCGCCACGGTCACGCTGGCAATCGGGCGGTGGCGAGCCACGAGCGGATCCGGCTCGGGGATTCGTGGCAGGACGGTGATGTCGTCGACGGTGATGGCAGGCACGCTACATAGTTGCGCAGTCAACAGTCTGTGTCAAGCCGCGGCACCGGCGGCCGCTGGATGAACAGGACGGGAGCCCGGTCAGCTGACCGGTCCATCTCCTGGACCGACGGCCACGCCGGGCTTCGCGCCGTCGGGTCGCTGCGCGGTCCGCTCTCCATCGGTCGCGGGGGTACCGCGGTGGCGTGGCTCCCCGATCTCGTGATGTCGATGGCAGCGCGCCTCGTACGTTTCGGCGGCGGCCTCGTCGTAGCCGCCGATCACGACGAGTGGATCGTCGATCGCCGCCGGGCGACCGCCGACCAGTCGCTGTGTCCGGGTCGCGGGATCGCCGCACACCACGCAGATGGCCGTCAGCATCGTCACCGCGTCGGCGTGAGCCAGCAGGATCGGCATCGGACCGAACGGGCGGGCCGCGAAATCGAGATTGAGCCCGCTCGCAATGACGTGGCGCCCACTATCGCGAAGCTTGAGGACGATGTCGACCAGCTGCGTATCGAAGAACTGCCCCTCCTCGATCCCGACCAGGTCAGCGTCACGCTCGCGGGCCAGGGCGAGGATCGCTGACGGCTCTTCCGGGTTGACCAGGACCGAGGGATAGCGCGCCTTGGAGCGACTTTCCGCGAATTCGCCTGGCGTCCGGTTGTCGATCTGGGGCCGGACGAGGAGGATCCTTCGCCGCGCAACCTCGGCCCGGCGGAGCAGGCGCAGGAGCTCGTCGGTCTTGCCCGAGGACATGCAGCCGGCGATGACGTGGAGCCACGGATCCGCTCGGAATGGCATGTCCGGAATCTACCGGGCCGGGCCCGGACGTGCTCGTCGGGTGCGGCCCGCTACTCGACGGTGCTGTAGAGCGCCTCGATCCGAGCGACCGATTCGTCCAGGCGCGCCTCCGTGATCCGGCCCGAGGCGAGGTGATCCATCACGATCGTGATCACGTGGTCGACAATGTCAGGGTCATAGACCTGCTGATTGGCGAACAGCAGAAGATCCACGCCCGAGGCGATTGCAAGAGCGATCGCCTCGCCGTCCCCATAGCGCTGGGTGACAGCCGGAGCTTGGAGGTCATCGCTGATGACCACACCCGACCAGCCCAACTGGTTGCGCAGGAGCCCGGTGACCGTGACGCGAGACAGCACGGCCGGATAATCCGTATCCAGCTGGCCATTGACGATCCCGCCGACCATCACGGCGCTCGGGAGATCGGCGCTGATCAGGGCGCGGAACGGCTCCAGTTCAGTCTCGGTCCAGGTCGCCGTCACGTCCACGACTCCCTTGTCGGTGTTGCCCGTGGCGCTGCCTTCTCCCGGAAAGTGCTTGATCGCGGTTCGGATCCCTGCGCCGCGCAGCGCCTCGATGACGGCAGTCGCATGGGCCACCACGACCACTGGGTCGGCCGAGAAGCTGCGATCGAGAGCCCCGATGGCCGGGTTCGACGGATTGACGTTGAGATCGACCACAGGGGCCAGGTTGAAATCGATCCCGGCACCGGCCAGCGTGATGGCGGTCAGTACTGCGGCGTTCGTCGTGCGCTCGAGGTCATCTGCGGCCCCAAGCTCGGCTGCCGAGGGGGTCGCCGGATACCCATTCGTGGGGTTCAGCCTCGCCACGCGGCCGCCTTCCTGGTCCACCGCGATCAGCAGATGCGGTCCGATGGAACCCCGGAGGGCCGTCGATCGCAGCAGTCCGGTCAGTGCGCCGAGTTGATCCGGGGCGACGATGTTGCGCCCGGTCGTCTTCGTCTGGCCGTCCCGGTCGAACAGGATGACCCCGCCGAGCTCGCCGGCGGCGATCGCCTGCATGAACGGCTCGGTTGGAGCCGGGGCGGTGCCTCGGAACCCGATGACGAGCATCCGGCCGATCTTGCGGCGGAGGCTAGCGATCGATGTCTGCGTCGAGCTGGCCGAGGGCGTCGGGGCCTCGGTGGGATCCAAGGTCGCATCGGCCGTCCGCAGGGGCGCGGGGCTCCCGGTGCCCCGGGCCGACTCGGTGACCCCCGGTGTCGCGGTTCCTCCACCCACGCAGGCGGCGACGACCACCCCGATGACCCCGGCGAGCGCGGCCACGAACCGGCGTCGCGACAGCGGGGCAGTCAGGCGGTCCGTGCCAGAATCTCCATCAGCATACCGACGAACTTCGGCTCGTCGGCGTCCATGGCGAACTGGACGTTGGCCGGCCGACCGCTCCGGAAACTGAAGTCACACACCGTTCGCCCGACGGATAGCTCCCCGGCGACCTCCACATCAACCGGAATGAACTTCGTCGTGATGATCGAAGGGTCGATCACCGCGCAGACCGCGAGTGCGTCATGGACCGGGGCGGCATTCATGCGATGCATCGGCTGGGTGGCGTCGTAGCCCTCGATTCGCTTCTCGACGAAACGCGCCGCGGCTTCTCCCGCGGGTGTCCCGAGGGCACGCAGGGCGCCGCAATCGTCGAGGGAAACGAGCGCCCGGTGCGTCGCGTCAAGCGGGACCATTCGGATGGGCCGCCCGCAATTCACCACGATCCTCGCGGCTTCCGGGTCGAGCCAGATGTTGAACTCGGCGGACGGGGTCGAGTTCCCGTGATGGTGGGCTCCACCCATGATCACGATCTGTGGAATCCGCTCCAGGATCCGTGGCTCCTTCACGATGGCCGCGGCGACGTTCGTCAACGGTCCGACCGGCACGAGCGTGATGTCGCCATCGGACGCGAGGTACATGTCGATCAGCCAGTCCACGGCGTGTCCCGGTTGGAGCTTCGCGTGCGTGGCCGGCGGAAGATCCAGCAGCGAACCATGTATCCGACTGGCGGGGTTCAGCTGCGTCATCTGCGCCCGGGCCAGGGGCCGCGTCATGCCCATGTGGACCGGAATTGCCGGCAGCCCGATCCAGTCGAACACCCGCAGCGTGTTCTCGGTGCAGTTGTCGACGGTCGTGTTGCCGTTGACCGTGGTGGCACCGACCAGCTCGATATCGGGCGAGAGCGCCGCGACCATCAGGGCGACGGCATCGTCGGTCCCGGTATCAACGTCGAGGATGATCCTGGTGGGCATTGGTGCAGTGTGCCCGATCGACGATCGCTTGGCCGTGGGCAGGGCCCGCTGGCAACGTCCCCGAGATCGCGCCGGCGACGGCGGGGGGCCCGGACGCGTACGATTGCGCGACCGTCCCGATCTCCGGGACGATTCAAGGTCGAGGGACAATGACGAAGCACTCCCAGTTCGAGCGCCAGCGGCGCGCCACCGAGACAGAGCGAATCAAGGAAATCGAGCGCGCCTGGCAGGGCAGCATCCCGGCCGCGGTCGCCGCCGAATTCGCCGCCACGGTCAAGGCTGCCAAGGAGCGTGGGCCGCAGCCCAAGGCACCCGATATGGCGCCGGGCACCCTCCCGCGACCGCCCCGCCCAGGCCACGAGCCGAAGCCGAAGAAGGAAGAGGCGACCTCGCGTCGCCGGTCGTAGCCCGTGCGTCGTCGCAAGGTTACGTACCCACCAGCCAAGACGGCAACGAAGGGTCCGCCGCCCGTCCTGGGCGCTAACGACCCTCGCAATCCAGCGGGCCGAACCGTCTCCATCAACCTGTCGGCCATCTCCGGCCGGGGGTCGATTGGGCCCGGTGACCACGTCCGCATCCTGACCGGCCTCTACGCGGGCGAGGCTGCCGTCGTCGAATCCGAGGCAAACGGGGTCATCCCGGCCGTCATGGTCCGGACCGAGTCGGGTCACACCCGCCGGTCACGAACGGTCGACCTCGAGCCGATTCGTCCCGGAGCCGTGCCAGCGGCTGGCGCAGAGGAGCCCGCCGCCGAGGCCTGAGACAGCCGGGCCGGCGCGGACCCCGGCGCTCGGCCGACTGACCGATTCGACACGGAGGAGCAGGGTGCTGCGTCCCGCACAGAAGCTCGTGGTTCCGCTCGACGGCGGTGCCAGCGATCCTCACCTCGTCGGGGGCAAGGCTGCATCGTTGGTCAACCTCGTCGACCTGGGTTTTCGGGTGCCGCCGGGGTTCTGCCTCACGACCGAGGCCTTCGAAGTGCAGCGCCGCGCGACGCCTGGCATTCAGTCCCGGATCGATCGCCTGCCGGATGAGGCGGCGCGAACAGGGCTGGCAGCCGCGTTCGAAGGTGGCCCGCTCGAGCCGACCGTTGGAGCGGCGCTCGACCTCGGGATCCGCGAACTCGTCTCTACGTTGAGCCGCACCACGAGCGCGGCGCCGCGATTCGCCGTGCGCTCTTCAGGGATCGGTGAGGACAGCTCTGCCGCGTCGTTCGCCGGGCTTCACGAAACAGAGCTTGACGTCGCCCCGGCTGACGTACCCGACGCCGTCCGCCGCTGTTGGGCATCCCTGTGGAGCGCCCCTGCCGTCGCCTATCGACAGCGGCGCGGCCTGGAAGCCGACGGTGGCGGCATGGCGGTCGTCGTCCAGGCCCTGGTTCCTGCCGACGCCGCCGCGGTCGTGTTCACTCGCCACCCGGTCACAGCGCGGACGGACCAACTTGTCATCACCGCCGTTCGCGGGCTCGGCGATGCGATGGTGTCGGGAACCGTGACACCCGATACGTGGGTCATCGACCGGGACTCCCGCGCCATTGCGGACTACACGCCGGGGGACCGCGCGCCATCCCAGATCGGACCGGCGCTCGACGCCGTATCGCTGAACGACCTCGCCGAGCTCGCCGTGGCCGTTGAAATCAGCATCGGATCGGCCGTGGATATCGAAGCGGCGATGGCCGGCGGGACCTGGTACCTCCTCCAGGCACGTCCGATCACGACCCGATGACGAACTCGTACCAGCGTCCGGCTGGCCCGAAGCCGGGGCACTCAAGTTCCTCGTCCGACGCGTTTCCAACGCCATGGGAGGACCACGCCGACCCCGATCGATCGTGGTCGTGGGATGACATGCACATGCCGTTCGCGCTGGTGCCCCTTGCCGCTGACTACGTACGTACGCTCGGCCAGGGCTTCAACCTCGCCCCCCAGCAATTCGGTGGTTTCCCACAACGTTGGTACATCCGGATCTGGAACGGCTACGCCTACTTCGCCCAGGACGCCAACACGACCGAGGAGACGAAGGCGGACGTTGACGCTCGGTGGCTTGCCGTCCTCCGCGAGCGAGCGGAGGTCACCGCAACGTACTGGGCCGATGACGTACTCCCTGAACTCAAGGGGCTGGAGTCGCAGCTTCGGACGCTGCCAGTCGAAGATCTCGCCCCGACGCAACTCGCCGCCGGTTGGGACGAGGCGTGGGCCGCGGTTCGCCGCATGTGGGAATTGCACTTCTGCATCATCCTCGGGCCTTATCAGGTCCTCGAGGACCTGGCCGATCTGTACGAGAAGGCGGTTCCGGGGGCGAGCCCCGGTGAGTCCCTCCGCCTGGTGCAGGGAACACGGAATGACCTCCTTGACGCCGAACTTGGGATCGAGCGGCTGGCCGAGGAGGCCGCGGCTCGTCCCGCAATCAGGCAGCTCCTCGCGGCCCAAGCGGGGGGCGACACCAGTGGTGGCCACGGGTCGGCACGCACCCGGCCGATCACGGACGAGATCCGGGAGCTCCCCGGGGGACCGTCCTTTCTGGTGGAACTCGATGCATTCCTTGCTCGACACGGGCGCCTGGGCCAGCCCTTTGACGATCTTGCGCTGCCGTCGTGGGCGGAGGCACCCGACCTTCTCCTCACCCAGCTCGGGATGCACCTCGCGAGACCGCCAGAACCGGCCGAGGCGCGGCGCGCGCGGTTGGCCGCCGACGCGGCATCCCTGGCCGACGGGGTTCGAGTGCGGCTGGCGACACAGCCAGAAACACTCCGGCAGTTCGAGCATCTCCTGTCACTCGCTCGCGCGATCGGCCCGTTGACGGAGGGCCACAACTACTGGATCGACCGCCTGGCCCAGGCGCGCATTCGGAGCCTCGTTATGCGCGTCGGGCAGCGCCTGAAAGCGGAACGAAGTCTCGCCGATGCGGACGACATCCTGTTCCTGTCTCGCGACGAAATTCGCGACCTGATCCTCACGCCCCGTGGTACCAGCGAACTCGTGACCCAGCGACGCGCCGAGCATGCGGCGCAGCGGACCCTGACTCCCCCGCCGGAAGTCGGACGGGCCAGTACTCCGAGCACCGACCGGTTCGACGGCGAGCGGTTCACCTCGACCGAACCGGGCGTCCTGCGCGGAACTGGAGCCTCGGCCGGCGTCGTGCGCGGGCCCGCCCGGGTGACGCTCGGCTCAGAAGACTTTGGCCGGATCAGACCTGGGGACATCATCGTCTGCCCGTCCTCGAACCCCTCCTGGGTGCCGGTCTTTGTCGTCGCAGCCGGCCTGGTCACGAATACGGGCGGAATCCTGTCCCATGCGGCCGTCGTGGCTCGTGAATTCGGATTGCCCGCCGTCGTGGGAACCGGGGACGCCACGTCCCGAATTGCCGACGGCCGGATGATCGAGATCGACGGCGCGACCGGGTTCGTGCGTCTCCTGTGAACTCGTCGCGGCCCGGGTCGCTGCTGACAGCAGCCATGCTCGGCGTCGCCAGCGGATCGGTCCTGGTGCCGCTGAACTCGACGATGCTGGCCGTGGCCCTGCCGGGAATCATGGACGAGTTTCACCTCGGCGCGGGCGCAGTGGCGTCGCTCGTCACGCTCTACCTCGGTGCCGTCGCGGTCGCCCTTCCGGTGAGTGGTTCGCTCGGTGATCGGTTCGGCCATCGACGCATGTTCCTGCTCGGCGTCGCCGTCTTTGCCCTGGCCTCAGCAGTCGCGGTCGGCGCAACGTCGTTCGGGCTCCTCCAGGCTGCCCGCGTGCTGCAGGCGGTGAGTGGTGCCTTCGTCTCCACCAGCTCGGCGGCACTGATCCGAGAATTTGCCCCTCCCGCCCGACGCGGCGAGGCATTCGGCCTGTTCGATCTCCTCGTCTCGACCTCCGCCGCTGCGGGACCGTTCATCGGCGGTGTGCTGGTCGGCCTGTTCGGATGGCGCAGCCTCTTCGTCGTGGCCGTGCCGGTGGCGGTGATCGCGCTGGCCAGCGTCGGTCTGCGCCGTTCGCCGGCCCCCGAGCCCGATCCGGCGTCGATCGCCGGACCTGCGGAGCTTGCCACTGTCAGCCCGCCGGCACGGCCGAGGACCCCACTGGACCTGCTCGGTCTCGCCCTGCTGGCGGCGATCATCGGCTCCTTCCTCATTGCGATTCGCGGTGGCGAGGGCGCGATTCCGATCGTGGCGGCCGTCGCGATCATCCCCCTGGGCGTTGTCTTCATCCGGTATGAACTGCGGATCGACCATCCAGCCGTCGACCCGCGGTTGTTCGGCCATCGACCCTTCGCCGCAGCCGTCGCCGGGGTGTTCGGCAGCACCATCGTGCTGCATGCCAGTTTCATCCTGATCCCGCTGCTGGTCGAGCGGATCCTGAGTGGGTCTGCAACCACGAGCGGCCTCGTCCTCCTCGGGATCTCCGGTGTGGCCGCCTTCGTCGCACCGCTTGGCGGTCGAGCCTCGGATCGCCGGGGCCGGCGCGCCCTGGTCGTCGCCGGGAGCCTCGTCATGGCGATTGGACTCACGGGCCTGTGGACGCCAGTGGGTGGCTCGTCGTTCGTGGCGATCGCCCTGCTGCTCGGGGTCGTCGGACTCGGGATGGGCCTGTCCGGGTCAGCCCGCCAGGCGGCAGCGTTCGAGGCCATCCGCCCGGAGCGTGTCGGGATGGCCGCGGGAACCTACTACACCGGCCGTTACCTGGGTGGCGTGGTCGGGGCCAGTCTCGCCGGTGCCCTCCTCGCCTCATCGGTTACGAGTGCCTCCGTTTCTCTTGGATTCGGGGTTCTCGTGCTCGTATCCCTGGCCGTAGCGCTGGCGTCGCTTGGCCTGCCGGGACGTCGATCACCGGAACCGACGGCAGCCGGCCCCGCATCTAGGCCCTAAACGCTCGCAAGTCTGCGTCCATCTCTTGTTATTTGCCATCTCTTCGGCCACAATACCTCGCTATGACCAGTGAGACAACGCGTTCGGCCAGTTCATCGACACAACACCTCCGGATGGGCCAGGCGGCCGAAATGCTCGGCGTGGGCGTCGACACCCTCCGACGCTGGGAATCGGCCGGACGACTCGGTGTCGAGCGGTCGGCGGGCGGCCAGCGTCTCGTCCCGATCTCGGAGGTCGTTCGGCTGCTCGAGTCCAGGCGACGGACACACCCAGACCCCCGGGCCTCAACCCAATCGGCCCGCAACCGCTTTTCCGGCGTGATCACGAGGATCGAGGCGGATCGCGTTGCGGCCGTGGTCGAAGTGCTGGCTGGAGCGCATCGGATCGTGAGCCTGATGACGGCGGAGGCGGTCATCGAGATGGGCCTGGTGGTCGGAGATCGTGCCGTGTGCGTGGTCAAGGCCACGAACGTGATCATCGAGGCTGGCGAGTGAGACTCGCGCCACATGGCGCCGCAGGACCGGGCCGCCCGCTGATCGCAGGGCTCGCGCTCGTGACCGTCGTGGGACTGCTGGTTGGCTGCGGGGCGGCCGGCCCGCCTCGACCTGGGACCACGACGCTGACGGTCTTTGGTGCCGCCTCGCTCGGTCCAGCCCTTCAGGCGCTTGGAACTGCCTATATGACGAGTTCAGCTGTCGAGATCGTGGTCTCGACTGGCTCGTCGACGACCCTGCGCACCCAGATCGAGCAGGGCGCCCAGCCGGACGTGTTCCTGTCCGCCGATCTCGCCAACCCCGAGGCGCTCATCGCAGCCGGATTGGTCGATGGCCCGCTCGTCCGGTTCGCCGGCAACCAACTGGCGGTCGTGGTCCCTGCCGACAACCCGGGGCACCTCCAGCAGCCAATCGACCTGGGCCGCCCTGGCGTTCGCGTCGTGGCCGCCGCCGACGGCGTTCCGATCACCGCGCACGCGTCCAGACTCCTGGCCCAGCTTTCGACGCTTCCAGGCGCACCAGCTGATCTGGCCGCTCGCTACGACGCCAACGTCGTCAGCCGCGAGGAAAGCGTCGCGGCCGTTCTCGCCAAGATCGAGCTCGCCGAGGGCGACGCAGCCGTGGTCTACGCCTCGGATGCCTCGGGCTCCACAAAGGTGACGAACCTGGCGATTCCGGCGGGCCGAAACGTCACCGCCAGCTACGGCGGCGTAGTCCCGTTCGGTGCTGCCAACCCGGTTGCGGCGCGGGCGTTCCTGACCTGGCTCGTCGGGCCCGAGGGACAGCGCGTGCTTCTCGAATTCGGGTTCAGCCTTCCCCAATGAGCCGACGCCTTGTCATTGGGTCCGCTGCCCTGTTCGCCGTCTTCCTCGCACTGCCGGTGGGTACGCTCCTGGGACGGGCACTTGGCGTTGGTGATCTGCTCGCCGTGGCCCAGTCACCCGCCGTGGTCAACGCCCTGCGGCTGAGCCTTGCGACGACGTTGACAAGCCTGGTCATCACGATCGGTTTCGGAACCCCGCTCGCGTACCTCCTGGCGCGACACCGATTCCCGGGTGCCACGCTGGTCGAAATCGTGATCGACCTCCCGTTGGTCCTCCCGCCGTCCGTTGCCGGCCTGGCCCTCCTCCTGGTCTTCGGCCGCCGCGGACTGCTGGGCGACTCGCTCGAAGCGCTCGGCGTGGCGATCCCATTCACGACCGTGGCCGTGATCCTGGCCCAGACCTTTGTCTCGGCGCCATTCTTCATCCGCGCCGCGCGGGCAGGTATCGCGTCGGTGCCACGAGACCTCGAGGACGCGGCCCGCGTGGATGGCGCCACGGCATTGGGTGTGTTCCGCCACGTCACGGCAGCGCTCGCCGGGCCGGCTCTGGTGGCCGGCGTGGTCATGAGCTGGGCGCGCTCCCTGGGGGAATTCGGAGCCACCATTCTGTTCGCGGGGAATATCACCGGCCGGACGCAGACCCTGCCGCTGGTCGTCTACTCGGAATTCGGGGCAGGCGATCTCGATGCGGCGATCGCAGCGGCCGCGGTGCTCGTACTGGCCGCAATCGGGATCCTGCTGGCTGTCCGGCTGTCCAGGGTCTCCCGCGACGTCGGCGCGCTGGTCTGACGCGTCTCCGAGGATTCGCTCAGCCGGGCGCGTCCCGGACGATCTCGGGGTTGACCACATCGGCCTCCTCGGGGTGGCGCAGGAGGTAGGCCCGGATGAACGGACAGCGCACTGTCACCCGTCGACCAGCGGACCGCGCCTCGGCCAGCGCATGACGCGCCAGCGCGGCCCCGACGCCTCGACCCTCGAAGGCGGGCAGGACCTCCATGTGAACGAGGATCTGGCGGTTGCCGGCCAGGCGATAGTCAAGGAACCCTGCCAGCTCCCGGTCGAGATGCGCCTCAAAGCGGCTTGCATCCACGATGTCCGCCAGGGTCAACTGCGGGCCGCTCACGCCATGACGATAGCCGAGCCCCGATTCTCCGGCAGGGCCGGCCAACCCGACCGCGCGGCGCCCCCGGCGGCCCGGCTCATCGCCGACTATCCTCGATCCGTGCGACCTCTTCCCGCCCCGTTCGACCGCCTCTCCGTGGGCCTGCCCACCGAGATCGCGCTGTCCGGTAGCGAGTTGCTCAACTACCGGCTCCTGACCAAGGACATGGCCTTCCCACTCGACGAGCGGGAAGCGTTCGGGCTGCACGGTCTCCTCCCCGACCGCGTCTTCTCGATCGAGGAGCAGCTGGACCTCGAGCACGAGCACCTCCGGCGCAAGTCCGATGCCCTTGAGCAGTACATTGGTCTGGCCGCACTCCAGGATCGAAACGCCACCCTGTTCTATCGCCTCCTGGCCGAGCACATGGAGGAGTACCTGCCGATCGTCTACACACCGACGGTCGGACGGGCCTGCCAGGAGTTCAGTCACATCGTTCGCCGGACGCGCGGCATCTGGCTGACGCCCGCGGATCGAGACCGCATCCCCGAGACGCTGCGGGCGGCGCCGTTCGAGGACGTTCGCCTGATCGTCGTCACCGACAACGAGCGGATCCTCGGGCTCGGCGACCTCGGCGCGGGCGGGATGGCCATTCCGATCGGGAAGCTCGCGCTGTACACGGCCGCGTCCGGCATCCATCCGGTCATCACACTGCCGGTTTCGCTCGATGTCGGGACGGACAACCAGGGGCTCCTGCACGATCCCCTGTACCTCGGGTTCCGGGCTCCTCGACTCCGTGGAGCAGCCTATGACGCGTTCGTCGAGGCGTTCGTCGAGGGGGTCCAGGAAGTCTGGCCCGGATGCCTCATCCAGTTCGAGGATTTCAAGCAGCACAACGCGCTCCGGATCCTGGACCGCTACCGGCATCGCGTCCCGTCGTTCAACGACGACATCCAGGGCACGGCCGCCGTCGTGGTCAGTGGTGTCATCGCCGGCATGCGGCACCTCGGGACGACCTGGGCCGACCAGCGCATCGTCATGGCGGGCGCCGGGGCGGCCGGGACCGGGATCGGACGCCTGCTACGGCAGGCCATGACCGCCAGCGGCATGGGCGAGGCGGCCGCTCGAGAGGCGATCGTGTTCGTCGACTCTCGGGGTCTCGTCCACGACGCCCGCACCGTCCTCGAATCAGGTAAGCGCGAACTCGCGATGCCGGCCGCGACCGCCGGCGAGCTGGGCCTTGCGATCCCCGCGGCGGGACGCGGCCCGGACCCGGATCTGCTCGCCGTTGTCACGGCGGTCCGGCCGACGGTTCTCATCGGGACGACCGGCCATGCGGGCTCGTTCTCCGAGGCAGTGATCCGGGCCATGGCCACCGGAACGGCGAACCCCATCGTCATGCCACTCTCGAATCCGACCGCGAACACCGAGGCGATACCGGCCGACGTCGTGACCTGGTCCGGCGGCCGTGCTCTTGTGGCTACCGGCTCGCCGTTTCCGGCGGTCGAACACGAGGGCCACCGACAGGAGATCGGCCAAGCGAACAACGTGTTCATCTTCCCGGGAATTGGCCTCGGGGCGATTGTCGCCGAGGCACGCGAGGTGACCGACGAGATGTTCCTGCTGGCCGCAGAAACCGTGGCCGACCACGTGGCCACCGAACGGCTCGTGGCGGGCGCGCTGTATCCGAGCGTAACGGCCCTCCGCGAAGTCTCGCGAGCCATCGCCATCCGGGTTGCCGGCGAGGCGATTCGGGCCGGGCTCTCACCGCTGCCGGCCGACACCGACGTCACGGCGCTGGTCGATGCCGCCACCTGGCAGCCCGCCTACGCCCCGTACCGCCGCGCCGCGCCCGAAGAGGGATAGCGACCGTCAGACGGGAACCAGGGCGGGCTCGTCGGGACCCACGACGTGGGCGCCCAGCTCGGGATAGAGCCGAGCCACGACCAATACTCCGATCAGACAGAACAAACCCCCACTGATCACGGACAATTGCGCCCCGATCGCCGACGCGACCAGGGCTGCCTCCATGTCGCCGATCTGCGGTCCGCTCCTGACGACGAGCATGTGGATCGAGGACACGCGGCCGCGTAATTCGTCCGGCGTTTCCATGAGCAGCACGCTGGATCGGAAGACCGCCGAGACGACGTCGGCGGCCCCGGCCAGGGCGAGAAAGATCAGGGCCAGCGAGAAGAATGCGGTCGAAAGCCCGAACAGCAGGATCGCAGTCCCCCAACCCGCCACCGCGAGGATGATGCCGCGCCCGATCCGGCGCACGCGCGAGATCCCGCCTGACAGGATGATGGCGATGAAGGCACCCACCGCCGGTGCCGACGTGAGAAAGCCCAGGCCAACCGGGCCTACCTTGAAGATGTCGAGCGCAAGGACGGGATACAGGGTCTGCGGACTCCCGAAGATCATCGCGTTGAGGTCGATCGCGAACGTCGACATGATCAGGCGACGAGCGCGAACGAAGCCCAGACCCTCGCGGATGGCCGCCAGTCCGGGCCGTGGTGAGTCGCCCATCGGCGCGATCGATCGCATGCCCACGATCATGGCCAGGGACAGGCCGTACGTCCCCACGTCAACAGCGAACGCACCGGCCACTCCGCTGGTCGCGATCAGTACTCCGGCCAGGGCGGGGCCAAGTACCGACCCGCCGTTGAAACTCAGCTGGCCGAGCGCGATCGCGGCCCGCAGCCGGTCTCGCGGCACCAGTCGCGGGATGGCCGATGAGCGGGCCGGGGCATCGAAGGCCAGGAACCCCGCCCCGATGAACGCGACGACGTACAGGAGCGGGATCGAGGGATTGACCTCGAGCGAGAGAACGGCGAGGGTCAGGCTCGTGATCGCCAGGCCGACCTGCGTGACCAGGAGGACGCGCCGCCGATCCAGTGCGTCGGCGATCGCACCGCCACCCAGTCCGAACAGGAGCATCGGGACCAGCTGGGTCAGTACCAGCCCAGCCAGCGCGAGCGTTGAACCGGTCAGGACGTAGACCTGGTACGGCAGCGCCACGCGGGTGATCTGGCTGCCGATGACGCTGATCGATTGCCCGACCCAGAGGCGCCGGAAATCGACATCCTTGCGCAACGGCTCGATGTCGATGACCAGGCCGCGCGCCCTGGCCACGCGTTGCCTCCCCGGCCCACTCATGCTCGGCGGGCCTTCGAGGACCTACTTATCGCGTTCGACGGCGGCGAGCGACGCCTGGGCGGCCGCGAGCCGGGCCACCGGGACGCGGAACGGCGAGCACGAGACGTAGTCGAGACCGATCTTCTCGCACTTGGCGATCGAGGCCGGATCTCCTCCGTGCTCGCCGCAGATGCCGAGTTCGAGGCCTGGCTTCGTGGCCCGGCCCTTCTCGACGGCGATCCGCATGAGGCCCGCGACCGCGTCGTCGAGGGTCTGGAACGGATTGAAGGGCAGGATCTTGTCCTCAACGTACTTGAGGAGGAAGCCGCCCTCGGCATCGTCGCGGCTGTAGCCGAACGTCATCTGGGTAAGGTCATTCGTGCCGAAGCTGAAGAAATCAGCCTGGGTCGCGATCTCGTCGGCCGTCAGTGCGCCACGCGGAACCTCGATCATGGTTCCGAACTTGTACTCGACGTTGACGCCGGCCTTCGCCTCGACCGCCTTGGCCTCGGCCTCGAGGAGCTCGCGGGTGCGCGCCAGCTCATTCACGTGCCCGACGAGCGGGATCATGATCTTGGCGATCGGGTGCCCACCGGCCTTCACCCGAGCGATCTGGGCGTTCAGGATCGCCCTGGTCTGGATCTTCACGAAGTCGGGGATCATCAGCCCGAGGCGGCAGCCGCGGAGTCCGAGCATCGGGTTCTGCTCATGCATCGCCTTGATCGTCGCGAGGAGCTCACGATCCTCAGCCGAGGCCGCGTCACCCGCCTTGGTCACCTTGACCAACTGCTCCTCGAGGTTGGGCAGGAACTCGTGGAGCGGCGGGTCGATGAGCCGAACCACCACCGGCAGGCCATCCATCGCCTCGAAGATGCCCTCGAAGTCGCCCTGCTGCAGAACCTCGAGCTTGGCCATCGCCGCGTCGAACGTCTTGACTGCGTGCTGCTCGTCGGCGTCAAGCGTCGCGCCGGTGGCGAGCTTGTCCTTGGCCCGAGTCGCGCGGTTGGCGACGAGGATCGCGCCGCGCACGATCTCCAGGCGATCGCCTTCGCGGAACATGTGCTCGGTCCGGCAGAGACCGATGCCCTGGGCCCCGTAGCGGCGGGCCTGCGCGGCCTCCTCGGGCTTGTCGGCGTTCGTCCAGACCTCCATCCGACGGACCTTGTCCGCCCATCCCAGGATCGCCTGGAGCTGGGGCTGGTCCTCGAATCGCGCCGAGATCGTCGGCAGCGGACCCGAGAACAGGTCGCCGGTCGTCCCGTCGAGGCTGATCCAGTCTCCCTCGCCGAAGGCGATATTTGATGAAGTCGATGTTGCCCGCTTCGTCGCGTAGTCGATGACGAGATCCGCGCACCCGGCGACGCACGGCTTGCCGATCTGGCGCGCCACGACAGCCGCGTGGGAGGTCGCACCGCCGCGGGCGGTGATGATCCCCTCCGCCACGGCCATGCCATGGAAGTCATCCGGCGACGTCTCGATCCTGACGAGGATCACCTTCTCGCCTCGGCCGACCCACTCGACGGCCACGTCGGCATCGAAGACGGCGCGGCCGACAGCCGCGCCAGGCGAGGCGTTGAGGCCCTTCACGATCTGCGACGCGTCGGCGCGGGTGCCCGGGTCGAACTGATCACGCAGGAGCTGGTCCACCATCCCGGGCTCGATCCGGCCGATGGCCTCTTCGTGGCTCAGGATCCCTTCCTCGACCATGTCGACGGCGATCTGGACCGCGGCAGCGGCGGTCCGCTTGGCCGACCGGGTCTGGAGCATGTAGAGGCGACCACGCTCGATCGTGAACTCGAGGTCCTGGACGTCGCGGTAGTGGTGCTCGAGCCGGTCGGCGATGGCCTGGAACTCGTCATAGACGGCGGGCATGACATCGCGCATCTGGGCAATGGGCTGCGGAGTCCGGATCCCGGCCACGACGTCCTCGCCCTGGGCGTTGGTCAGGTACTCGCCATAGAGGGCCCTGGCGCCCGTGTTCGGGTCGCGGGTGAAGGCCACGCCGGTGCCCGAGTCGTCGCCCATGTTGCCGAAGACCATCGTCACGACGTTGACGGCGGTACCGAGATCGTGGGCGATCTTGTTGTACTCGCGGTAGTCACGGGCCCGCTTACCGAACCACGACGCAAAGACGGCCTTGGTCGCGAGGTCCAGCTGCTCGTTCGCATCTTCGGGAAATTCGCGCCCGGAGACCTCGCGGACGATCTCCTTGTACTGGCCAGCGAGTTCGCGCAGGTCGGCGGCCGACAGGTCCGTGTCCTGCTTGGCCTCGCGCGCCTTCTTCATCGACTCGAGGGCGTGGTCGAAGCGCTCGCCGGGCACCTCCATCACGATCCGTCCGAACATCTGGATGAAGCGGCGATAGGCATCCCAACCGAACCGCTCGTTCCCGGTCAGGGCAACGAGGCCCTTGAGGGTCGCCTCGCTGAGTCCGAGATTGAGGACGGTATCCATCATCCCCGGCATGGAGAACTTGGCCCCGGACCGAACCGACACGAGCAGCGGATTGCCTGGATCCCCGAACCCCTTGCCGGTCTCGGCCTCGACCTGCGCGATGGCCTCGAGGATGTCCTCCCACAGCCCATCCGGCAGCCGGGATCCAGCCGTGAAATAGTCGTTGCAGGCCTCGGTCGTGATCGTGAAACCGGGTGGAACGGGCAGGCCCGCGCTGGTCATCTCGGCGAGGCCTGCGCCCTTGCCACCGAGCAGATCGCGCATCGTTGCGTCGCCCTCGGCCTGTCCGGCGCCCCAGGCGTAGATGTAGCGCTTCGCCGCGCGATGAGCGCGATCCGTCCGGGCAGCTGACATGAGGGCAGGCTCCTTCACTGATTGGGCGCGAGCGGCACGCAGCCGCAATTGATCGGTGGATTGCGGCAATTGTACCGTTGGAGACGGGCCGGGCCGTTGGACCGCGTGGGCCAGCCCGCATCTACAATCGTGACGAGCAGATCCACACGGAGCCAGCACCACCCTCATGACCGACCACGCCGAAGACACCCGGATCATCGATCCCGATGCGCCCGTCTACAACGCCACTCTCGTCCGCCGCGAGGATCAGTCCGATGAGCTCGGTTCGTTCTGGGTCCGCCTGGACGGCGATCCGGTCGCGTTCGTACCGGGGCAATACCTGACGATCGGCGTCGTGGTCGATGGCAAGCTGCTCCAGCGGCCGTATTCGGTCGCCTCGGCGCCCCAGGACGGCGGGACCGAGGGCTACGAGCTCTACGTTCGGCTCGTGCCGGTGATCCGCTTCACGACGGCGCTCTGGCGTATCCCGATCGGGCATCGATTGCGACTGATCGGACCAAAGGGCAAGTTCCTCCTCGAGCCCGATGACGACCGCACGCATCTGTACGTCTCGACTGGAACGGGAATCGCTCCGTTCATCAGCATGATCCGGGACACGCTGCTTCGTGGGGACCCGCGCAAGACCGTCGTGCTCCACGGCTGCTCGTACGAGGACGAGCTCGGTTACCGCGACTACCTCGAGACGCTCGAGCGCGACGGTACCTATCCCGTCACTTACGTCCCGACCATTTCGCGCCCGGATAGCCCGCGGAACACCGGCTGGACCGGTCGCACCGGTCGCGTCGAGGCGATCGTGAGCACCGTCTGCAAGGATCTCGGTCTTCGTCCCAATAGGACCGTCGTCTATATCTGCGGCAATCCCGAGATGATCCTGAACGTCGAGCGATCCCTGATGGACCGCGGCTTCCCGGAGTTCCACGTCAAGAAGGAACTCTATTGGCCGAAGGGTAAGGACGCCGCCCTCATGACCGGCTGACCTGTGCGCGCCGCGACCCCGTGAGACCCCGCGGTAGGTGACCTTCGGCCCCCGCCAACCGTGCGGTCCGGCGCTGTCGGTCCGGCGTGCGCCCGGGCGACCATCAGGACAGGAATTCCTAGCCTGGTGTCCCGAATGCATCGCGTTCTCAAGAATGAGCGTCTCTCCCCCAACGTAACCCGCCTGGTCCTGGAGGCTCCTCGAATCGCGGAGATCCGGCAGCCGGGCCAGTTCGTGATCGTCCACCTTGGCCCCGGCGCCGAGCGGATCCCATTGACGATTGCCGACGGCGACGCCGTGGCCGGCACAATCTCCCTGGTGATCCAGGCGATCGGCAAGAGCACCACCGATCTCGTGGAGCTTGAGCCGGGAGACGCCATCGCGGACATCGCCGGTCCTCTCGGACGCCCGACGGAACTGCCCAAGGACGGGCACGCGGTGTGCGTCGGCGGAGGCGTAGGGACCGCGGTCATCCTTCCAATTGCCCAGGAGCTCCATCGTCGAGGGGTCGCGGTGACCAGCATCATCGGCGGACGCTCACGCGAGTGGGTCATCCTGGAACCGGAGCTGGCCGCCTGCGGGACGGTCGTCGCCTGTACCGACGATGGCAGTTACGGCCGGCCAGGCTTCGTGACCCAGGCGCTTGCCGACGTCCTTGCTGAGCAGGAGGCCGATGAGGTCTTCGCTGTCGGCCCGGTGCCGATGATGCGGGCCGTGGCGGAGATGACGCGGCCGCTGGGCGTCCAGACGACCGTCTCGCTGAACCCGGTGATGGTCGATGGAACCGGGATGTGCGGCGGCTGCCGGGTCACCATTGACGGCGAGACGCGCTATGCCTGTGTCGATGGGCCCGAGTTCGACGGCCATCAGGTCGATTTCGGCGAACTGGCCGATCGCCTGACCACCTATCGACCCTTCGAGAAGGCGGCCCTCGAGCGCCGAGCCTGCGAGGTCGGTCTGCGCACGCGGCCGAAGTCCGGATCAGAATCCGCCGCACCCACAGGGGGAGTCACGGCATGACCGAGCAGCGTCCCGCATCCTCCGCGAAGCCCGAGCCTGGTCCGGCGACGCCGGGGGACTCCGAACCGCACAAACTGACCCCGAAGGAGCGCATGGCGATCGACCGGGTTGCCATGCCGGAGCAGGACGCCACGGCCCGGGCGGCCAATTTCCGCGAGGTCAACCTGGGTCTCACCTACCAGCTCGCGATGCTGGAGGCCGAACGGTGCCTCCAGTGTCCCAAGCCGTACTGCGTCGATGGATGCCCCGTCCGGGTCAACATCCCCCGATTCATCCGGCTCCTGCGCGAGGGCGATCTGCCTGGCGCGGCGGAGTCCCTCCTGGATGACAACGCCCTTCCGTGCGTCACCGGCCGGGTCTGCCCGCAGGAGAACCAGTGCGAAGGCGTCTGTCTCCGGGCAAAGAAAGGCAAGTCCGTCGGGATCGGCAGCCTCGAGCGATTCGTCGCCGACTGGGCCCAGGCCAATCCGGATGCAGTGCCGGCGCCCCACGCGACCCCGAACGGCCGGAGCGTGGCGATCGTCGGTTCCGGCCCGGCCGGTCTGGCGGCGGCCAGCGAGCTGGCCAAGCATGGCTACGCGGTCACGATCTTCGAGGCGTTCCACGCGCCCGGCGGCGTGCTGATCTACGGCATTCCCGAATTCCGGCTCCCGAAGGACATCGTCCAGGCCGAGGTGAACCGCCTCGTCGACCAGGGCGTCCAGATCGAGCCGAACTCGATCATCGGCAAGACCTTCACGCTGCCCGAGCTCCGGGAGCGCTTCGATGCAATCTTCGTCGCGGTCGGGGCCGGATTGCCGGTCTTCATGAACGTGCCCGGCGAGAACTACAAGGGCGTCTACTCGGCCAACGAGTACCTGACCCGGGTCAATCTCATGGGTGCCTGGAACGAGAACACCGAAACGCCGGTCCTCCACGGTCAGCGGGTCGTCGTGGTCGGTGGCGGGAACGTCGCGATGGACGCGGTTCGCACGTCGAAGCGGCTCGGCGCGACCGAAGCGACGATCGTGTATCGGCGGGGCCATAATGAATTGCCGGCGAGGGCCGAGGAGGTCCACCACGCCGAGCAGGAGGGAGTCCGGTTCGAGCTCCTGGCTGCGCCCCTCGAGGTCATCGGCGACGATGAACGCTGGGTGACGGCCATGCGCTGCCAGCGCATGGAGCTCGGCGAGCCCGACGCTTCCGGGCGCCGACGACCCGAGCCAGTTGCGGACTCGGAGTTCGAGATCCCGTGCGACATGGTCGTGGTTGCGATCGGGACCCGCTCCAATCCCCTGCTCACGGCGACCGCCCCGGAGCTCAACATCAACGAATGGGGCTACATCGTCACCGACGAGTTCGGCATGACATCGATGCCCGGGGTCTTTGCCGGTGGAGACATCGTCCGCGGTGCGGCGACGGTCATCCTGGCCATGGGCGACGGAAAACGAGCCGCGACCTCGATCGACTCCTATCTCCGCGGCGAGTGGCCGCCCGTCGCGGAAGAACCGGTAGCGGTGGGGTCCGCCAAGGCGACCCGCTGATCCGGGACGGCACGCCCCGTCGGGTCAGGGCCGCGCAGCCTCCATCCGATCGAGAATGGCCCGCTTGACCCCCTCGAGCGGGATCCGCTCCTGGGTCATCGTGTCGCGGTCCCGGACGGTAACCGCCAGATCCTCCAGGGAGTCCACATCGACCGTCACGCACCACGGCGTTCCGATCTCGTCCTGGCGTCGATAGAGCTTGCCGATCGCGGCGGTGTCGTCGTAGACGGCCATCATGTCCCGCTTCAGGTCGCCGAGGATCCGATGGCAGAGCTCGACGATCTCGGGCCGTTTCTTGAGCAACGGCAGGACCGCGACCTTGTACGGTGCGAGGTCGGGGTGCAGGGCCAGCGACACGCGCCGCTCGCCGCGAACCTCTTCCTCGCGATAGGCATCGATGAGGAACGTGAAGGCGGCCCGGTCGGCACCCGCCGCGGTCTCCACGATCCAGGGGATGAAGTGTTCCTCGGTCGCCGGGTCGAAGTACTCGAGGTTCTCGCCCGAGGCCTCGGCGTGTCGCGAGAGATCGAAGTCTCCGCGGTTGTGGACGCCCTCGAGCTCCTTCCACCCGAATGGGAACCGGTACTCGACGTCGACGGCCTTCCTGGCGTAGTGGGCCAGCTCATCGGGGGCGTGCTCGCGCAGGCGGAGTCGCTCCGAAGCAACGCCGTACTGCTCATACCACGCCTTCCGGCGCGGCAGCCACTCCTCGAACGACGCCGACGCGGCATCGCCCGGTCGGACGAAGTACTGCATCTCCATCTGCTCGAACTCGCGCATCCGGAAGACGAAGTTTCCGGGGCTGATCTCGTTCCGGAAGCTCTTGCCAATCTGAGCGATCCCGAACGGGACCTTCTTCCGGCTCGACTGCTGGATGTTCTTGAAATTGACGTAGCTACCCTGGGCGGTTTCCGGTCGGAAGTAGACGACCGAGGCATCGTCCTGGACCGGCCCCATGAAGGTCTGGAACATGAGGTTGAAGCGGCGAGGGGCGGAAAGTGGCCCGCCGTCGTTGGGGCAGGTCAGCCCGAAGCGCTCAATGACCGTCGGGTCCGTCAGATCCGTGGCCGTGAGGCTCTCGGAGCCGGGGAGCTCATCCAGGCGATAACGGCGATGGCACGTCCCGCACTCGACCAGGGGATCGCTGAACGATCCAACGTGGCCGGAGGTGATCCAGACCTGCGGGTGCATGAGGATCCCGGCATCCAGGCCAACGATGTCGTTTCGCTCCTGGACCATCGCCTTCCACCAGGCGCGCTTGACATTGTTCTTGAGCTCGACCCCGAGAGGCCCGTAGTCCCACACGGCGTTGATGCCGCCGTAGATCTCCGAGCTTGGGAAGACGAAGCCGCGGCGCTTCGAGAGGCTGACGATCGTGTCGAGGTCCGGGACTGCGGCCGGGACGTCGTTCGGATCGTGGGTCGGGTTGGTCGTCACGAAAACTCCTGATGGCACTCGACCGTGGCAAGGCCG
Organism: Candidatus Limnocylindrales bacterium; assembly: GCA_038328755.1. GTDB lineage: Bacteria > Chloroflexota > Limnocylindria > Limnocylindrales > CSP1-4 > UBA5189. Next base: position 30,169 of record JBBQMH010000004.1, read on the forward strand.
GCGCGGGAGGATTGGGTCCCTGATCCTAGCAGACCCATCCGACCCTACCTGGGAATTCCCACGAACCGGGCCGGCGTGATCCGGACCGGAAGGCTGTAGGTCTGACTCATGACGACGGGACCACCGAGAGTCCGGTCGATCGACGGGCCGTATTTCGCCAGGAAGGCGGGGTTTTCCGGGATCGCCGGATAGTCGGGATCGACCCGAGCCATGCCCTCGATGACCAGGTACTCGTCCGCCTCGGGATCCGTCCGGAGATGGAACGAGACGCGCGGATTAGTGGCCAGATTGGCGTTCCGTCGCGCGCGATGATCACCGTAGAAGACCAGCTCACCATCGACCCACAGGAACCAGATCGGCATGCTCTGCGGCTGGCCGGTGGGCGTGACGGTGGTCAGCCAGCCGACGCGGTCCCCGGACAGTCGTTCGAGCGCCCGCTGCCCTCCGGGCGTCGCTGGATCCAGAGTCAAACCGGTGCCTCCGTTCCTTCACGCTTCGCAGCGCGGACCTCATCGAGAAACGCCAATGATTTCGGCTGACGTTCGAGCGTGTACTCGAGAAAGGCGCGCATCGCTCGTTCGACCTCGGCCTCGACGGTCGGCCGGACCCGCAGCGCGGCCAGCGCCTCGGTGTCCATGCGCTGGAACGCCTTGAGGACCTTGAGCGCATCCAGCGACAGTTCCGTCCGGTCGTATGGTGGACCGGGGCATCGCTGGCACAGGACGCCGCCGAGCGGCGGAACCCAGCGGTAGCGCTCGTCAGCCTCGAGAAGCCAGCCACACTCGACGCACCGATCGACCTCGGGCCTGATTCCCAGCTCGTCGGCGAGGTGCATCTCGAACCAGCGGGCCACCCTGGACGGCGCCATGCCGGCGTCGAGGATCTCGTAGCCCCGCTTGAGCAGCACGTAGATCGACTCGGCCGCGTGGCGCTCCTCCTGGGTCCGATCCGCCAGCTCCGCCATGTACGACGCCGTACCGAACGAGACGAGGTTGTCGCGCAGTTCCAGCCACGGGTGGATGACCTCGACCTGGGTCACGACGTCGAAGGTCCGGCCGCGAGCGAGGGCGAGGCGCAACTCGGCGAATGGCTCGAGGCTGCCCCCGATCCGCGAGGACGGCCGGCGGATCCCCTTCGCGATCGCCTTGATCTTTCCGGATCCCGGCGTCAGGAGGGTCAGGATGCGATCCGCCTCGCCGTAATCGAAGCGCGAGAGGACGATGGCATCGGTGGTGTAGCGACGCGGGACTGGCACATGGTGACGGTAGCACCGGAACCCCCCGTCATCCGACGGGTCGCGACGGACCGATCGTACCGGCCGCAACAGGCTACTCGGACCGCGCACGTTTGTCCGGGTGGCGATACACTCGCCGCGACATGTCGACGGCCGCCCCCGAGCTCGATCTTGCCGCGCTCATCGCGGACACGGAGGAGGAGATCCTCCGTCTCTTCCGCGATCGAGATCCGTCGACCGTGGGTGTCTACGAGCAGGCGCGCTACCACCTTGGCCTGGACGGCCAGTCCGGCGTGTCGGGCAAGCGCATGCGCCCGCTCCTCGGCCTGCTCGCCTATGCCTCGATCACCGGAGACCACCGAGCCGCCCTGCCGGGTGCTGCCGCCGTGGAACTGGGCCACAACTTCAGCCTGGTTCATGACGATATCGAGGACGGCGACCGGGAACGACGCCATCGCCCCACGCTGTGGAGCCTGCACGGCGTCCCCCAGGCCATCAACACCGGAGACATGCTGTTCAGCCTCAGCCGGATCGCGCTGCACCGGCTGACCGACCTCGGGTTCAGCGACCACAAGGTGCTCCGACTGATGCGCCTGTACGACCACACCTGCGTCGCCCTGTGCGAGGGCCAGTACATCGACATCTCGACCAGCGAGACGGACGAGGTCATGTCCGTCGAGCTGTACTTCGACATGATCGGCCGCAAGACGGCGGCCCTCATCGCCGCATCGATCGAGGCCGGCGCCCTGCTGGCGACCGATGATGAGCACGTCATCGACCGATACCGGGCGTTCGGCTGGGATCTCGGCCTGGCGTTCCAGATCAATGACGACCTCCTTGGCATCTGGGGCGACGAGCAGGCGACGGGCAAGGAACCGACCGACGTGGCTCGTCGCAAGAAGACGCTGCCGGTGATCTATGCGTTCGAGCATGCGGCTCCGGACGATCGCGCCCGCCTGGCCGAGCTCTACGCGGAGAGCGACCCATCGCCCGCGGGCATCGCCGAGATCGTGTCGATCCTCGAGCGCAGCGGCGCGGAGGTCTACACGCGAACGCAGGCGCGCCTCCATCGCGACCGGGCACTCGAGGCCCTCGATGCAGCCGGAGTCGTGCTGCCGGAACCACGGGCACGCCTCGAGGAGATCATCATCCGGGTCATCTCCGCCTGACCCCTGGCTCGCGTCGCAGCGGGCAGCGGGAGGCTGGGGATCGTCCTGGTTCAGTCCTCGGCGTCGCCCAGCTGGCCTTCCTGGTAGCGGACGACCAGGACCTTGCCGACCCGGCGACCATCCGTGGTTTCCACCGTCAGCGTCAGCCCCCCGACCGTGATCTGGTCGCCCGGCTTGGGGACTCCGCCGATCCGGTGATAGAGCAGGCCGCCAACGGTGTCGTATTCCTCTTCATCCTCGAACACGAGCGAGATATCGAAGACCTCGCCCAGCTCGTCGACATCGGCCCGGCCGTCGACCCGGGCCTCGTTCTCGGAGAGCCGAACGACGATCGGCTCCTCGACGTCGTATTCGTCCTGGATCTCCCCGACGATCTCCTCGAGCAGGTCCTCGATGGTCACGATGCCCGCCGTGCCGCCGTACTCGTCGAGGACGATCGCGAGATGGACCTTGCGACGCTGCAGCTCGTGGAGCAGGTCGTCGATGGTCATCGACTCGGGGACCAGGACGGGCGCTCGGAGCAGCGCCCGCAGCGTCGGACGCGGGGCGGCATCGGACTTGAGGTATGGCAGGAGGTCCTTGGCGTAGAGGATGCCGACGATCTCGTCGAGCGACTCCTCGTAGGCCGGAATGCGCGAATGGCCCTCGGCAATGACGAGGTCGATCGCATCCTCGAACGATGCGGTCGCATGGATCCCGGCAATCGAAACGCGCGGGACCATCACCTCGTGGACGCGCCGCCCGCCGAGCTCGATGACGGCGTTGATCATCTGCTCCTCTTCGGCCTCGAGCACTCCCTGCTGGCCGCCGCGCTCGACGATCAGCCGCAGCTCCTCGGCCGTGATCGCGGCCTCCGAGGACACCTCCAACCCGAGGATCCGGGTGATCGCCCGCGTCAGACCGGTCAGGACCACCACCACGGGACCCAGGACGCGCGCCAGGAAGTCGATCGGCCGCGACAGGGCCATTGCATACCGCTCCGGATTCCCAAGGGCCAGCGTCTTGGGCACGAGTTCGGCGAAGACGATCGTGAACAGGGCCAGGATCACGGTCACGGTGGTGAGGGCGATGATCCCGGCCGTTTCTTCCGGCATCCCGGTCGTCGCGAGCAGGTTCGCCAGTCCGTCCACGAGATTGAGGGCGGCGTACGCCGAGGCAAAGAACCCGATGATGGTCAGGCCGAGCTGGGACACGGCGAGGAACCGTCCGGGGTCGTCGAGCAGCCGCCGGACGCGCCGAGCACCCGGATTCCCCTCCTCGACCAGTTGATCCACCCGGCTGCGACGAACCGAGACGAGGGCGATCTCCGCGGCGACGAAGAACGCCTCGAGCATCGTGAGCCCGATGAGGACGAGGATCTCCGGTATCGGGCTGCTCATCCGGAAGCTGGTGGCTCGGGTGGGACGGCGCGTGGCTCACGGATCCGGGCGGGCACTCCGAAGGCGAGCTTGCCGGGAGGGACCGACCGCGTGACCACGGCGCCGGCCCCCGTCCTGGCGCCGTCGCCGATCTCGACCGGCGCCACGAGCATCGTGTCGACACCCAGGAACGCATTCCGGCCGATCGTCGTCCGGTTCTTGGTCCGGCCGTCCCAGTTGGCCGTGATCGTGCCGGCACCGACGTTCGTGCCTTCGCCAAGGTCGGCGTCACCGAGATAGCTGACGTGATGCTGCTTGACGCCGGCCCCGAGGGTGGCGTTCTTCAGTTCCGCGAAGTTGCCGATCTCCGCCCCCGTTCCGACCCGGGTACCCGGCCGGAGATGGCTGAACGGCCCGATCGATGCGCGGTCTTCGACCGTCGAACGCTCGACGACGCTGGCCCAGACGACGCAGTCGCTCCCGATGGTCGAATCGAGGATCGTCGTATCCGGACCGATCGTGGTCCCGGGTCCGATCGTGGTCATGCCACGCAGGATGACGTTCGGCTCGAGGATGACATCCGCGGCCAGCGAGACGCCGAAGTCGACGTACGCCGTGGACGGATCCCGCATCGTGACCCCGGCCTGCATGTGCGCCTCGTTCAGGCGAACACGAAGCGCCCACTCGGCCTGCGCAAGCTGGGTTCGATCATTGATCCCGTCAAACGTGCCGTCGTCGTCGAAACCGACCGCGCTGACGATTCGCCCGTCCTCGCGAGCCAAACGGGCAAGTTCCGTCAGGTATAGCTCACCGGTGGCTGCCGATGGCTCGATCGCGTCAATCCGGCGCCGGAGCCAGGCCGCGTCGAAGGCGTACGCGCCGGCGTTGACCTCGTTCGTTTCGAGCTCCTCGGCCGAGGCGTCCCTGGCCTCGACGATTCGTTCGACCGTCCCGAACTCAGTCCTGACGACCCGCCCGAGATTACCGGGATCAGCCGCGAAGACACTCGCGAGCGCGATCGCGGCATCGTCGAGGCGACGTTGCTCCAGCACCGCCTTCAGGTGCGGTCCCGTGACCAGGGGCACGTCGCCGGATAGCACGAGGATCTCCGTCGCATCGTCGGGGACCGCGGCGAGGGCGGCGCGAACCGCGTCCGCAGTACCGCGTGGCGCGTCCTGCAGCGCGAAGGTCGGCTCGTGCGGCAGGGCTGCATCCCGAACCTCGCTGGTGGGGGGCGAGTAGACGACGACCGGTGCCGGAAGCGCGGACTCATCGTCGATGTCGGCCCAGGCGTCGAGGACGTAGGCCAGCATCGGGCGACCGCACAGCAGGTGGAGAACCTTTGGCGTGATCGAGCGCATCCGGGTCCCGAGCCCTGCAGCCAGAACGACGGCGACGGTGCGCCCAGTCGAGGCCGATGGTTGAGGCGTCATCAGAAGGTGGCGGTAGCGTATGGGCGCGCCAGCGCGAGTGTCAATCGAGGCTCTCCCGCTCGTTGGTCAGGCATTCCGGCGGGCGATCGCCTCGATCTCGATCCGGGCGCCCTTCGGGAGCGCACCCACGGCGAACGTTGATCGGGCAGGCGCCGGGTCGACCACGTGCGTCGCGTAGATCGCGTTGACCGCGCCAAAGTCATTGATGTCGGCCAGGAAGATGGTCGTCTTGACGACATCCGCGAACGAACAGCCTGCCGCATCCAGCACCGCGGCCATATTCCGAAGGGCGCGCTCGGCCTGCGCCTCGACGCCATCGGCAAGGTCACCGGTCGCCGGGTCAAGACCGAGCTGTCCGGAACAGAAGACCAGATCGCCGCTGATGATCGCCTGGCTGTATGGCCCCAGTGCGGAGGGTGCCCACTTCGTCGAGATGGCCTGTCGGTTCACGGACTTGTCTCCTCGTGTAGCGGTCGCGTCGGCGACCCTTCGTTCTCGGTCTCGGCTGCTGTGATCTGCATGGCGCCCCGGCCGATCGTCGTCGCGACGACGGACGAACGCCCGTCGCCCGGCGCAACGATTGAACCGTCACTCAGGGCCACGAGCACGGACGCTGCGGCAGATGCCGCCTCGGCCTCCGAAGCATAGATGACCCAGAGCGTCGGCCCGGACCCGGACAGGCCAACCGGGCGGCCGAGACGGCGAACGAGTCCACGGCGCAGGCTCCGGAGGCCCGGGACGACGAGATCCGCCGCTCCGGCCAGATCATTCGCGCTGGCAAGCACCCCAGCCCGCGTGAGAAGGGCATCAGCCCGCAGGCCGGCGCGCCATTCGCCGGCCAGGTGCTCCGAGGCTGCTCGCGTGCTACCCGGATCGTTCGGCGCGCCGGCGCCGCCCAGGTCAAGCGTCGCGAAGACCCGGGCCGACGGAGCCGGAACGCCCGCTGTCACGAGCAGCACGCCAGGCGGCGTTCCTCGCAGTCCCGGCAGCGACTCCACGCCGTCGCCCGAACCCGTCACGACGGCAGCCCCGCCGGCCAGGAAGAACGGGACGTCCGATCCGATCTGGACCGCCACGCGATGCCGCAGTGTCGCCAGTTCAGCCGGCTCGAGGACCAGGTCGGCGCCCCAGGCGACCAGCGCGGCGTCGAGAGCGCCCGCCGCATCGCTGCTGCCACCCGCGAGCCCCGCGGCAACCGGGATGTGCTTCTCGAGGCGCGTGGCCAGCGGAAACGCATCCACCGAGCGGCCGACGGCGCTGCGCGTTGCCGCGATGGCGCGCAGGACGAGATTGTCCGCGACCGAGCCGGCGTCCAACCCGCTGACCTTCAGGGTATCGTCGGTGCCCTGTGCGCGGGCGACGCTCAATCGATCGGCCAGCTCCAGCGGGATCATGATCGAGTGGAGGTCGTGGAACCCATCCGGACGGCGGCCAAGGATGGCCAACGACAGGTTCAGCTTCGCCGGCGCGAGGCGGACGACCGGTGACAGGCGGCGATCCGCCGGTATGCCGCTATCCACGGGTATCGCCCAGCGCGCCGGATAGCGCGATCCACTCTGCCACCGACAGCGTCTGCGGGCGTCGATCGCCGCTGATCCCGACGAGTGCCAGGGCCTGATCCACCCGAGCCTGGCCCACCCTGAGCTGCCGGCCAAGGACGTTCCGGAGCATCTTCCGCCGCTCGCGAAAGCCAGACTGGACGAGCGCCCATAACGCGTCCTCGTCCGCGGGCGGAACCGATGGCCGCTCCGGTCCGGAGTTCGGTGGGCCGCCTCCCGACTCGTACGGCTCCAGCACGATCACGGCAGACACGACGCTCGGGGCCGGTTCGAAGGCGGCGGCCGGCACGCGACAGGCGATCCGGACGGCGGCGTGGTACTGGACGAAGACGGACAGGTAGCTCATCCGCCCGGGTGGGGCGGCGATGCGCTCGGCGACCTCCCACTGAACCATGAGGACCATTCGGGTGGGTCGCGGCGGCGCGTCGAGAAGGCGATGCAGGACCGGGCTGGTGATGTGATACGGAAGGTTGGCGACCACGGTGAACGGACCGGGAACGAGTGACGGCAGGTCGTGATCCAGGGCATCGCCCTCGATCAGCGTCAGTGCGCCGGGCGCGGCTGGATCGGCGGTACCACGCGAAACTGCATCGGAGAGTCGCTTTCGGACCAGACCGGCCAGGCGAAAATCCAGCTCGACGGCGGTCACCGCGGCACCGGCGTCCAACAGGCCTCCGGTCAGAATGCCGAGCCCAGGCCCGATCTCGAGAACGCGCTCGCCAGGTTCGACGGCCGCTTCCGCGAGGATGGTCTCGAGTACGTCCGGATCTGCAAGGAAGTTCTGGGACAGTGAGTGCCGGGCGCGGAGCCCTTCATCGCGCAGCAGGCGACGGACCGCCAGCGGGTCGAGGGTCGGTCCACGGCCGCGCGACGCCGGCGCTTCGCTCACCGCGGGGCCAGCGGCAACGACGGCCGCGCATCGAGGTCGAGTCCGGCCCGCTCGCCCGCCGCGTAGCGCCGGGCGCCCGCCGCGCCGATCATCGCGCCGTTGTCGGTGCACAGGCCCGCTCGCGGGATGATGACCGGAATGGCGAGTTCCTCCGCTTCCCCGATGAGGCGTTTGCGCAGAACGCCGTTCGCCGCCACTCCCCCACCGAGGACGATGCAGCGCGCCCCGGCCGCCTTCGCGGCGCGGATCGTCTTCGCCACCAGGACGTCCGTCACGGAGTCCTGGAAGCCCCAGGCGAACTCGGCGATCGTGGCCGCCGGCAATCGCTCGGTTGGGTCATTGCCGAGGCCTTCATCCTGACGGGCCGCATCGATGATCCGCCGCGCTGCCGTCTTGAGGCCCGAAAAGCTGAAATCGAGTGAGCTCCCCAACCACGCCCGGGGGAAGACCGCATCGCGGCGAGTGGCACCCTCGGCGGCTCGCTGGATCGCCGGTCCACCTGGATAATCGAGCCCGAGGAGCCGGCCGACCTTGTCGAACGCCTCGCCCGCGGCATCGTCCACGGTCCCACCGAGGAATCGATAGTCGAGGTGGTCGCGCATCTCGACCAGGAACGTGTGACCGCCCGACACGATGAGCGCCACCAGCGGGAAGATCGGCTCGGCCGTGTCGTCGCCTGTGTCGAGAAGCCAGCTCGCGTACAGGTGACCCTCGAGGTGATTGACCCCCACCAGCGGACGATCGTGGATCCAGGCCAGGGTCTTGCCGACGTTGATCCCGACGAGCAGGGATCCAGCCAGGCCAGGGCCGTAGGTCACGGCGACCGCGTCCACGTCGGGCATGCTCACGCCGGCCGCGCCGAGGGCTTCGTCGAGCACGGGGAGGATCCAGCGAAGATGCGCTCGAGCCGCCACCTCCGGCACGATCCCACCGGTCGCGGCGTGCATCGCCACCTGACTGGCAACCACGTTGGCGTGGATCTGCCGGCCGCCTTCGACGAGGGCGACTCCGGTCTCGTCACAGGACGATTCGATCGCCAGGATCAGCGGACCGCTCATCGAGGAGCCCCGTGGGAGGCATCGAGCGATGCGACCGTGATCGTCGGACCCTCCGGCGCAGGCGATGCAGCCAAAGCCGCGCGCCACCGTGCGATGAGCTCGGTCATCTCCGCATCCTGGAGCGGCGGCGTCGTCATGATCAGGGCGTCCTCCCCGTTGTCCGAGTAGTACCGCGTCCGCAGGCCAGCCGGCCGGAACCCGTACTTCTCGTACAGCCGACGCGCTGGCAGGTTGGACAGGCGAACCTCCAGGGTCGCCTCACGGGCGTGGCGAGCGATGGCCACGTCGAGGAGGGCCAGCAGCAGGGTCTCGCCGACCCGCTGGCGGCGCCACGCGGGATCCACCGCGAACGTCGTCACGTGGGCCTCATCGACCATCAGCCAGATGCCGCCGTAGGCGACCACGGATCCCGAGGCCCTGACCACCAGATACGTGGCCAGTCGGTTGGTCGCCAGCTCGCTCCGATATGCCTCATCGGGCCATGGGACGCTGAAGCTGGCGCGCTCGATCCGATGGACCTCGGGCAGATCTGCGTCGGACATGGGTTCGATCCGGAGGATCATCGTCGATCCGTCGTCCATTCGATCGAGCCACTCGACGCGGTGATCCCGCGCGGCAGGGTCACGTAGTCCGGGACCAGCTGCTCGGCATCGTCGAGCTGGCCGGACCGCAGCCTCGCGGAACCGAGCTGGAGCAGCGCCGCGCACAGTCCGTCCCGAGCCGCCGCGCCCCGCGCGACCGCGTCGTCGGGCGCCCGGTCCTCCAGGTCAACGGCCACGAGGGTCGTCGCTGGATCGGCCTCGATGGGGGTACCGCTCGGCAGCCTTCGAGGTTGCGCCCCAGCTCGAACGATGACCTGGTCGCGCGGGCCGGCCGGAAGCAGAAGCGTCAGATCCAGCGGCGCGGCCTCGATCCCCGGGGAGCCGGCCGCCAGCAGGAGCGCTTCGGCCGTGCTCACACCAACGATCGGGAGGCCCAGGGCATGGGCCAGGGTCTTGGCGGTGGCAAGGCCGACACGCAGTCCCGTGAAGGCGCCCGGACCAGTCCCCACGACGAGGCCCGCCAGCTCATCGCGTCGCAGGCCCGCTTCGGCCATGAGGGACTGCACCTCGTCGAGGAGCAGCTCGCCATGACGGAAACCAGCTGGGCGGCTCCGCGCGAGGATGATCCTGCCGTCGAGGCGACCAGCTCCCACGACGATCTGCGACGTCGCGGTATCAAGTGCGAGGATCCAGGGTTCGCCTGCCCCGCCCGGGGCGGTCATTCGCGCTGGGCCCCGGACCCGTGGACGCCTCTGGCCGCGGGTGCGGTTGCGGCCGCGGGTGCGGTTGCGGCCGCGACGTAGCGGGCGAATCCCGTCGAGCCAGGGCCGACAACGATGCGCCGTTCGTCTTCCCCGGTTCCCTCGATCCTGATATCCAGGCGCTCGGCCGGCAGTGCCGTCCCCAGTCGATCGGGCCACTCGACCAGGGTGACGCCGGCAGCCTGCCGCTCGTCGATGAGCCCTCCGGCCAGGGCATCCTCGGCGCCAGCAAGGCGATAGAGGTCCAGGTGGAACAGCGGCAGGCGGCCCTGGTATTCCGCCATCAGGACAAATGACGGCGAGCTGATCGTTTCGACCACGCCCAGCCCTGCCCCAAAGCCCTTGGCGAAGACGGTCTTTCCCGCGCCGAGATCACCCCACAGGCAGACGAGGTCGCCGGGTTTCGCCACGGATGCCAGGGCGGCCGCCAATCCGAGCGTGTCGGCTGGAGATGCCGAACGCAGGGTCACGCCGTCGCCTGCCGCCCCGAGAAGATGTGCCATCGACCGAGCGTACCGGAAGGGCGTGGCACCTGCGTGCGGCGAGCCCAGCGCGCCCGTGGCGCCGGGCACCGCGCGCCCCGGGCGCCGGCCACAGCGCGCCGTTGGCGCGCTTCAGGCGAAGCGCTCCAAGTCGCCCAGTGGCACGTGCACGGGCTGCCGCCCGCCAAGACGAATGAGGCCGGCCTCAAGCACCACACCCCCGGCAAACCGATGCAGCCCGGCGAGGCCGGCCCATCGACCCTCGAGGCCGGCAAGCGGACCAGCCGTCACACGAACCAATCCACGTGGCTGGGCCGGCGCCGCAATCCGGTCGTCGTCGAAGATGAGGCAGGCCGGTTCCGGAATGATGGCCGTCATCTGGCCCTCGAGCGCCGTGAGCACGGCCATGACCGGCGTGGCGATCGGACGCCCAAGCGCACCCTCCAGGACCAGGATCGCGAACGGGGGCAGATCGTGAACGCCGGACCGGGCTCGCCGCTCGGATGCGATCACCTCACGACGTTCCTTGACGCCCAGGCCGGCCACGATCATGCCGCGCACACCAACCGCCCGGGCCCGGGTGATCGCCTCGGCGTCGATCGTCGCTCCGACGACGAGGATGGCTCCCGCGCCGCCGACGTCGATCTCCGACGTCCGGACATGTCCGTCCCGAGCGGCCAGGACGTGGACCTTGCCGACGGTCGGCCCACCGAGGGCATCGGCCCCCACGAGCGCCTGTGCCTCCATCCGAAGGCTCAGTCCCGCTCCGGGCGCGACACTACCGACCATCCCGCTGAATGGGGCCGTCAGCGGATCTCCGAGTTCCCCCGTGGCCACGCGCCACCGACCACCGCTCCGGAACAGGAGCTCGCCCTGTCCGATCCGCCCGACCGCTCCGCGACGGGCGGGACGGCCGGCCCACCAGGTCCCGGGCTGCGTCTCCGACCCGCCCGGGCCACTGGCAACCTCGGTCCGAAGGTCCCGCCGGCGCTCGGCCAGTGGTGCCCCACGGACCACGGCTTCGCCTGGCGAAACGAGCGCCTGCTCACCTGGTTGCATCGAGAACCAGGCTTCAAGGCCGCGCACGGTGACCTGTCGAGGGCGAACGAGCTCGAATCCGAGCGGCAGCGTGTCGGTCGTCATCGTTCGTCTCGCGGCCAGGCTTGGGTGCTCCAGTCCGCCAGTCTGGTGCGTCGCCGATCTCGTCGCTCCGGGAGGTGCAGGGGAACATCGCGCAGGTCGACAACGAGGCCGGCCAATCCGCCGGTCGCGGAAACGGTGACCCGACGGGTCCGGCGCCCGAAACGGATCGTCCGGCCAAATTCAAGACGGGCTTCTCCGGCCGCTCCGGGTGGGAGATCCAGAAACGCCACCTCACCCGCGTTCAGGTCGCGCTCGACGGTCGCGCCGACGCTCTCGAGGGAAAGGTGGGCGTATGGCGTCTTCGCACGGCCGCCGGTGGCCGGCTTGGCGCCGGCGCCACCGGCGATGACGAGCGTCCCCAGCGGGACGAGCCCGTCACGGGCCAGGTCCGCGAGGAGCAGACGCCGCTCGGCTGGATCCTCGATCGTCCCGATCGGCCCCAGGAGCCGAGCGTGGTCGCGGACGAGCTGGGTTGTGCCGACCCGCCGAATCGTATCCGCCACGGCAAGCGCCACGGCCTGGGGCGGGGCGGTGGCGAAGGCACCGCCGCAGACCACGGTCAGATCGGGAGAAGCGAGCGCGTCGACCTCCGGGGTCAGGCTGGCGAGACGGGCCAATGCGGCGCTGGCTGCAGCCAACCTGAGGCGCGCTCCTTCTCCAGTCCCGTCGACCCACGGACGCCGCCGTAGCTCGCGGAGCCGGTCACTCATCCGGTGCCGGTCGAGGCTGCCCGTGGACCACGCCAGGACCGAGTCGACGATCTCGTCGTCCGGCTCGGCCGGGGCGAGGCCCCCATCGGTGGAAATGACGCCACTGCTCGTTGGACCCGCGCCGCCGACGCCCGGTTCCGCCAGGAATCGAGCGCCTCCGTGAAACCCGACATCGAGCACCTCGGTCCGGCGATCGAGCAACTCCGCCAGCGACTCGGCAGTCGCGCGCAGGCCGCGACGGCCGTCATCAGGCGCGTCGATCAGTCGATCCAGCGCGACCCGGAGATCGTCGCCCGTCCCGCGCCGGCCGGCGATGACCGGAGCGGCCGTGATCCGGGCCGGATCGCCGGGCGGATCGTTGCCCAGCGCGTCGAGCCACGATCGGCGTGCCCGCAGTGCACCGGACAACAGGAGCCGCAATTCGGGACGGCGCCGCGCGGCGGCTCCAGCGAGTGCGGCCAGATCGTCGAGCGCGGCCCGTTCGTCGGCACCGGGCGGGTCGCTCACACCGATCAGGACGGCGCTCACATCGCGCCGCAGGACCAGCTCGGTCATCTCGCGGGGATCGTGCGTTTCGGTGGAGGCGGTCACGACCCGCCAGCCGGTCCGGTGGGCATGAATCGAGAGCTCGTCGACCGTGCGCCGCGTGGCGCCGATGACCGCCAGGGTTTCCGGCGGCCGGCTTCGGGCCGCCAGGCGCGGCATCCAGTCGAGCGCAGTGTCGCGCAGTTCGGGGTGTTTCCCGAGCTCGGGATCCGCGTCGCGTAGTCGTCCGACCAGCACGGCCAGCAGTGCGGATTCGGAGGTCCCGGCCGGGCCGGCAAGACTGCCCATGAGGCGCCAATGCCCGGCAATGCGGACGAGCAGACTGACCGAGGTGGTGGCGCCACCAGCATCGATCACGGCGAGGGTCTCAGGTGCCCGGGTCACCCCGCCATGCTACCGGCGCATGAAGAACCTGGGCGTGCCGGTTGATCCTGCGAGTTCACGCGTCCCAGGTGATCTCTTCGTCGAGGTCCTCGAGCCGCTCGATCAGCTGCTCAATCCCGTCATCGTCCGCCAGGATGGCGCTGGCACCGGCCATCTCGCCGCCGAAGAGACTCCGCAGAACCGGGTCGAAGAAAAGCATGGCATTGGCACCGAGCGGCCGATACGGACGACTCGCGTGGAGGAAATGCACGGCGGAGGTGGTCATGCCGCGAAGCTGGATCTCGCGCGCAACCTCCTCGATGAGCTCGTCGCGCTGATCGTCGGGCATCTCGCCCGGCCCGAACGTGGTCACGTTGACATCGCGGGAGTGCCGCCCTCGGGCCTGCCGGCCATGAGGGTCGGCCCGGCCAATGCACGCTGGAACGCCTGATAGGCGGCCGATCCTCGCAGCGCCAGGACGACCTGGACGAGGCTTCCTGGATCGACGAGCTCTTCGCGGAGCGTCCTGACCACGACATCGGCCGCTTCATCGAGTGGAAAACCGCCGACGCCGGTCCCGAGCGCGGGGAATGCGATGCTCGTCGCGCCAATTTCTCTCGCGCGCGCCACGGCGCTCCTGACCGCTGCGGCAATGGCTTCCGCCGTCGTTCGGCGATCGTGGTCCAGTGACACGGCATGAATGACGGCCTTCGCCGCGAGGCGTCCCGCGGGCGTCACGACCGCCGACCCAATGGCCAGTGGGCCCTGGCGGACGGCCGCAAACTCGATCTCGTCCCCACCGGCCCGCTTGAGTGCTCCGCCGACACCAGTCGACATCCAGAGCGAGGGGCCCGCAGGGTTCACGATCGCGTCGACCTCGAGGACGCAGATGTCCCCGTTCCACAGTTCCAGGCGAGTCATCCGTCTCCTCCGGAGACGAGGGTGCGGGTAAGCGTCGATCCGGCCGCGGCATCGTACACCCGAGGAAGCCGCCGGGCCATGTTCGTGACGACCTCCCAGGAATTGGTGGTGCGGCGCCGCGCCAGGTCCGCGACCGTGATCTGAGCGGACCCCTGCCGTCCGATGAGGACGAATTCATCGTCGATGGTCACCGGTGGGCCGGGCACCTTCGTGACGTCGGCCATGATCGCATCCATCGCGACGGTGCCGACGAGCGGCACGCGCACGCCACGGACGAGGGCTTCGGCGGCATTCGAGAGGGACCGAGACCAGCCGTCTCCGTATCCGAGCGGCAGCGTGGCGATCCGGCTGGGCCTGGCGGTCCGGAAGGTCGGGCCGTAGCTGATCCCCCAGCCGGCTGGCAGATCCGCAACCCTGACCGGGCGCGCCTTGAGCGAGAGAATGGGCCGAAGGGCCTGCGCGTGCGGGCTCAGCGGCCGATCGGCGAGCTCGTCGGGCACGAGGCCGTAGATCGACAGTCCAGGTCGTACCGAGTCGTAGGATGCCGCGCCCTCGGTCAGCAGTGAACCGCTCGCCCGAACGTGGCGGATTGGGATCCGAACACCTGCCTGGCGAAGCGCGGCAGCGGCCGCGTCGAAGGCCGCGAGCTGGCGCGCCGTGATGTCAGGGTCTTCTGCGGCTTGAAGGTGGGTCCACAGGCCGTCGAGACGCATGGACCGGTTGGCTGCCACGGTTCGCGCCGCCGAGACGAGCGCGTCGCCCACCATGCCGCCCCGCCCGAGTCCGGTTTCGACCTCCAGCTGAATGCCGAGGCGACGGCCCGTCCATCCCTCGAGCGCGCGGACGGTGCGATCGAGGAGCTGGGGGTCGCCAGCCGGAATCGCAATCCTTCGCCGCGCCGCCTCCTGGGCCCAGGCGGGCGGGATCGGGTACAGGACCTGGATCGGTCGACGGATTCGAGCACGACGAAGCTCGAGGGCTTCGTCAATCGTGGCAACGCAGAACCCATCGGCCCCGGCTGCTTCGAGTGCTCGAGCGATCGGTATCGCCCCGTGGCCATAGGCATCTGCCTTGACGACCGGATGAACGGGCCTGCCGGATCCCGCCAGGGCGCGAAGGGTCGCCAGGTTGCCCACCAGGGCGTCAAGATCGATGGTCAGCCAGGCCGACCGCGGCAGCTCGGCGGTCGCGGGGATCCTCGGTGCCGGGGCCATCAGGAGGCGGGAGGCGGGGCTGTACGAACCGTGAAGCCGAGTCGTTTCCCGCCACGCTCCCGCTCGGCGATCGCCGCCAGTCGCTTCCTGGCGATCGGCAGGGCTTCCGTCAGGTCCGATGCCAGCATCCCGGCGTCGCCGAGTCGTTCCCGGACGATGTCGCCTGCCGTGCCGTGGAGGTAGACGCCCGCTCGGGCGGCCGCGCCCGGCGTCAGGCCCTGGGCCAGCAGCGAACCGATCACGCCGGCCAGCACATCGCCCGTCCCGCCCGTTGCCAACCCGGGATTCTCGAATGGCGCGACGGACACCCTCCCGTCGGGATCGGCGATGACCGTCCGGGCACCCTTCAGCACGACGACCTGGCCCCAGCGCGACGCCGCGTCACGGCTGGCCGCTGCCCGGTCCTCGTCATTCGCGGCGAGATCGCCGTCGGCCGCCGGATCGATCCCGGCGTCGGCCCTGAGTCGAGCGAATTCCCCGGGATGCGGAGTCAGTACGGCCGGTCGTGTCGCGCCGGTCCACCACTCTCCGAGCGTGGCCATCGACCGAAGCGCCTCGGCGTCCAGGACGATCGGGGCCGGCGTCGCCTCGCCCGAAGCTCCGAGGAGCTGGCGGACCAGCTCGGTCGTCGCCAGACCCGGCCGCAGGCCGGGACCGAGAACGATCGCGTCGTGCTCGTGATCGAGGATTCTGGCCAGCGCCGGCTCCGGGTCGAGCTCTTCGACATCGTCCTCGGGAAGCGCCATGGTCGTTGCCTCGACCACCTTGGCGGCGAACAGCGGCTGCAGGGACTCGGGGATTGCGAGCGTGACGAGACCGGCGCCGGAGCGACCGGCGGCCCGGCAGACCAGCAGTGCAGCGCCTGCATAGTCGAGCGACCCGGCGATGACGAGCAACTTCCCGAAGGTCCCCTTGTGACCGCGCGGCGAACGTTCCGGCAGGAGCGCGGCGATCGTCCGGTCGTCGAGGACGGGGCGCTCGTCGCCCGCGGCGGGAGGCGCGGATTCCGCGAGGCTCGCAGCGTCGACCGGGTCGGCCGGCTGATGGCGGAATCCCAGTTGCCGCTCAGCCATCGCCGCGCCCCTCGGCCGTCGACTCGTGCAGGGCGCGAAGGCGTTCCATACGGGCGAGGATCTGACGCTCCCGGTCATTCAGTCGCTCGTCGATATCCGGTGGAAAGACGTAGCGCCCGCCGGCCTGGCGGATCCCGAACGCGATCGCCACCGCGTAGTCGGACTCGTGCGAGATCGACACGGCGACCCGCTCCATACCCAGTTGCTCGGCCCGGCGCTCCGCGCGCCCATGGAGACGGACCGCCGGCTGGCCGGTCGGGAGGCGCTCGATCTCGATGTCACGCCAGCCGATGCCGCGAACGCCAAGCCCAAGCACCTTGCTCACGGCCTCCTTGGCTGCCCAGCGGCCGGCGAAGGTTTCGGGCCGGTCGCGCACGTAGCGCTGCTCCGACGGCGTCAGGACGCGGTTGCTGAAGCGTGGTCCGAACCTGGCCAGCGATCGACGGATGCGGTCGACCTTGATGATGTCGATGCCGAGTTCGGTGGTGCCGGCCGGTGGCCCGCCCGAAACCACGCCGTCGTCGCCAGGTGTCGCCGGAGTACCCTCGGCCATCGCGGCCTACTCGACCGTGACGGACTTCGCCAGGTTGCGCGGCTGGTCGACATCCGTGCCGCGAGCGACCGCCATGTGATAGGCGAAGAGCTGGAGCGGAATGATGGCCAGCACGGAGCCGATCGACTCGTGCGTCGCAGGCACCCAGCAGACGTCATCGGCATATCGCTCGATCTGGGGGTCTCCCTCGGTCGCCACCGCGATCACCTTTGCATCGCGCGCTCGACCCTCCATCACGTTGCTGATCAGCTTGTCGTAGGTCGGCGACTGGGTCGCGACCGCCACCAGCGGATATTCGGCATCGAGCAGGGAGATCGGTCCGTGCTTCAGCTCGCCAGCTGGGTAACCCTCGGCGTGGACATAGCTGATCTCCTTCAACTTGAGGGCTCCTTCGAGCGCGGCGGGGTACGTCGCGCCGCGCCCGACGAACATGAAGCCGTGGGCGTTGACATACCGTCGGGCGAGGTCGTGCGCGGTTGGGGCATTCAACTCGAGTGCCCGTTGCGCGGCCTCCGGCAGGGCGCGGAGCGCGGCTCCGATCTCCGCTTCCGCTGCGGCCGACATGGTCCCCAGCAGCCGTCCAATTGCAGCCGCGAGGACGACGAGCGTCGTGACCTGCGTGACGAAGGTCTTGGAGGCCGCGACGGCGATCTCCGGACCGGCTTGCAGGAACAGCACGGCGTCCGCCTCGCGGGTGATGGCGGACCCGACGGTATTGGTGACGGCGATGATCGGGCAGCCACGTCCTCGCGCCAGCCGCGTCGGGGCGATCGTGTCGGCGGTCTCGCCTGACTGGGTGACGGCGATGACGAGCGTCCGCGGGTCCAGCGGCGGCGGGCTGTAGCGGAACTCCGAACCGACGGTCACGCGGGCCGGGAGTCCGGTCCAGGCCTCGAGCGCGGCGGCGCCGACCTGCGCGGCATACGACGCCGTCCCGCAGGCCACCAGCTCGATCCGCGTGATCTCGCGCAGGCGCGCGGACATGGCCTCGATCTCCGGCACGTGGATGCGGTCGTCGCGGTCCACCCGCCCAGCCAGCGCCTGCCGCAGGGCGACGGGCTGCTCATGGATCTCCTTGAGCATGAAGTGCTCGAAGCCGCCCTTCTCGGCCACCTCGGGCGACCAGTCGATCGTCGTTTCCTGGCGGTCGACGACGGTCCCGGCGAGATCCGTGATCACGACTGACCCCGGTCGCACATCGGCCACATCGCCTTCCTCCAGGAAGATCACGCGCTTCGTGTGGGCCAGGATCGCGGCAACGTCGCTGGCGATGAACGACTCCTCGCCGTGAAGGCCCACGACCAGGGGCACGTTCTGGCGGGCACCGACCAGGCGACCGCGCTCGCCGCGGTGCATCACGACGATGGCGTAGGCGCCCTCGACACGCCGGAGCGCCGCCCGCACGGCGTCGGCCAGGTCGCCGGCGTAGGCCTCCTCGATCAGGTGAGCCAGCGCCTCGGTGTCGGTCTCGGAGACGAGAACGTGCCCGCGCGCCTCGAGGCCATCCCGGAGCTCCCGGAAGTTCTCGATGATCCCGTTGTGGATGACCGTGATCTGGCCGGTGCAGTCACCATGCGGATGGGCGTTGAGATCGTTGGGTCGACCGTGGGTGGCCCATCGCGTGTGGGCAAGGCCCATCCCTGCGTGCGGAGTCCGCTCGGCGATCGCCGTCGTCAGGTTGGCGAGCTTGCCGGCCTTCTTCTCGACGAACAAGACCCCTTCCTCATCGACGAGGGCGATCCCGGCCGAGTCGTAGCCGCGATATTCAAGCCGGCGCAGGCCCTCGATCAGGATCGGACCGGCCTCGCGAGGTCCTGTGTAGCCGACGATGCCGCACATCCGTGGTCAGGTCCCCTGTCTGGTTGCGCCGGCTCTGCCGAGCGCTGCCTGGCTCGTTGCGATGGGCACCGAGATCAGTGTAGTCGCTCGGCCGCGACGGCCGCCAGCGTGTCGGCCAGCTCGCCGACCAAGGCTGCGTCCGGGCCCTCGACCATGACCCGCAGGGCCGGCTCGGTGCCTGAAGGGCGGACGAGGATTCTCCCAACCCCTCCGAGACGCTCACGCGCCTCCGCGAGGGCCTTCTGGATGACCGGATCGCCTTCCCATTGGTCCTTGTGGCGAACCCGGACCGCCCGCTGTTCCTGAGGCATCAGCTCGATGACCGAGGCCAGCTCCGCGAGGGATCGCCCGCTGCCGACCATGACACGGAGAACCTCGAGGGCCGTGACAATTCCATCGCCCGAGGTCGTGTGCTCGGCGATGATCACGTGTCCACTCTTCTCTCCGCCGAGCCCGGCCCCGGCGACCTGCATGCCCTCGAGGATGTACTTGTCACCGACGGGTGTCCGGACCACGGCCCCGCCGGCCTCCTCCACGGCCCGCTGCAGGCCCCCGTTCGACAGGACCGAGACCACGAGTGTCCGGCCCGCGAGCGCGTCTCGACCCAGTCGCTCAAGGGCCAGGATGCCAAGGACCTGGTCGCCGTCCACGATGTCGCCGCCGGCGTTCACCGCGATCAGGCGGTCCGCATCGCCATCCAGGGCGAAGCCGACATCGGCCCCGAGCTCGAGCACGGCTCGGGCGAGAGCCGCAGGATCCGTGGCCCCGCAGGCGAGGTTGATGTTCGACCCATCGGGCGTCGCGTTGATGACCTCGACCTGGGCGCCGGTGGCGGTCAGCATGCCTGGAGCAAAGGCGCCGCCCGATCCGTTGGCCGCGTCCAGGACGATCCGCAGCCCCCGGGCATCGACCGTCGACGCGAGCCGCAGGCGGGCTTCCGTGTAGGCCGCCACGCGATCGCGGGCATCGATGCTTATCCCGAGTTCGTCGTTGCCGACACCCCCGAGCTCCTCCGTTCTCCAGATCAGTTGCTCGAGCTCGTCCTCGATGGGATCATCGAGCTTGAGGCCCTGGCCATCGAGTACCTTGAGGCCGTTGTCGGCGGCGGGATTGTGCGATGCGGAGACCATGATTCCCGCGGCATACGCGCCGCTTCCGGCCAGAAACGCCAGGGCAGGCGTCGGGACGACGCCGACCTGGTGGACGTCAGTCCCGAGGCTCGTGGCGCCGGCCGTGATCGCAGCCACGAACAGGTCACCCGACCGTCGCGTGTCCTGGCCGACCACGATGGCGCCTCGGCCGCCAGCGAGCCGATGAGCCGTCGCGCGACCGAGCGCGTAGGCCGTCGTCGGCTTCAGATCGATGTTGGCGACGCCACGGATGCCGTCGGTGCCAAACAGACGAGGCACGGGCTCGTCAACCTCCTTGCGTTGTCGGGTAGCTGCCCGCCCGACCGATCAAGGGGCCGGACTCGGACTTGGACCCGGACTTGGACTTGGACCCGGGGGTGGCAGCGTGATCGTTACGGAGATGGGGTTCGGGCTCGCCCCGACGAGGGTGAGCCCGGTCAGGAGGTTCACACTGACGCTGACGTCATGCAGCCCGACGGTGAGCCCGGTGACGTCGATGGTCAGAACGAGGCTCGAACCGGACAGCCGGTCGAGGTCCGAGACCGAGCCGCCGATCGTGACCAGGACCCGGTCAGTGGAGAGGGCATAGACCCGGTCGGCTCGCGCGCCGGCCAGGATCAGGCCCGCCTCGAACGTGCGGGTCGAGGTGACGGGACGGAGGACGACGGTCACCTTGACGGTCGCCACTCCCGGGGCCTGGACCCCATCGGGGAGCTGGAGCGGTACATCAACCGAGACGGTCGACGACGCACCGGTGATCGTCACCACCGAGGTATCGGCGAACTCCAGCGGCGCGATGTTGTCAGCATCCCCTTCGATGCTGATCACGATGGGGTCGACCATGACCGACGCGACCTCGAAGCCGACCGCCGGCGACCCGATGACCATGGGGCGAATCGGCAGCGATCTCGTCTGCCGGTTGGTGAAGATCGGGAGACGGACTTTGACGTTCGGCGGGACGATATCAACCGGGAGCAGCACCTCGCCGGCAGCGTCCACCGCGACGAGATCGATCGTTCGATTAACGTCGATCCCGGACACGTCGAGGGTCGTCCGCGCCTGGACCTCGCTGATCCGGTCGACGATGGACGCGGCGCCCGTCACCGTGGCCTCCGTCGCCGACAACGTCGGCTGGCCGAGGTCAAGGCCCGTGGGCACGGGCCCGTATTCGACCCGGATGGGAACGGTTCTGCTCACCACGGCATCCAGTTGAACGGTGATCTGGCGGGGCTCGTAGTCGAGGACCTGGACGCGCGGGTCAACCGCGACGACCCGAACGGGGACCGAGGTCCGACCGCCCGTCGCCGCGACGCTCGAAAGGTCGACGACGGCGCGGAAGCTCGAGCTGTCCAGGCGCAGCCCCAGGTCCTCCGGGACGAAGTAGCGGATCTGGCGGACGGCGCCGAGGTCCGACAGGATGGTCACCCCGCGCGACAGGCCCGTCGTCTCGATCGGCACCGATCCCTCAAAGAACTGGGCGCTGGAAGAAACCACGAGTCCGACGTACAGCAGGAACGCGAAGGCGATTGCGCCAAGCTTGAGCGGCCAGTTGTGGAGGACCAGCCGCTGCAGGCGCCTCATCGACCAGCGGCCGCCGAATCGGATGCATCCGGCGCGCTGGTGCGCCCTGGCTCCGATGTGCTGGCACGCCCAGGCTCCATGACGGCATGCGTCTCGGAGGCGCCGATCCCGGTGGATGCCGTGGCCTCGAGCGGTTGCGCGCGTTGCTTGTCCTCTCGTGATGGTGCTGCCGTCGAGCTCCGCGAAGCGGCACCGTCGGCGCGGGGCGGCTGGTCATCGCGGGATCCGAGCACCATCCGGCCGATTCGCGCGAGCGACGGCGCACTGGTCACGCGACCCGTCCCGGGGATACGCCGATGGGACCCATCGGATGCGGGGTCCAGCAGGGTCCGGATGGCCCTCGCCAGTTGGACCTCGTTGAGGTGGCGGATGATCCGCGCCCGCTCGATCAAACTGATCTGGCCGTTCTCCTCCGAGACGACCACGACCACGGCATCGGTCTGCTCTGTGATCCCGAGCGCCGCGCGGTGGCGCGTTCCGAACCGCTCGGTGTGGATGGTCGTCTCGACGAGGGGCAGGAGCGCCCCGGCGGCGAGGATCGAGCTGCCGCGCACGATGACTGCTCCGTCGTGGAGCTTGGTCTTCGGCATGAAGATGGTCCGGAGGAGATCGACCGACAGGTCCCCGTGGATCATGACGCCGCTCTCGGCGATTTCCTCGAGACCAGTGTCGCGCTCCAGCACGATCAGCGCCCCATGACCGTCACCGGACATGAGGGAAGCAGCTCGCGCCACCTCGGCCGCCACGTGCTCGGCGGCGGTGTTCTCGCTCGGGAAGAGCCACGCCAGCGAACCGACCCGACCAATCCGATCCAATGCTCGACGCAGCTCAGGCTGGAAGACGACCACCAGGGCAAACAGGCCAACGACCGCCCCGGCCTGCAGGATCTGGGTGAGGAGGCGCAGCGTCAGCGCCTGCGCCACGAAGTAGACGCCAAACAGAACGCTGACCCCGATCACAAGGCGCACTGCACGAGTTCCCTGGATCAGGCTGAACAGCCAGTAGATCAGGAGCGCAGTGATCCCGATGTCGAGCAACGTCGTTGGCCGAACCTGATCGAGGATCGACGCGAGGACCTGCGGCATCGTCGGGCGAGTGTAGCATCGCGGACCCGGTCGCCGGACGCTCGTGAGCGGTCAGGCGGACGGCGTCGCTCCGTGATCGACGGGGGTAAGCCCGTGGGTCGCCGAGAACTCGCGAATCGCGGCTGCGGCAGTCGCGTCCTCGTCGAGTTCGGCCAGACGCGCGAGCAGTCTCACCTTCTCAACTGCGAGGTCTGTCCAGTTGCGCGCCACCTGGTTGGCCGCGATCTCCAGCTGGACGGCGGTGTCAGCCGGATCGAGGGCAACGAGAACGAGCGCCGCATCGAGCGCTGCATCGAGTCGACCCGACGATCGCTGAGCGACCGAGACGGCCAGGAGCAAATCATGCGCCGCGACTCGATCACCGGCATCGAGGAGCGCCCAGGCCGAAACCATGGCCGTCCGCGGGTCGAACGGCACCGCCGGCGGTTTGGCGAGCAACGGTGGCTCCTCCGGCACCGGTGGATCCGGGAGCGCGGCCCCGACCTCCGCATGTCCGCGCGACTCGTCCGTCGTAGACCCGATGAAGCGCCCAGCTCGAGCGATGGCGTCGGCTGCTCGCTGCTCGCCTTCGACCGTGCGGAGCTGGGCGACCACCCGCTCGAGTGTCCTCCGACGGGTCCGCGATTCGGCGAGCTCGAGGGCAGCCAGGGCTTCGTCGCAGGCTTCGATGAGCCGTCCGTCACGCTCCAGCACCTCGGCGAGCATCTCGTGGTCCGTCGCGGCCTCCTGGGGGCGTCGAAGCGCGATCCGCACGGTCGCCCGGCCGCGGAGCGCGGGCTCATCCGTCGGGGTCCGCCGAAGCGCCGCGCCGAAGGCGAGCTCGGCATCGTCAAGGCGGCCAAGACGGAGCAGGACCTGGCCGAGGCTCACGTGCGGGAGCGCTCGGTCGGGCGCCAGGACGGCGGCGGCCTCGTAGGCCGTGATGGCGTCGGCCAACCGTCCCTGCTGGGCGGCGAGATGACCGCGCCGCAGCGTCTCCTTGTATCGCTCGAAGAGGATCTGGCTCATGGCGTCTCGATTGTCGCAGGCTCGCTCGTCGTCAATTCATTCTCCGCCGTGTCGCCGAGGACTTCCACCAGGAGCCCCTTCTGGACGTGGAGTCGATTCTCCGACTGCCGGAAGATGACACTCTGCGGGCCATCCATGACCTCGGAGGTGATCTCCTGGCCGCGATGAGCCGGGAGGCAGTGCATGACGATCGCTTCCGGCCCTGCGATCCTGATCAACTCGGCGTTGACCTGGTAGTCGGCGAAGGCCGCGCGCCGTTCGGCTTCCTCGGCCTCCTGCCCCATCGAGGTCCAGGCATCTGTATAGATGACATCGGCCCCTTCGACCAGCTCGCGCGGGTCTTGCCCGACCTCGA
The DNA here is from genome assembly GCA_038328755.1 of Candidatus Limnocylindrales bacterium. GTDB lineage: Bacteria > Chloroflexota > Limnocylindria > Limnocylindrales > CSP1-4 > UBA5189. The sequence continues at coordinate 54,175 of JBBQMH010000004.1, forward strand.
GCCGACCGCCGTGCGCGGCGGCGAGCCGCTCAACGATCGCGACGACCCCCTCATCGGGGCCGTAGCCGCGGGGATGAGCGAGGCGAACGGTCGCGCCCTGGCCAGCCGCGGTGAGTGCGAGCGAATGGAAGACGTTGTTCCCGTCCCCGACGAACGCGATCGTCCGCCCGGCGATCGGCCCGAGGACCTCCTGAATCGTGAAGATATCGGCATATGCCTGGCATGGATGCTCGCGCAGCGTCAGCGCATTGATGACGGGGATATTCGCCTGCGCCGCGAACTCAACGGCAACCTCGTGGGGTCCCGTCCTGATCACGATCCCGTCGACGAAGCCCTGGAGATTCCTGGCGACGTCGGCGATCGTCTCCCGGACGCCCCAGCCGGCGTTACCCGACGTCAGCTGGATCGCCGATCCGCCGAGCTGGACCATGCCGGCCTCAAAGGTGACCCGGGTCCGTAGCGACGGATGCTCGAAGAGCATCGCGAGCGTCCGACGGACGAGCGGCGGACGAGCGTGTCGCCGGTCGCTGGCGAATTCCGCCTTGAGCCGTGTTGCGGTCGCGAGGACCCGTCGAATCTCCGACGGGTCCAGGTTGGACGCGCTGATGAGGTCCCGGCCGCGAAGGCTACCGGGCGCGGCGACGGACGTTGGCCTCGCGGAGGACACGCCGTCCTGCTCGGCGGCTCAGCGCTTGGTGTACTGCGGCGCCTTGCGGGCTCGCTTGAGGCCGAACTTCTTGCGCTCCTTCATCCGCGGGTCCCGCGTGAGAAGGCCGGCCTGTCGAAGCGACACCCGAAACCCGGGATCGAGTTCGAGGAGCGCCCTCGCGATTCCATGGCGGATGGCCCCTGCCTGTCCGGTCACTCCGCCACCCTCGACCTTGACCATCGCGTTGAAGCGACCTTCGGTCCCGGTCACGTGGAATGGCATGCGGACGTCGGCCTCGTCGATCGCGTTGCCAAAGTGCTCGATCATCGAGCGGCCATTGACGACGATCTCGCCCTCGCCGGGCATCAGTCGGACGCGGGCAACGGCCGTCTTGCGACGACCCGTCCCGGAGTTGTAGGCAGTGGTAGCACTCATGGATGGCTCCTTGTCAGGCGAGCGGCTCAGGCTGCTGGGCCTGATGCGGATGGTCCGATCCCGCGTAGATCTTCAGCTTGCGCAGCTGCTGCGCCCCGAGCTTGTTGTGGGGCATCATGCCCTTGATCGCGCGGCGGATCACTTCCTCTGGGCGACGCTCGAGGAGGTGGCCGAGTGACTCCTCCTTGAACCCACCGGGATACCCGCTGTGGCGCGCGTAGATCTTGCTGTCGATCTTGTCTCGACTGACCGCGACCTTGCCGGCGTTGAGGATGATCACGTGGTCGCCCGTATCGAGGTTGGCCGTATAGGTCGGCTTGTCCTTCCCCGACAGCACACGCGCAATCCGGGTCGCGAGGCGGCCCAGCGTCTGATCCGTCGCGTCAACGACGAACCAGCGTCGCTCGATCTCGCTCTCCCGAGCCGTGTAGGTCTTGGCGTTCATGCTTCCTCGTGTTCTCCGCTCGTTCGCGTCGGTGATCGTCGGTAGACGACCCGCCGAAGGTTCAATCCCCAGGCCGGCGCAGCGGCCCCGGCGAATGCAGGTCGGCGCTCGGCAAGTGCCGCTCCGACCGCTGATTCTTCAATCGTCCCCTTGCCGACGCCGATCAGCGCGGCGACCATGCGCCGGACCATTCCGCGAAGGAAGGACTCGGCCCGGACATCGATCGTGACAAGCTGCCCAGCCCGCCGGACCCGAACGTGATGCACGTTCCGGACCGGCCTTGGATCAGCACCACCGAAGGCGGAGAAGTCGTGCCGGCCGACAAAGGCCTGCCCGGCTCGCGCCATCGCGTCCGTGTCGAGTCGGTTCCGCACCCAGAGCGCCGTTCGCGCCCGGATGGGGCTTCGCGGGCCGTTCCAGACGGTGTAGCGGTACTTCCGGTACCGCGCCGCATAGCGCGGGTGAAACCCCTTCGGCGCCTTCCCGAGGTCGCGAATCGCGACATCGAGTGGAAGGAGACCGTTCAGCGCTCCAGCCAGTTCCGTTGCCGTGAGGCGCCCCTCGTAGGTGAATGCGATCACCTGCCCGGTGGCGTGGACTCCGGCGTCGGTCCGACCAGCACCGTCAACCGCGTGCCGGACACCCCCAGAGAGGGTGGCCAGCGCCGTCTCGAGCGCCCCCTGAACCGTCCGCGTCCCAGGCTGGGCCTGGAACCCGGCAAATTCCGTGCCATCATATTCAACCCGTGCCCGATAGCGCACGGGGACACCCTCTCGGGTGCCTTGCTCCACGCCCATCAGGGCGTTCATGTATCGCTCAGACCAACTCGATCTGGACGATTTCGGCCGCATCGCCCGATCGCTGACCGATCTTGACGATCCGGGTGAAGCCGGACGTCCGATCGGAGTATTTCGGTGCGATTTCGTCGAACAGTTTCGCAACGACGAGCGGTTCGTTCGGGAAGTCCGAGACGACCGAACGTCGCGCGGCGAGGTCGCCGCGCTTGGCCAGCGTGATCATCCGCTCGACCTGACCCTGGACTTCCTTGGCCTTGGCCTCGGTCGTCTTGACGCGCTCGTATCGAAGGATCGAGACGGTCAGGTTCCGGAACATCGCCAGGCGGGGCCCGGTCTTGCGGCTGAGCTTTCGTCCGTCAATTCGATGGGCCATCTCAGGCGTCCTCGCCCTCGAACGGCTCGTCGCCGGCGTCTGCATCATCAGCATCGGCAGCGCTCGAGGTCAGGTCGTCGCTCTCAGGAAGGATGAACCCGCGCATGAGCAGGCGCTCCTTCATTTCGTCAAGCGACTTCTTGCCGAAGTTGCGCATCCGGAGGAGGTCGTCGTCCTTCAACTGAAGGAGCTGACCAACCTTCACGATGTTGTTGCGCTTGAGCGAGTTGTACGCCCGCATCGGCAGGTCGAGCTCCTCGATCGGCATGTCGAGCATGTTCGGCGGGAGCTGGGGCGCGCCGGCGACCGCATGCTCGGTGGCCAGCGGAACCTGCCCGACTGTCACGAACGGACGGAACTGATCCATCAGCATCTGCGCTGACCGGCTGAGGGCTTCCTCAGGCGTCAGGGTCCCGTCGGTCTCGATCTCGATCGTCAGCTTGTCGTAGTTGGTGATCTGACCAACCCGCATGCTCTCGACCCAGTAGTTGACCTTCCGGACCGGGGCGAAGATCGCGTCGACGGCAATCACGCCGATCGGCAGCGCCTCGGCTCGTTCCGCGCCGAGGTAGCCAACGCCACGCTCAACGGTGAGGTCCATCTCGATCGTCACGTCATCGGCATCGAGCGTCATGAGCACGAGCTCGGGGTTGACGATCTCGATGTCGGCGGACTCGATGAGGTCCGCGGCCAGGACCGGCCCGGCGCCGCTCTTGGAAAGCCGCATCTGGACTGGGTGCGAGGCGAAGCTCTTGAGGCGGAGCTTCTTGACGTTGAGGACGATCTGGGTGACGTCTTCCTTGACGCCGGGGATCGTCGAGAATTCCTGGTACACGTCCCGGATCTGGATGGACGTCACGGCCGCTCCTTCGAGCGATGAGAGGAGAACGCGCCGAAGCGCGTTGCCAAGGGTGACGCCGTACCCGGCCTGGAGCGGTCCAGCCTCGTACTTGCCGTAGGTGCCGACTTCCTCGACGGGCTCGATCTGCGGGGTCTCGACTTCGATCATGGGATGGGGCTACCTCGAGTAGAACTCGACCACGAGCTGCTCGTTGAGATCGAGCGGCATCTGGTCGCGTCGGGGAAGGCTCAGGACGTTGCCCGCCAGGCGAGCCGGCTCCAGGCTGAGCCACTCGGGGGCCTGGTGCGAGCGAAGGGTCTCCTTGGCGGTCTTGAACGGCTCGAGTTCGCGATGGGATTCGCGGATCTCGATCCGGTCGCCAGGCTTCAGGTGATAGGACGGAATGTCCGTCGGGATGCCGTTGACCGTGAAGTGGCCGTGGGCCACGAACTGCCGGGCCTGTGCCCGGGAGGCTGCAAACCCGAGGCGGAAGACCACGTTGTCCATCCGCGTCTCAAGGAAGCGGAGAAGGTTTTCGCCCGTCACGCCATCCTCGTGGGAGGCCTGTGTGAAGTAGTTCTGGAACTGTCGCTCCAGGACGGAGTAGACGCGGCGAACCTTCTGCTTCTCACGCAGCTGGATGCCGAAGTCGCCCATCTTCCGGCGACGTACGCCATGCTGTCCGGGCGGGCTCGGGCGACGCTCGAAGGCGCACTTCTTCGAGTAGCAGCGCAAGCCCTTCAGATAGAGCTTGGCGCCCTCGCGGCGGCACAGGCGACAGACGGATTCGGTGTATCGGGCCATTGGTTCCTGTCTCCGCTCAGACTCGACGCCGCTTCGGCGGGCGACAGCCGTTGTGCGGGATGGGGGTGACGTCGGTGATCGCGGTGACCTCGAGGCCAGCCGTCTGGAGCGACCTGACGGCCTGCTCCCGGCCGGCGCCCGGTCCCTTCACGTAGACCTCGACCTGGCGCATGCCGTGCTCCATCGCCTTGCGGGCGGCGATCTCGGCGGACATGGCGGCAGCGTAGGGCGTGCTCTTGCGAGAACCCTTGAAGCCGGCCACGCCGGAGGAGCCCCAGCTGATCACCGCGCCGGTGAGATCAGTGATGGTGATGATCGTGTTGTTGAACGACGCCTGGACGTGAACGTGCCCCTGGGGGACGTTCTTCTTCTCTCGGCGGCGCTGCTTGACGGCCCGCTTCCGTTCAGCCATACGATTCGCGATCCCTCGTCATTACTTGGTGGCCTTGCGGCGGGCGCCGACCGTCTTCTTTGGTCCGCGTCGCTGTCGGGCGTTGGTCTTCGTTCGCTGCCCACGGACCGGGAGGTTCCGCCGATGGCGGAGTCCGCGGTATGAGCCGATCTCGATGAGTCGCTTGACGTTGAGGGCTACCTCGCGTCGGAGGTCACCCTCGACCTTGAAGCGCCGATCGATGAGCTCCCGGAGGCGGTTGACCTGCTCCTCGGTCAGATCCCGGACACGAGTGTCACCGTTGACGTTCGTCTGGGTCAGGATCTTCTGAGCGGTGGGCAGTCCGATTCCGAAGACATAGGTAAGCGCAATTTCAACGCGCTTCTCGCGTGGAATGTCGATGCCGGCGATGCGTGCCATCGGACTGCTACCCCTGCCGTTGCTTGTGCTTTGGGTTGGTGCAGATGACCATCACGGTTCCGTGGCGGCGAATCACTTTGCAGTTGTCGCAGCGCGCCTTGATGGAAGCTCTGACTTTCAACGGATCCTCGAAGATTAGGGCTGCCAGGGCAGCCGGGCGGTATCTGGCTACTTCAGCCGGTAGGTGATGCGACCCCGTGTCAGGTCGTACGGAGAAAGTTCGACCCGAACGCGGTCCCCCGGCAGGATGCGGATGAAGTTCATCCGAAGCTTGCCGGAGATATGGGCCAACACGCGGTGGCCGTTCTCGAGCTCGACGGCAAACATGGTATTCGGAAGCGGTTCGAGAACCGTACCTTCAACCTCGATTGCATCTCGCTTTGCCACGGGCGGTGCAGGATCCCTTTCTCGCGGCGAGTGCCGGCCCGGCGGGCCGACACACGAACGCGTAGCGTATCAGAAACTGGCCACTCGGGGCAAGACGGTAGTCATATGGTCGTCAGGATCTCCGGGCCGTGCTCGGTCACGGCGATCGTGTGCTCGAAATGCGCGGCCAGCGAGCCGTCCGCGGTCACCACGGTCCAGTGGTCGGGCAGGAGCTCGACCTCGCTGCTGCCAATGGTGAACATCGGCTCTATCGCGAGGCACATGCCCGGCTGCAACTCGAGCCCGCGGTAGCCGGTTCGGTAGTTCGGGACCTGCGGATCCTCGTGCATGTCGGTCCCGATGCCGTGGCCAACGAACTGCCGGACGATTCCCAGGCCAGCGTGCTTGCCGACATCCTCGACCGCGGCCGATATGTCGCCGACTCGATGCCCCGGCAGCGCCGCCGCAATCCCGGCCATCATGGCCAGGCGGGTCGCCTCGACGAGCTCTCTGGTCGCGTCATCCACCTGCCCGACGATGAACGTCCGGGCGGCGTCGCCATGCCAGCCATCGACGATGGCTCCGACGTCGACGGACACGAGCTGGCCCGAGCGAATCACCCGGTCGCCGGGGATGCCGTGCACGACTTCGTGATCAATCGAGATGCAGGTGCTGGCAGGGAAGGCCTGTGACCCCTTGCCGTATTTCCCGCCCCCGAGATAGCCCATGAAGGAAGGCGTTCCACGTGAAGCGCGGATGTGCTGTTCGGCGAGCCGGTCGAGATAGCCGGTCGAGATGCCGGGCTTGAGCTCCGACTCCACGAGCGCGAGGACCTCTGCGACGACCCGTCCCGCGACCCGCATCTTCTCGATCTCGCGCTTCGACTTGCGTGACACCATGCCCGGATCAGGCCAGTCCGGTGGGCGCGGCGTCGCCGTAGCCAAGCGCCGCAAGGAGCCCGGCCGATACGTCCCGGATCGAGTGTCGCCCGTCGACGATCCGGAGCGCCGAGGTGCGCCGGTAATGCGCCTCGACATCGGACAGATCGTCGAGGGTACCGCTCAGCCGAGCCCGGATCGTTTCCGGCGTGTCGTCGGTGCGCTGGATCAGGGGGGACCCGTCGACGTCGCATCGGCCGGCCACGGCCGGCGGGTGGAGCGTGACGTGGAACAGGTGCCCGTTTGCCTGGCAGACACGCCGGCCGGACAGTCGCTCCACGAGGTCCTCGGCAGGCACGTCGATCAACAAGGCGGCGTTGACGGCTGCATCATGCGCGGCCAGGAACTCGTCGAGCGAAGTGGCCTGGATGGCCGTCCGGGGAAAACCGTCGAGGATCGCGCCATCTTCTGCGTCCGGCTGGCGGAGACGCTCCTCGAGCATGCGGATCGTGACCTCGTCAGGGACGAGCTGCCCTGCATCGATGTAGCTCCTCGCCTCGAGGCCGACCGGCGTCTCCTCGCGGATCGCGCGACGGAACAGATCCCCGGTCGCGATGTGCGGGATCTCGAGGCGGTCCGCAAGCACCGCCGCCTGCGTGCCCTTCCCGGCGCCTGGGGCGCCGAGCAGCACGACGATGATCACCGGATGAAGCCCTCGTAGTTCCTCATCATCAGTTGGGCCTCGATCTGCTTCATCGTCTCGACCACCACCGACACGACGATGAGCAGGCCGGTTCCGCCAAGGGCAAAGCCCTGGAGGGACGGGTCGAGCACGCCTGCCAGCACGGGGGCGACGGCGACCGTTCCCAGGAAGAGTGCCCCGGCCAGCGTGATCCGGGACACGACCCGGGCGAGATAATCCTGCGTCGGTCGACCCGGCCGGATTCCCGGGATGAACCCGCCGTTCTTGCGGAGCTGTTCGGCGGTCTCATCGGGTTTGAAGGTGAACGCGGTGTAGAAGTAGGTGAATCCAATCGTCAGGAGGAAGTACAGCAAGGCGTACTGGGGCGTCGTCGAGGACAGGAACCCTGCGATGGCAGTCGCCACGTCCCGAACACCCTGGACCGCGGAGTACGAGAAGTACAGGGCAAGCTGGGCCGGGAACTGGAGGATGGAGACGGCGAAGATGATCGGAATGACTCCTGCCAGGTTCACCCGAAGGGGCAGGAAGGTCTGGCCACCCTGATACATCCGCCGTCCCCGGACGCGACTGGCGTACTGGATCGGGATCCGGCGCTGGCCTTCCTGGATGTAGATGATGACGCCGACAGCCACGATCGCCAGGACCGCGAAGAGCACGATGTCGCGGATCTGGTTACCCCCGCCGAGCAGGCCGCTCACGGCCGCCGGGGCGCGGCTGACGATGCCGGCAAAGATGATGAAGCTGATACCGTTGCCGATCCCCTTCTCGGTGATGAGCTCGCCGAGCCACATCAGGATCACGGCGCCGGCCGTCATGGACACCATCTGGACCCACGACATCGCGTTGCCGAGCCCGAAGCCGCCGACGATGATGCCGTCCGCGTTCAGCGCCGACAGGATGCCGAAGGCCTGGAGCATGGCCATCGGGATCGTCAGGTAGCGGGTGTACTGGTTGAGCTTCTGGCGTCCGTACTCGCCTTCCTTGCTGAGAGCCTGGAGCGACGGAATGACGCCCTGCATCAGCTGCATGATGATCGACGCATTGATGTACGGGTTCATCGCGAGGCCCACCACGGACAACTGCGACAGGCCACCGCCTGCGAACAGGTCGATGACCCCGAACGCGGTATTCCGTTCGAAGAAGGCCGCGAGTTGCGTTCGATCCACGCCCGGGAGCGGGACCTGGGCTAGCAGGCGATAGACGATCAGGATCCCCAGGACGAACAGCAGCCGGCGCCGGATATCGGGCGCGCGGAAGGCATTGAGCAGGGACTCGAACACGGTCAGGCGTCCGTCGCGTCAGCTTCGGATGCGTCAGCGGAAGATTCGTCCGCGGAGGCGTCGCCCGGCGCGCCAGGATCCGCTTCGGCCATCGATGGTTCCGGTGCGGGATCCGCGGGTGTGTCGTCGGCAGGGGTGGAATCGGCGGGCGCGTCGTCCGCGAGGCCAAGCGCGGCATACGCCGCGGTCGGGACTTCAAGGATGGAAACAGATCCGCCCGCCGCCTCGATCTTCGCGCGCGCCGACGCAGTGATCGCATCGGCAACGACGAACAGCGCGGCCCGGATCTCGCCGTGGCCCAGGATCTTCATGGGCTTCTTCAGGCTCCGGACCAGGCCGGCAGCGCGCAGGACCTCCTGGTTCACGGTCATCGGCGCTGCTGCCTTGGACTTCTTGGCGCCAGGCATGTCTCCCGGCTCGAGGACCCCGCGCTCGATCAGCGCGTCAATCGCCCCGATGTTGACGACTTCGTAGTCGATCTTGAAAGGGTTCTTGAAGCCACGAAGCTTCGGAATGCGGACATGGAGTGGAGTCTGGCCGCCTTCGAACCAGACCGGGATCTTGCCGCCGGCTCGGGCCTTCTGGCCCTTGGTGCCGCGTCCAGCCGTCTTGCCCTGACCGGCTGCGATTCCGCGGCCGACCCGGCGCTTCTTGGGGTGAGAACCCGGCGCGGGCCGGAGATCGTGCAGCTTCATTCCTTCTCCTGGGACTCGGCGGCTCCGAGCTCCTCGACGGACACGAGAAACCGGACCTGACGGACCATGCCGCGGGTCGCGTCGTTGTCCGCGACGACGACCGTGCTGCCAATCCTGTGCAGGCCCAGGGCCCGGACAGTGGCGCGGTTGCGGGCGATATGCCCGATCGTGCTCTTGACCTGGGTGACGCGGATCTTACCGGGCACGGCTGGTCTCCCCGGCGGGCTGGCCCGCGATCCGGCTGCGGAGGACGACGCCGCGACGGGCACCAAGCTCCTCGGCCGAATGAAGGCTGCGGAGGGCCTCGAGCGTCGCCCGGGTGACGTTCACGGGGTTGGTCGACCCGTGGACCTTCGAAAGGATGTCGCGGATACCTGCCGACTCGACGACCGCGCGAACGGAGCCGCCGGCGACCACGCCGGTGCCCTGCGAGGCAGGCTTGAGCAGGACGCTGCTGGCGGAGTATTCGACCTTGATCTCGTGCGGGATGGTCGTCCCGACCATGGGGATCCGGATCAGGTTCTTCTTGGCGTCCTCGACGCCCTTTCGGATCGCCTCGGGAACTTCGCCGGCCTTGCCGAGACCGACCCCGACGTGGCCCGCACCATCACCGACGACGATGACCGCGCTGAAGCTGAAGCGCCGGCCGCCCTTGACGACCTTGGCCACCCGGTTGATCTGGACGACGCGCTCTTCGAGCGACAGCTTGTTCGGATCGATTCGTGCCACGTCAGCTCCTTAGAAGTCGAGTCCGGCCTCGCGGGCCGCTTCGGCGAGCGATTTGACGCGCCCGTGATATCGATACCCTGCGCGGTCGAAGACCACACGTTCGACGCCAGCCGACTTCGCGCGCGAGGCGAGAAGCTGGCCGACCGCCGCCGCCCCCTGCGACTTCGTCCCGGTCGAGGAGCGAAGCTCCTTCTCCAGGGACGATGCGGCAGCAAGCGTACGGCCCGACGTGTCGTCGATGACCTGGGCGTAGATGTGATTGATGCTCCGGAAGACCGCAAGGCGCGGGCGCTCAGGACCCCCCTCCAGGTGGAGGCGAATCCGTTCGTGGCGCTTGCGTCGTGCGGCGCCGCGGCTGGCGACCTGCGTCATCCTTATCGTCCTCTGATTCCTACTTCTTTCCGCCGACCTTGCCGGCCTTGCCGGCCTTGCGGCGGATCACCTCGCCGGCGTACCGCACACCCTTGCCCTTGTAGGGCTCCGGCTTGCGGGTGGCTCGCACCTTTGCGGCCACCTGTCCGACGAGTTCCTTGTCGATACCCACGACGGCGAGCCGCGTCGGTGTCTCCACCTCGAAGCTGATGCCGACCGGCGGGTCGATCTCGATCGTGTGGCTGTAGCCCAGGCTGAGCTGGAGCTTCTGGCCGACGAGAACGGCTCGATAGCCGACCCCGGTGATCTCGAGGCCCTTGCGGTACCCCGTCGTCACGCCAACGACCATGTTGTTCACGAGCGTTCGCGTCAGCCCGTGGAGCTGCTTGTGCATCTTCTGTTCGCTTGGGCGGGCGACGACGATCGTCGCGTCCTCGCGAGACACCAGCATCTCGGGGTGAAGCGTTCGATTTAGTGTGCCCTTGGGCCCCTTGACCGTGACGTGAGAGCCGTCGATGGTGACATCGACGCCGCTTGGCACGGGAACGGGAAGGCGTCCGATACGTGACATCGTCGGCCTACCAGACGAAGGCCAGGACTTCGCCGCCGAGCTGAGCCTTGCGAGCCTGCGCGCCGGTCATGATCCCCTGGCTCGTGCTGACGATAACGATACCTAGTCCACCCAGGACGCGCGGAATGTCGGTCTTGCCCGCGTACACACGCAGACCGGGCTTGCTGATTCGTTTCAGGCCCGAGACGACCGGCACCTTGCCGTCGACATACTTGAGCGTCATCCGGATGACGGTGCCCGGCCCCGCCTGCTCCTCGGTCCACTCGGCAATGAAGCCCTCGGTCTTGAGGATTCGGGCGATTTCCCGTTTGGTCCGCGATGCCGGAACGGCCACCTCGAGATGGCGCGCCCGCGAGGCGTTGCGCACCCGGGTGAGCATGTCGGCGATTGGATCGGAAATGTTCATCGGCTTCCTACCAGCTCGACTTTGTGACGCCCGGCAGCTCGCCGACGAGGGCGCGCTCCCGGAAGCAGATACGGCAAAGTGCGAACCGGCGCATGAATGCCCGCGGCCGTCCGCAGACCGTACAGCGGTGGTAGCCGCGGACGGGGAACTTCGGCGTTCGCTTCGCCTTTGCGATCATCGATTTCTTGGCCATGGTCTCCTCCCCGCGCCTACGAGGCGAACGGCATGCCGAGCAGTTCCAGCATTCGCCGGGACTCCTCGTCGGTCTTTGCCGTTGTCACGATGGTGATCTCCATTCCGCGGAGACGGTCAACCTTGTCGTAATCGACCTCCGGGAATGCAATTTGCTCCCTGAGCCCGATGGTGTAATTGCCACGCCCGTCGAACGACCGACCTGGCACGCCGCGGAAGTCCCGGATACGGGGCAATGCCAGGAGCGTGAACCGCTCGAGGAAGTCCCACATCCGCTGGCCACGCAGGGTGACCTTGACGCCGATCGGGTTACCCGTCCGCACGCGGAACTGGGCGATCGAGCGCTTGGCCTTCGTCACGATCGGCTTCTGGCCGGCGATCTGGGCAAGGTCCTTGACGGCCGCATCGACGGCCTTGGCGTTGGTCAACGCCTCGCCGAGGCCGATGTTCACGACGATCTTCTCGAGTCGCGGCACCTGCATCGGATTGACGTAGCTGAACTGCTTCTGGAGGCCCGGCACGACGTCGGCCTGGTAGCGGTCCCGGAGGTTGCTGGCAATCATGCCGTCACCTCCAGCGCCTTGCCGCAATGAGCACAGGTCCGGATGCGGTGACCATCTTCAAGGGTCGCGTGTCCGATCCGGGTCGGCGTGTCACAGCTGGGGCAGACCACCATGACCTTGGAAACGTCGAGAGGCATCGCGATCTCGAGGATGCCGCCCTGCTGGACCTTTGGCACGCGGTCCGTCCGGCCGGCGCTCTGCCGCGGCTTGGTGTGTCGTTTGGCGATATTGAGACCTTCGACGACAACGGTCGTCCCGCTCGTGTTGGTACCACGACGGAACGGCACGCGGAGGGCCGAGGCGCTGGCTGTGCGGCGGATCACCCGCTCCACCTTGCCGCGCTTTCCAAGGTCCTTGCCGGCGATGACGACGACCGTGTCCCCTCGACGGATCTCTGGGACCCGGGTCGGGCGGCCATGCTCGTAGACCCGGGCCATCACAGCACCTCCGGGGCGAGCGAGACGATCTTCATGTAGTTACGGTCTCGCAGTTCGCGGGCAACCGGTCCGAAGATGCGCGTCCCTCGGGGATTGCCCTGGTTGTTGATGAGGACGGCGGCATTCTCGTCAAAGCGGATATAGCTGCCGTCGGGGCGTCCGTATTCCTTGGCGGTCCGGACGATCACCGCTCGGACGACATCGCCCTTCTTGACGGCGGCGTTCGGAATCGCCTGCTTGACGCTGGCGATGATCACGTCACCGACACCGGCCGTGGTCTTGAGGGAACGACCCATCACCCGGATGCACTGGATGGTGCGGGCGCCGGTGTTGTCGGCGCACTTCAAGCGCGACTGCGGCTGGATCACGCATCCTCCCCGGCCGCGTCTGCGGCGTCAGTGGCGTCGGCGTCGGCGCCCTCGGAGTCCTCATGGCGTACACGGCCCGGATGAGCCGAGCCGTGGATCGCTTCGGAGACGGCAGCCTCGTCGGCGACCATGTCGGCCGTCGAGCCGTGGTCACCGGCGCGCTGAACGACACTCACGAGACGCCATCGCTTCGTTGCCGACAGGGGCCGAGACTCCTCGATCAGAACGGTGTCGCCAACGTGGGCGCTGTTCGTCTCGTCGTGAGCCTTGAACTTGGTTGACAGGCGAATGACGCGCTTGTAGAGGCGGTGCTGCGCCAGGCGTTCAACGGACACGACAATCGTCTTGTCCATTTTGTCGCTGACGACGCGACCGGTCTTGGTCTTGCGCTGGCCGCGTTCGGGAGTCACTGGTGTTTGCATGGTCGAATTCCTCACGCCGACTTGCTGGTGGTCGACGCCGCCTGCGGGGTGAGCCGCTCGCGCTGGACCGTCAGGATCCGGGCAATCCGGCGTCGGGTCTGCGGAATCGTGCTCGTGTCATTCAGCTGTCGGGTGGACAGTGCGAACCGGGCGCTCCAGAGGTCCTGCTTCGCATCGCGAAGCGCCTGCTCGAGCTCGGAGTCGGACAGCTCACGGACTTTTCCGATGTCAGTCATCGGTTCCCTCCGTCACTGCGATCTCCTTGATGATGACGCGCGTCGCCACGGGAAGCTTGTGGCTCGCGAGACGCATGGCCTCGGTGGCCTCCTCGCGGCCGACCCCGGCCATCTCGAAGAGGATCCGCCCGGGCTTCACGACCGCGACCCAATGGTCGGGCGCGCCCTTGCCGGAACCCATCCGGGTCTCGGCTGGCTTCTTGGTCACTGGCTTGTCAGGGAAGACCCGGATCCAGATCTTGCCACCGCGCTTGACCGATCGGGTCATTGCGCGCCGGGCCGCCTCGATCTGGCGGCTCGTGATCCAGGCGGGTTCCAGCGTGGCCAGCCCGTACTCACCGAAGGCGACATAGTGGCCGCCCTTGGCCTGTCCGGACATGCGACCGCGCATGACCTTGCGGTGCTTGACGCGCTTCGGAAGAAGCATCGTCTAGGCCCCCTGTCCGATCGACGCGGCCGGCGCGGGCTGGCGTTCGGGTGCGAAGTCGCCGCGGTAGATCCAGACCTTGACGCCGATCCGGCCGTAGGTCGTGTGAGCGTGAACCTGCCCGTAGCTGATGTCCGCCCGGAGCGTCCCGAGCGGGATGCGGCCTTCCTTGTCCCACTCTCGACGGCCCATCTCGGCGCCTCCGAGGCGTCCCGAGACCATGATCTTGACGCCCTTGGCACCAGCCTTCATGGATCGCTGGATGGACTGCTTGATGGCCTTCTTGAAGGCGATGCGTCGGCTCAGCTGCTGGCTGATGTTCATCGCCACGAGGTAGGCGTCGAGCTCCGGCTGACGGATCTCCTTGATTTCCAGCTTGACCTTGCGCTTGGTCAGGCCGGTGATCTGCTGGCGCAGAATCTCGACGTTCTGTCCGCCCTTGCCGATCACGATGCCAGGCTTCGCCGTGTGAACCGTGACGGTCACCTGGCCGAAGTTCCGTTCGATCTCGAGGCCGCTGACGCTCGCGTTGGCGAGCCGCTGCTCGACGAGCCGGCGGATGGTGATGTCCTCCTGGAGGAGGGCGGTGTATTCCTTGACGTGGAACCACTTGGCCGTCCACGTGCGCGTTACCCCGAGGCGGAAGCCGTACGGGTGGACCTTATGTCCCATCGATCAGGCCTCCCGGTTTCCGACGGTCACGGTGATGTGCGTCTGGGGCTTGTGGATCGGAAACGCCCGACCCTGGGCTCGTGGCCGCCAGCGCTTGATCGCGGGTCCCTCGTCCGCCCGGGCGTCGAGGACGATCAGCTCGTCGGCAGCCATGTTCAGGTTGTTCTCTGCATTGGCCGTTGCGCTCTTCAGCACCTTGGCAACGTCCTTGGCGGCGTGCTGAGGCATGAAGCGGAGCGCGGCGGCGGCCTCCTCGACGGGACGGCCCTTGATCGCCTGAACGATCAGGCGGGCCTTCCGGGTGGAGCCCCGGAGGTACTTGGCGGTTGCGGATACACGCACGGTGGGCCGCTCCTACTTCGGGCTCGCCGACCGATCGGTGTGCTTGCCGTGCCCGCGATACGTGCGGGTGGGGGCGAACTCACCAAACCGGTGGCCAACCATGTTCTCGGTCACGTAGACCGGGACGTGCTTGCGGCCGTTGTAGACGGCGACCGTATGGCCGATGAAGGTCGGGAAGATGACCGATGCGCGGGACCAGGTCTTGACAACCTTCTTCTCGCTGCGGCGGTTCATTTCCTCGATCCGGCCGAGGAGGCGGGCCTCGATGAACGGGCCCTTCTTGATTGAACGGGACATTCTCTACCTCCCCCCTACTTCCGGTGCCGAGAGCGGACGATCAGTCGACTTGTGGTCTTGCCACGCCGGGTCCGATATCCCATGGCAGGCTTGCCCCACGGTGTCTTGGGCGGCATCCCCGTCGGGGACTTGCCCTCGCCACCGCCGTGGGGATGGTCGCGCGGGTTCATGACCACACCGCGGACCTCAGGGCGCTGGCCCATGTGGCGGGCGCGGCCAGCCTTGCCGATGTTCTGGTTCTCGTGCTCGATGTTGCCGACCTGGCCGACCGTGGCCATGCAGCGAATGCTGACCCGACGAACCTCACCCGAGGGCAGGCGCACCTGCGCCATGTCCCCTTCCTTGGCGAGGAGCTGAGCCGACACGCCGGCCGACCTGACGATCTGGCCGCCCTTGCCGGGCACGAGCTCGATGTTGTGGATGGTGGTGCCGAGCGGGATCTTGGCGATCGGCAGGGCATTACCGACGCGCGCCTCGGCCTCAGGGCCAGACAGGACCACGTCGCCCACCTTCATGCCGTGCGGCAGGAGCATGTAGCGCTTCTCACCGTCGCGGTAGTGAAGGAGACCGATCCGCGCGGAGCGGTTCGGGTCGTACTCGACCGTCGCGACGCGCGCCGGCACGCCGAACTTGTCGCGCTTGAAGTCAATCCGGCGGTAGTGCTGCTTTTCGCCGCCGCCACGATGGCGGACGGTCAGTCGACCGGCGTTGTTGCGCCCGGACCCGCGGGTCTGCGGCTCCATGAGCGGCTTGTACGGCTTGTCGGTGGTGATCTCCTCGAAGGTCGAGCGAGTCATCTGCCGCATACCGGGCGAGGTGGCCTTGTAGCTGCGAAGCGGCATGCCTACACCCCCTCGAAGAACTGGATCTTCTGGCCGGGGGCCAGGGTCACGATGGCCTTGCGCCAACCCGAGATGCGGCCGGTCGTCCGCCCGCGCCGGGTTCCGGTGATCTTCGTTCCGGGCTGCTTCGTCACGACGTTCACAGCCACCACGGTGACCTTGTCCGTCTTGTACAGCTCCTCGATGGCCGCCTTGATCTGGATCTTGTTGGCGTCGGTATGGACGGCAAAGGTGTACTTGCCGCGGCCCGCCATGTCGATCGACTTCTCGCTGATGACTGGTCGGAGGATGATTTCGGGAGCGCTGAGGGCGCTCACAGGTACACCTCCTCCATGCGGGCGAGGGCTGGCTGCTCGATCACGATCGTGTCCGCCTTGATGAGGTCGACGACGTTGAGCGAGTCGGCCAGGATGACGACGACCGTCGGCAGGTTCCGAGCGGACAGCCGGAGCTGATCATTGGCAGTCGGCGCCACCACCAGGATCCGGCCAGTCGCGTTGAGCGCGGCCATGACCCCGAGGAAGTCCTTCGTCCTGATCTGGTCCATGGCGAACGAGTCCACGACGCGGATCGCCTCGTCTCCGAACTTGGCCGTCAGCGCACCGCGCAGGGCCAGGCGACGCATCTTCTTTGGCAGTCGCTGCTCGTAGGAGCGCGGATGTGGACCGAACACGGCCCCACCACCTCGGAAGTGCGGCGCGGACCGGGTGCCCTGGCGGGCGCGACCCGTGCCCTTCTGGCGATACGGCTTGGCACCGCCGCCACGGACTTCGCCGCGCGTCTTGATGTCGTGGGTGCCGATCAGCTTGGCGGCCAGCTGGGCAGTCACGACCTG